>NZ_BAAGVY010000012.1:0-256855 GCF_054780635.1 Spirosoma knui | reverse complement strand
GGTGCACCCACCCAGTAAGTATTCTCGTACGGCTCTTTGTCGTTTGTTCATGTTACAGCTCAGTTGCGGGCTGTAAACCTATTCTAGGACATGACATACTACGATTATTGCTCATCTCCTCGCTTACTGGCTGTCATGTGACGGAGTTTACGCAGGGTCGCCTGAACGGTCGGTCGCTGCCGTATGAAACAGCAAACGTACCCGTCTTTAGTGTTTACAGGCTACCAAACCGAGCGAAGGCCTGGCGCTCTAATTCTTCGCGGTGATCGGGGTGGGCGATGTTGATAAGCGCCCGGGCGCGCTGGCGCAGATTCTGACCGTATAGATCCGCAATACCGTACTCCGTGACAATGTAATGAACGTGCGCCCGTGTCGTCGTTACGCCCGCACCTTCTTTCAGAAAGGGCACAATCTTGCTCAGCCCTTTGCTCGTTACCGACGGTAAGGCAATAATCGGTTTGCCGCCTTCCGACAGCGACGCTCCGCGCACAAAATCCATCTGGCCACCCACGCCTGAATACTGGTACGTACCGATCGTGTCAGCGCAGACCTGGCCGGTTATATCAATTTCGATCGCGGAATTAATGGCCGTCACTTTGGGGTTACGCCGGATGATGGACGTATCGTTGGTGTAGCTGGCTTGTTTCATGGCCACGCCGGGGTTGTCGTTAATAAAATCATAGACTCGCTGGCTGCCCATTACGAAGGCCGATACGATCCGGTGGGGCAGCACAGTCTTGTGCTCGCCCGTGATAACGCCCCGCTCTACCAGGTCGATTACCCCATCCGAGAACATCTCGGTATGAATACCCAGCCCTTTATGGTGTATTAGTTCAGCTAACGTAGCGTTCGGAATGCCGCCAATGCCGAGCTGAAGCGTGGCTCCGTCCTCGACCAGGCTGGCTACGTATTGCCCAATCTTGCGGTCTTCGGCGCTGATTTCACCGGGCAACACTTCGTAGATCGGCTCGTCAACTTCAACTGCGGCATGGAGCATACTCACCGGAATCAGCCCATCACCATGCGTCCGGGGAACCCGCGGGTTGATTTGAGCAATAATGTATTTGGCCGATTGAATAGCGGCTAACGATACGTCGACGGAGGGGCCGAGTGAGCAGTAGCCGTGCTGGTCGGGCGGAGAAACCTGAATGAGCGCTACGTCGATCGGCAGAATATTTCGCTTGAACAGTAAGGGAACCTCGCTTAGAAACACCGGGACGTAATCACCAATGCCCTGGTTCAACTGTTTCCGCATGTTGGCGCCAATGAAGAACGAGTTGGCCCGGAAGGAATCGCGGTATTGCGCATCCAGATAGGGTAGTGGACCTTCGGTATGAATGTGGCACACTTCAACATCTTTCAGTTCGCTGGCTCGCCCGACCATCGCGTTGATCAGAACGTGCGGGGTTTGCGCAACACTGTGAATGAATACGCGGTTGCCGGATTGGATAGCCGTTACAGCTTGTTCTGGGGTAGTAAGAGGAAGTATAGTTGGCATAGGTTGGCAAATAAACAAGAATACTGTACAATGAATACTGATTGTCGCTTCCAGTTCGGCTGACATTACTCATTGCACAGTATCCACTGTTCATTCATTATGAATTGGACGCGTTTTCCGAGGTTGAAACGGAGTCGAAAAGGGGAGCATAATCCTCCGACAGCGTCACTTTCAACTTGTGCAGTTCACCCTCGGTGATCATCGAGCTGAACAACTGCATGAACTGCTGGGTATAACGCTGGCCCGTTTCCTGGTCGGCACCTACTTTATCGGCCACGCGATCGTAGAACTCGGTTAGCTTAAAGCGTTGGCCCTGATCCCGTTCTTCCGGGTTAATTTCACGGATGATATCCAGCAGTGGACCCGGTAGCTGAGCCCCCAGGTTGTCGGCGGCATTACCTGCCAGGTGTTCGGTTAATGTATGCAGAAACGCACGGGTAATGTCGAGCACTTCCTGCTCAGAATCAACGCCAAGTTTCTGTTTGGCCTCATGAATAAATTCGGGGTATTGCATAACGTTGGTCAGTTTATGTATGCTGAACAACTCCCTGACTAGCGGTGAGGTTTGAAAAAAGCGTTAGTGGCTTTGGTGGCCGACCCAATCATGTGTATCCGTTAACAGCTGTTGAAACCAGCGACCCGACGCTTTGACGATCCGTTGCTGCGTTCGGAAATCAACATACACTAACCCAAAGCGGGGGCGGTAGCCTTCGGCCCACTCGAAGTTATCCAAAAAGGTCCAGGCGAAATAGCCCTCCACCGGAAAGCCTTCCTGCTTGGCCCGCAGTACGTTCCGCAGGTAATTCTGGTGGTACTCCCGACGGGCTACGTCGTTCACTTCGCCGTTGTGCACGGTATCGTAAAAAGCGGCCCCGCTCTCAGTAATATATATTTTTTTGACGTCCGCGTACTGCCCGAACTGGCGAATGACGCGGTACATACTTTCGGGATAGACTTCCCAGCCCATTTCCGTAATGGTCTGCACCCCTCTACGCAACGGCGATACGTCTTTGGCCCACAGGTAGGGCATAAAATACGATTGCTCGACCACGGCCCGGAAGTAGTGTTGCAGGCCAATGAAATCAAAGTCGAACGCCATCCGTTCCATGTCGCCCGGTTTTGCAACCTTTTTAGCAATACCACCCAGAAAGGGCAGTTCGCGGGTCGGATACCCAAGCCCAAGCACCGGTTCAATAAATAACCGGTTCAGCAGGGCATCGACACGAGCCGCAGCCGCCTGATCGCGCGGAGAATCGGTAAACGGGTCGATGGGTGAGCAGGAAAAGGTAGTTCCAACATGCGCATCCGGTACGTTCTGTCGAACAATCCGACCCCCTTCGGCCTGGGCTAAAGCCGTATGGTGAATAACGGGCAACAAACTTCGGAAGCTCCGTCGGCCGGGCGCGTGCTGCCCGGTGAAATAGCCCAGTACCGAAAACGCCAGCGGTTCGTTTAGAATGATCCAGTGCTTTACCTTATGGCCGAACGCTTTGGTGCAGATATCGACGTAATGGGCGAACCAGGCAACGATGTTGCGATTTGGCCAGCCACCCTGATTTTCGAGCGCCTGCGGCAGATCCCAGTGGTAAAGCGTAATCCAGGGCGTAATACCCAGTTCCAGGCATTTATCAATCAGGCGGTCGTAAAAAGCCAGTCCGGCTTCGTTGATCCGTCCGGTTCCGTCAGGTAAAATCCGGGGCCAGGCCAGCGAGAACCGGAATGCGTCAAAGCCCATCGCTTTGTGAAGCTGTAAGTCGGACTCGTATCGGTCGTAGAATTCACAGGCGATGTCGGCATGTTCGCCGGTCTTGATTTTGCCTTTCTGATGACAGAACGTATCCCATACAGAAGGACCTCGTCCGTCGCGGTCAACGGCTCCTTCAATCTGATAAGCGGCTGTGGCGGTACCCCAGGTGAACGAAGGACCAAACGCCTGGCGGTTCAGATCAAGACCAAGGGGTGTAAAGGAAGATAGATTAGCGGACAAGAGTACTCAGAAAGGAACGCTCAAAAATACTGGTTTGTCCCAAAAGACAATGCCTGAACGGATTTGTTAACATATCCATTCAGGCATTGTTCCACAGGGCTAAGAAGCGGTTTACGTGAATCGCTTTGGCTACCTAAGGCCATGGCTTGTCAGCTCAAACCGGTTCTAGCTCCAATTAACCCCGGCGTCCGAACGGCGCGTTACGTGGAGCCGGGCCATATTGTTGTTGCTGGGCGAATAGCCGATCGCGCTGCGCGGATGTCAGGACGGCCAGCATATCCTGCCGTTTGCGAAGCTGAAGCTGACGGTAGCCATCGGGTGTTAGACGGGACGTAGCAAACATCCGGTCGTAATTATCTTCAATCTTATGGAGCTGCTTTTCCTGACGGCGGCTAAGGCCCACGATCGCATCGATCCGATCAATTTTCAGATCGTCCTGGCGCTGATCGCGGTCGTTTCGCGTTCCGCCGTATTGAGGACGATTGTCGTAGGGTCTTGAATAAACGCCTTGAGCAAAGGTTACGGTGGTTGTCAGGGCGAAGAATGTAAGGGCGGCTGCGATTGTCTTTTTCATGATCAGTACGTTGTTTTTGTGCGTTACTGATTCTTAGAGGCATCCGGGGCCGCTGCGTTTAATGACCCGATAGACCTGATTCGCTGAATGCCTTTTTCGAGTTGCTGAAGGCGTAAGAACTACTTCTGAACGGTCTTTGTTTGGGCAGAATCGGGTTGCTGGTTCGCCATGCTCTGCGCCAGAATGCTGGCGACGATGAGCTGCAGGGCGTGGTACACCATAATTGGCAGCAAGGCAATGCCGGCCAGGTTACCGGGAAAAAGTACGTTGGCCATCACGCTCCCCTGCACGAGCGACTTTTTGGACCCACAAAACAAGGCCGTGATCCGGTCTTCGCGGTTAAAGCCCAATACGCGGCTGACCAACGTAACAAAGCCAAAAATAAGAAAGAACAGGCCGAGCATAAGGGCGGCCAGCCACAACAAATCCGCGGCCGAGTAGTTAGCGAACAGATTCAGGTGGAACGATTCGCTGAAGGCCGTGTATACAATGAGTAAGATTGTGACCTGATCAAAATAGCGCAGATACGTCTTGTTGCGTTCGGCAAACCACCCGAGCCGACGGTTGAGCAGAAGCCCCAGTACAACGGGCACAAGGACCTGCAAAGTAAGCTTACCGATTACCCCACCGAGATCATACTGGCCACCGGTCGTGCTGGCCAAGACAAACCCCATCCAGATCGGCGTAATGAACACCCCAATCAGGCTGGAAATACTGGCGTTGAAAATAGCGGCTGGCAGATTCCCCCGGGCAATGGAAACCATTACCACCGACGACGAAACTGTGGACGGTAACGCAGCCACGTAGAAGATACCCAGCCAGAGTAGCTCCGTTTCGGGTGTCAACAGCAACGCACGGGCGGCCAGCACGACCGCCGGAAAAACGACGAAGGTGGTCAGGTGAATGACCAGGTGAAGGCGGTAGTTCCGTAAACCGGCCTTGAGTTGCTCGAAATTTAACCGCAGACCGTAGAAGAAGAAGATTAACGATACGCCATAGTTCGCCAGCGCCGACAGCGAAAACGGCCCCTTCTGAATACCCGGCTCCGGTAAGATTTTAGCCAGGCCAATCATAGCCAGTAACGCCAGAATGAACCAGTCGAGGCCCACGCGGGCTAACAGAGAACGTAATGAAGAGGTTGCCATACGAACGCTTAACCGGCCGTAGCCCGGTTTCGTTTGAAAAAGGCCATCTCGGTGTGGATACGACACGACCACTTACTGGACGGAACCGAAAAACCGAAGCAGCGGATATCATCAGATACTTAATTCGCGTACATTTGCGCTCTTTTTTCCTGTTGCGTCCGTTCTAAGCACTACCGGGAGTGCAGGTTGGATTGGGGCAGGCCCGTTATTTGAAGAAGCATGTCAACACATTCTTGCGGAATTGATTTTGGGACGTCCAACACGACGATAGCCATCGATCTGAACGGTGAAATCACGCTGGTACCGGTTGAGCAAACCCACGTAACCATTCCCAGCGCCATTTTCTTTCAGCAGATCAGCAATAAACCTGTTTATGGCCGGGCGGCTATCCAGTCGTTTTTCGATCGGCAGGACGGGCGGTTCATGCGAAGCTTAAAGCGGGTACTCGGTACGTCGCTGATGAAGCAAGGGACGCTGGTAAACGGGGCGTCTATGAATTTTGCATCGATTATCACCGCTTTTCTCAAACACCTGAAAGATCAGGCAGACGTACTGGCCGGAGATTCTATCGAGAATGTGGTCATGGGTCGCCCGGTTCACTTTGTCGATAACGACCCCAAAGCAGACGCCCAGGCCCAGGCCGAACTTACTGCTATTGCGCAGCGCATGGGATTCAAGTCGATCGAGTTCCAGTTCGAACCAATTGCCGCAGCGTTCGCCCACGAATCCCGTATCCAGGGCGAAAAGCTGGCCATAGTTGCCGATTTGGGCGGGGGTACCTCGGACTTCACCATTATCAAATTATCAAATCGATACGTATCAAAGGCCGATCGGTCGTCCGATATCCTAGCTAACACGGGCGTTCGGGTCGGCGGAAATGACTTCGATAAAGCCTTAAGTCTGGCGGCTATTATGCCTGAACTGGGGTACCGGAGCACCTATGGCGCCAAGCAGCTAGATGTTCCGCTGAAACCGTATCACGATCTGGCCGAATGGAGCAAGGTAAACTTTCTCTATACGCCTAAACTGATCATGCAGATCCGGCAAATCCTCCATGAATCGCACGACAAAAAGCGCTACAAACGCCTGCTGAACGTCTTAGAACGCGAAACAGGACATTTGCTGCTGTCGGCCGCCGAAGATGCAAAGATTGCGCTCTCCGCGCAGAGCCAATACAACGCTACGTTCGACTTCATTGAGGACGGTTTTTCGACGCTCATCGAGCGCAGTCTGTTCGAGTCGTCGATAGAAGATGACGTTGAGCGGATTTCCGAGGCTGCCAGAAAGTGTCTGCAAGCGGCTGGCGTACCTGCGTCAGCTATCGACCTGATTATCCTGACGGGGGGCTCAACTGAAGTGCAATCCGTACAAACGACCTTGAAGCAACTCTTTCCTGATGCAGCCATTGCCGACCAGAATAAACTGTCGAGCGTTGGCCGGGGTCTGGGCTATGCCAGCCGGACTAAATTCGGCCCACAGACTGTGCCCCAGCTTACTACGTAATGATATTGGTCGGAAGGCCGTTACAGAGACATTTCGTTAAAAAAACGTAATTAGCCGCAGGGGCTACGAAAGCCGTTTCTGAAATGCTCATCTTTGTTACAAAGGCGTATGGATGAAACGGCTGATAGGCGTCATGTTCTTGGTCGGGTGCTTACTCGCTACCCCGGTAACCGCTCAGACGGGGTTAAAAGGAGAGTATTTCATTGGGGTAAACTTCGCCCGTAAGGTCGGCAGCCGCATCGACCGTCAGCTCAATTTCAACTGGAGCGAAGGCAGTCCCGCCCGGGGAATCCCCCATTCGTATTATTCCATTCGCTGGACTGGTAAATTACTCGCACCCGTTACGGGCGTATACCGGTTTTACGCCAACGTGGATGACGGAATCCGGTTATGGATTGATAATCAGCTGGTGATCGAGTCATGGCAACTGAACGATTTTCAGGGCTACATGGGGCAGATCAAGCTACAGGCCGGTCGCTATTATTCGTTTCGGGTCGATTACTTCAATGATATGCTGGGCGGTGAGTTGCAGCTTTACTGGGAGCGGCCTGATGCCAAACCGCCCGTTCTGGACCGGTACACGAAACGACCCGTGGGTGATATTATTCCGGCTACGTATTTCTACCAGAAAGAGCCCTCTGTTGCCTTGGCTACGATTCCATCTAAACCAGCAGTCCCTAAGCCAGTTGCAATTGCGAAAGTTACTCCGGTCAGACCCCTTTCAAAGAAGCCGCTTGTAACCCGGTCCACTTCTGTAACCACCAACTCGACGGTACCTCCTGCTTCGATTAGTCAGACCGCTACCAATTCGGCGCTGCCTATTGAGCGAGGAACCACGTTTAGTTTGCCGCGTGTTCAGTTCGAGCAGAGTAGCTACGTCCTGCTAGCCGAATCCGCCCTTGATCTTGATAAACTGGCTGCGGCATTGACGGCCAATCCAACCTGGCAACTTGTGATCGCCGGGCATACCGACGCGATCGGTGATGCGCGTTTGAATCAGGCGTTATCTGAAAACAGAGCTAAAGTTGTAGCGCACTACCTGATCCGGAAAGGCATTGCTGATTCCCGAATCACCAGCGTCGGGTACGGGGGAAGTCGGCCCATCGCCGACAACGCCCGCGAAACGGAACGGGCGAAGAACCGGCGGGTTGAGTTCACCATCCGGTAATCCCGAAAGCCTTACGATAGATCTACAAGCACAGACTGCTGCTTGATTCGTGATTAGTCTGTAATCTTGTTTATGATTTCGACCCGAACTCGTCTCCCCCTTATCGCTCGCTTGCGAATTGGCCACGTCGTTGCGGCCAGTATTCTCATCAGCCTGCTAGGTGGGTTTGTCAACTTCCGTCCGGCAAATCGTAATCCAACCGCATCTGTAGTTGAAATCGCTCAGGCGAGTGGGTGGCGTTACGAAAACAAAGATGGTACTGTTCATAAAGCGACGCTGACATCGACTAACGAATTCAAACTGACTTACCCCTTTACTGGCGGAACGCCCGTTACGTTAACTATTCGTGCCAAGGGCGGCAATACGTATGTATATCTGGAAGTAGCAAAGGGAACGTTTACCCGCAGCTTCCAAAGTGGCAAGGCACGTATTCGGTTTGATAGCCGGCCCCCCGTTACATATGCCTTATCGGCCGCTGCCAACGGCCGGGCCAATATTGTCTTTTTCGACCAGGAACAACGGTTAATTAAGCAGCTAAAAACAGCCCGGACAATGAGCGTTCAACTTCAGTTTGCGGGCCAGAACCAATCCGAACTGCGTTTCAATACGGCGGGTTTACGCTGGAACCTCTAATGACAGTGGGTAATCTGCTGTCGTGCAAGGTGTTATTCAGCTCAAGCTACATAGTTACGTCATGCTCTAGACGAATTACTGGCTGCTTCACAGCTATTCATACTGCTATCTATTATCGACTTATAGGTGTGTCTAGTTCATAAAATGTATAACTGAATATACTGTTTAGCATCATTATTGTGGCCTTTTATATAAAAGTATATATAAGCGCTATAATACAGTGATTCTTTATAAACGTATCCTACTGGTTGCGATTAATCTAGTACACGTATGGCTAATTGGCGGGTCTTTCCCGGCGTTGGCTCAGCTTAAAGTCACCCATCCCGTTAGTCGGATGGTTCTGCAACGTAGCGCCAACAACCAGGCTTCGGTACAGATTGCAGGTAGTTACCATCAATTTGTAGACGTAGTTGAAGCGCGGGCGGTAGCCCGAAAGGCCGGGCAGGGAACCACCACGGCCTGGACAACGATACAGACAAATCCAACGAATGGCCAGTTCAGCGGGCGTATTGACGTAACGGGCGGCTGGTATACCCTTCAGGTGCGGGGCTGGAACGGGGGAAATTTGGTCGGAATTGATTCGGTCGATCGCGTTGGGGTCGGCGAGGTGTTTGCCGTCATGGGCCATTCGAACGCGCAGGGATCGAGTTGTATCATCAGTGGCGTTGATAAATGTCCAACCATCGACGGGGCCAGTGACGACCGGGTAACAGTCGTCGCGCTGGATCAAAGTACCAGCCAGTTTCAGCAGTATCTTACCACCGCCGATACACGTTACTTACCCGGATTAGCGTTTAGTCAGTTGCTTACGCGCAGTGGCAGCGCTCCGTTTGCTCAGGAAGCATGGCTATGGGGCCGCATGGGTGACGAACTGGTGAAGCGGATTAACGTACCCGTGTTGATTTACAACGCCGGGTTTGGGGGAAGCAACATGCAACAGACGTACTGGGCGGCATACGACATTCCGTTTGAGCACTTTTTTATTCGGTATGACCTACGGATGCCGTATGCAAATCTGCGCAACCTGATGAACCTCTACGTACCGTCGACGGGAATACGGGCGGTATTGATTCAGCACGGAGAAAACGACCGGAGTAACCCGGCCGATTCGACGTATAAATATTACGCCGGGGTCATTGATAAACTGCGAACGGAATTTAACAAGCCGAACCTTGGGGTTATCGTTGCCTACTCGTCTTTCGTGAGCGGGCGCTTTGAGAATGTGCGGTCGGCGCAGTACCAGATCATCAACCGGACGGGGTATAACGCCTTTCAGGGACCCGACCTCGACAATATAAACGCGCAGGCCGACCGGCCGGATGGAATTCACTTTTCGCCGACTGGGCAGGCTAAGGCGGGTGATTTATGGGCCACGGCCATTCATTCGGTGTATGCCTCCAGCAACCCGTATCTGGCGGAAAGTCAGCCGCTCGTAGCGATACAATGCGCTGACTCGAATCAGCTCACGCTAAGTCAGCCCTCAGCTTATCAGTACAGATGGAGCACCGGCAGTACGGGTCAGCGCCTGACAGTTGGCGCTGGTACCTATTCGGCCCGCGTTAAAGACAGTCTGAACCGAATATTCTTTCCGCCTGCGGTCGTTGTGCCGACAACAATTACCCCTGCTTCGCCCGTTCTGTCCAGCGACAACGGCACCTGGGCCATCTGCCGAAGTTCAGGTTTAAAGTTAACCTCATCGTATACCGGGTTAAACACCTGGAGCACTGGCCTTAGCTCGTCCTCTATTGTGGTCACGGAGCCGGGTGTTTACACGGTGCAGGCGAAAAACCCGGTCTATGGTTGTTTGTCCGGTGTTGTCTCGCAAACGGTTACGCGGGCACCCGTTGATCTGGGCCTAAGCCTTGAGACGACCAGACGTATCGTTATGGTACAGGATACGGTGCGGTTTCGGCTCCTGCTACAAAACAAAAGCGACTGCGATGCCGGAGCCGTAACGGTGCAAAGCCGCCTGCCGGCCAATGTGGATTTTGTTTCCACCAGCGACCCTGTAACGGTAGCGGATGGTGTCGTTCGGGCTACTGTACCGGGTATACCGGCCGGATCGGTGGTTACTGTCGAGTACGTAACTCGTCTGGAAGCGGCCGGTACGTATCGCACCTCCGCTGAACTAATCGCTTCGACCAATACCGACCTGAATGCCACCCCAAACAATGGTACGGCCAACGGGGAAGATGATGAAGCGCTGGCGGACGTACGAACAACGGCTACGAGTGCTGCCCTATACAAATCGCCAAATCCTGACCAACGACCTTTACCGCCCGTTCAGTCGAATCAGCCCGTTCCAGACTCTTCCAAGGCTGATCTTAGTGTACAGGTTCAGTTAAGTCGCCAGGTGTTACGTGTCAACCAGCAGGTAGATGTTATTCTGACGGTCAGGAATCAGGGGGCGCTTACGGCCACCGCCGTTGGCGTGCGAAACGTCTTGCCTGCGGGTTTGATTTTTGTCAGTTCAGCGTCGGGTATGCAGGCAAACGGGACGGGGGTCAATGGCACGATCGGGCAGATACCGCCTGGGGAGTCGGTTAGTCTGACGTTCACCGCCAACGTAACGACCAGCGGTTTGTTTACGAATCGGGTTCAGATTATGAGCGTCGATCAGGCCGATCCGGATTCCGTACCCGGCAATGGATACGACAATGGAGAAGATGATCAGGCCAACGTAACGCTGCGGGCAGTTCAGTAGATGGCGGACTGGTGTGCTTTTTCCGGAAGTACGCCGTCAACTTACTTATAGAAGTAATCAATAGACCACAACCGTTGATCAACAAAGCGATTTTATCATGAATAAGCTTCTTCTGAGTTTTCTGATTAGCCTGACCTTAATTGGGTGTAGTCAGGCACAACCTAATGAGACGCCCCAGTTGCCCAGCGGGTATCTCTACGAAGTGCAGCCCACAATGCCCGGCCAGAAAATATACGTTTGTGGAGAGCGGCCCCTGAACTCGAAAGGCGAGTTAGTCGGCTCGGGAGACCTGAGCCAGCAGACGAGGCAGGTTTTTGACAATATTATAGCATCGCTCAAAACGGTGAATATGACGCTCAGCAACGTAAACCAGGTGACGTATTCCGTCAAGGGGGCGTCCGATAAAGTAGACCCCAGCGCAGTACAGACGTTAAACGCGGTGGCGGCAACCTATTTTCCGCAAAACCCTAAAATTGTCGACATGAAGAGCGTATCGATGATTGCCCGCGAGGATATTCTGATTGAAATCGAGGTGATTGCGGTCAAATAGATCATTTGTTGTCCTTAAGTCATAGGTTTTGATGACCATCAATGACTTAAGGACAACAAATGACTGGTACTTACATATTGCGCCGATACTGACCGCCTACCGCGTACAAAGCGTTGGACAGCTGACCCAGTGAACAAACTTTAGTCGCTTCCATCAGGCTTTCGAAGAGGTTGCCATTGGCCAGAGCCGTAGCCTGCAAATCCGCCAGTGCCTTATCCGCTTCGGCCTGGTTCCGCTCCTGGTACAGGCGGCACGACTCGACCTGCTCTCGTTTTTCTTCGTCTGTCGACCGGATGACCTCGGCTGGCACCAGCGTTGGCGAACCGTTGGGGTCCAGGAACGTATTGACGCCGACAATGGGAAGCTGACCGTTGTGCTTCAACGTTTCGTAATACATCGACTCTTCCTGGATCTTGCTGCGCTGGTACATCCGTTCCATCGCGCCCAGCACTCCACCGCGTTCGTTAATGGCCAGAAACTCCTGATAAACGGCTTCTTCAACCAGATCGGTCAGCTCCTCGACTACAAACGCGCCCTGCAACGGATTTTCGTTTTTGGTTAAACCAAATTCGCGGTTAATAATCAACTGAATGGCCATCGCTCGACGTACCGACTCTTCCGTAGGCGTGGTGATGGCTTCGTCATAGGCGTTGGTATGCAGAGAGTTACAGTTGTCGTAAATCGCCAGCAGCGCCTGTAAGGTCGTACGGATGTCGTTGAAGGCAATTTCCTGCGCGTGCAGACTACGGCCCGAGGTTTGAATGTGGTACTTCAGTTTCTGCGACCGGTCGTTGGCCTTATACTTATGTTTCATGGCTTTCGCCCAGATGCGCCGGGCTACTCGTCCCAGTACCGTATATTCGGGGTCCATGCCGTTCGAGAAGAAGAACGATAGATTCGGCGCAAAGTCGTCAACGCGCATTCCCCGGCTTAAATAGTACTCCACAAACGTGAAACCATTCGACAACGTAAAGGCGAGCTGAGAAATTGGATTCGCTCCGGCTTCGGCAATATGGTAACCGGAGATCGAGACGGAATAGAAATTCTGCACCCGATTGTCCGTGAAATACTGCTGAATATCCCCCATCATCTTCAGGGCAAACTCGGTCGAGAAAATGCAGGTATTCTGCGCCTGATCTTCTTTCAAAATATCGGCCTGCACCGTACCGCGCACCTTGCGAAGCGTGTCGGCTTTAATCTGTTCGTAAACCTCGCGCGGTAGCACCTTGTCACCGGTTGTCCCCAGCAGCATCAGCCCCAACCCATTATTGCCCTCAGGTAGGGGACCATTGTAGCGGGTAGGGGGCTTGGGGCTTAGGGCATGGGGTAGCTGCGTTTCTCCCTGATCCTTGCTCTGTGCACCTTGCTCACGCAACCACTTTTCACACTGTTGATCGATGGCCGCATTCAGGAAGAAGCCCAGCAGCATCGGCGCAGGGCCGTTAATGGTCATCGACACCGACGTAGCGGGGTCGCAGAGATCGAAGCCGGAGTAAAGTTTTTTGGCATCGTCGAGCGTACAGACACTGACACCCGAGTTACCGATCTTTCCAAAAATATCGGGGCGCATGGCCGGATCTTCGCCGTAGAGCGTAACGGAGTCGAAAGCCGTGGAAAGCCGTTTGGCGGGCAGGCCTTTCGATACGTAGTGGAATCGGCGGTTTGTTCGTTCGGGGCCACCTTCGCCGGCAAACATCCGGGTAGGGTCTTCGCCCTCACGTTTAAGGGGAAACACGCCGGCCGCATACGGAAACTCACCCGGTACGTTCTCCGTCAGCAACCAGCGTAAAATATCGCCCCAGTCGTGGTATTTGGGCAGGCTTACTTTCGGTATTTTCAGATGAGAAAGCGTTTCCGAGTACAGCGGTTGCCGGATGATTTTGTCGCGAACGTTGAACTCGTAAAACTCAGCCGTGTAGCGCTGCTGCATCTCCGGCCACTGCTGTAGCAAGGCGCGGCATTCGGCATTGAGCCGGGTTTCAAGGGAAGCATATATCTTCTGTAGCTCTTCTTTTAAAGCGCCTTCAGCGATAACTTTTAACGTACCGTCAATCTGATACAACTGCCGGGCCAGGGTCGTCTGCTCCGTCACGAACTCGGCGTATCGTCGGCTTTCTTCCACAATCTCGGCCAGGTAACGAACCCGATCGGCCGGGATGATGGCGGAGGGCTGACTTTGGGTTTCGGATGACGGATTGGCTTCATCGGGAATCTGAAATCCTAAGTTTGACATCAGCCGGGTGAAGAGGGTGTTCATCCCCGCATCGTTAAACTGAGCCGCAATGGTTCCGATAATGGGCAAGTCTTCATCGGCATTATCCCACAGGTTGTGGTTCCGGCGGTATTGCTTGCGAACATCGCGCAGGGCATCGAGCGAGCCGCGTTTATCGAATTTATTGATGGCGATTACGTCGGCAAAGTCCAGCATGTCGATTTTTTCGAGCTGGGTGGCCGCACCGTATTCTGCCGTCATTACGTAAAGTGTCTTGTCGGCGTGTTCGGTAATTTCGGTGTCTGACTGCCCGATGCCCGACGTCTCCACAATGATCAGGTCGAAGTGAGCGGCTTTGCACACGTCGATGGCATCCTGTACGTGGCGGCTGAGGGCCAGATTCGACTGCCGCGTTGCCAGCGACCGCATGTAAACTCGCACCGGCGCACCGGCTGGGGGAGTGATGGCATTCATCCGAATCCGGTCGCCGAGCAAAGCACCACCCGTCTTGCGTTTGGATGGGTCGACGGAGATGATGGCCAGCGTTTTATCCGGAAAGGTTCGCAGGAAACGTAACACCAGTTCATCGACCAGCGACGATTTACCGGCCCCGCCCGTTCCGGTGATGCCGAGTACGGGGCTTGAGAGCACCGACGAATGAGCGAACGAACGAGCCGTTTGCCGGTACTGTTCGGGGGCATTCTCGGCGGTGGTGATCAACCGGGCAATGCAGTTGGGATCGTCGCGCAGCGAGGTCTCTGCCGATAGCTCCGAAGCTGGTAATTCGAAATCGCACTGCTGAAGCAAGTCGTTGATCATGCCCTGTAAACCCATCGCCCGGCCGTCGTCGGGGCTGTAGATGCGCGTAATACCGTAGGCGTGCAGCTCCTTAATTTCAGAAGGCAGGATGGTGCCGCCCCCGCCCCCGAAAATTTTGATGTGTCCGGCTCCGCGTTCGTTGAGCAGGTCATACATATACTTGAAGAACTCCAGGTGGCCACCCTGATAACTGGTAACGGCAATGCCCTGCACGTCTTCCTGAATGGCACAGTCGACAATTTCGGCCACCGACCGGTTGTGGCCCAGGTGAATAACCTCGGCTCCCGATGCCTGCATCAGGCGACGCATGAGGTTGATAGCAGCATCGTGCCCGTCGAAGAGCGAAGCGGCCGTAACAAGTCTGATTTTATGCGTCCAGCCGGGAGTCGCTGGTGATTCGGATTTAGCGGGTTGAGCAATCATATTGATGAAGTATACGAAAAAGAAAGACGGAAAGGCAAACCGGTGCATCAAACATCGTGGATAAGCCTTCTTGTTCGTTGTCTGTTTTTCTCAAAGTTACGAAGCAAAGCGGAATGCGTTTCATCTGCGTGTTACTTGCGCTATACTACCTATCTGTTGGTCCACAGGCTGAAATGATTCGTTCCCCGCTTTGGTCGGCTGGTCCGTTTTGCGTACTTTACCTATATGAAAAAACTTCTTGCCACTGGATTATACCTGACCGGCCTGCTGTGGATGGGCGCGAACAGTCTTCCCGCGAGGGCGCAGGATAATGCCTTACTCTATAAAGTTACCGGCCCCGGTCTGGCCAAACCTTCGTATCTGTACGGTACGTTCCATCTGGTTTGCCCAACCGATTTGAACATCACCGATGCGACCCAGCAAGCCATGACTGATGCACAGCAGGTCTATCTGGAACTCGATTTAGACGACCCATCCATGATGATGAGTATGCAGAAGGCCATGCTCATGCCGAACGGAAAAACGGTGAAAGACCTCCTGAAGCCTGAAGACTATACCGTGCTGGATACGTACCTGAAACAGAAAATGAACGTGGGCTTAGCGCAGCTGGGCATGTTGAAACCAATCGGGTTGCTGTCGATGATGTACATGACCGTACTGCCCTGCCAGCCCGCATCCTACGACATGAAATTCGCCGAGATGGCCGCTAAAGACAAGAAAGAGGTGCTTGGCCTGGAAACCATTGAGGCTCAACTGGGCGCGCTGGATAAGATACCGCTGGAGGAGCAGCTCAAGGGCCTGGTCGACATGGCGCGCAAGCCCGAAGAGGCTCAGAAAGAGTTCGCCGATTTGCTGGCTGCTTACAAAGCAAAAGACATGGGCAAACTAATGAGCATGATGAAAACCAGCCAGTTCAGCGGGGGCGATTTTACGCAGTTCGAAGAAAGTCTGCTAAACGAACGGAACACGAACTGGATTCCAATTATTGAGAAAGCAGCCAAAGAAAAACCGACATTTTTTGCCTTCGGTGCCGGTCACCTGGTTAACGAAAAGGGCGTAGTGAACCTGCTACGTAAGAAAGGCTATACCGTAACGCCAGTGCAGTAAGAACCGGGATTGAGCTGATTTGAATTGATTGAACTGAGAGTAAAGGCCATCTGTCCTTTACTGACCGAATAGGGTACTCATTTGCAGATGGAGTTTACATAAACTTTATCAGCAACTGCTAGCATCAGCTAAATCAATTCAAATCAGCTCAATCCCGGTTTACTTTTTAAACGCCAGGGCTTTGACGGGTTGGATGCGGTTGATGATAAACGTCGGAATCCATAGGACCAGCGCAATAAGCAAAATGGCCCCGCCGTTCATCGCCAGAATCGTCGGCCAGTCCCAGGTGATGGGAACGTAGTTCATAAAGTAATTCTTGGGATCGAGGGGAATCAGCTTAAACCGATCCTGAACGAAACACAGGCCGAGTCCAACTACGTTGCCAAGCAGCAACCCCCAGCCAACCATGTTCAGACCAACGTACAGAAACATTCGCCGGATCAGCTGATTGGCTCCCCCTAGAGCTTTGAGCAACCCAATCATGGGCGTTCGTTCCATCATCAGAACAAGCAGCACCGACACCATGTTAAAGGACGCTACGAACGTAATGAGCGTCAGTAAGATAACCATGTTTCGATCCAGCAGCACCATCCAGTCGAATAAAGGTCGATACTGATCGGTAACTCGCGTCAACCGCATGGACGGAGTCATTCGGTTGAAGATGTTGGCAATGGTCGGCTCCAACTGGTCGAAATCGTTCACAAAAATCTCGTAGCTGCCCACCGAATCGGGTCCCCACCGGTTTAGTCGCTGAATCAGCCGAATGTCGCCAATGGCCAGGGTCTTGTCGACCTCTTCCAGCCCCGTTTCATAGATACCCACTACCGTCATTTTGCGCGCCCGTGGCGGATTGCCCAGAAAATAAAGCGGCAGGTTCTGGCCTACTCTTACCTTGAGCTGATTCGCCATGTGCTGACTGATCAGCAGTTGAGTCGAGCCGTTACCCGTATCAGCTCCAACTACCGGCACCGTACCGGCTACCAGCGACTCACGCAGTAATGCCCAGTTGTAGTCCTTGCCAACGCCTTTCAGCACTACGCCCGTCAGCTCGTCTTCGGTTTTGAGGATACCTGCTTTCAAAGCCACCGCCTGTACGTGCTGCACACCCGGAATGCGATTGCCTTCCCGGTACAAGGCGGTATTCAGCGGCAGCGCCGATTCTTCATAGGAGTAGTTGTTCGAAAACTTGGCCACCTGAACGTGTGCACCGAACAGAAAAATCTTTTGCTGAATTGTGCGTTTAAAGCCAAATAAAACGGCAAACGACACCAGCAGGATTGCTAACCCAAGGGCAATGCTAACGATACCTACGCGGGTAACCGTAGCCGAAAAACTACCCTCTGGTGCGTGTCGTACCTTACGGGCCAAAAAAACGGGAACGTTCAAAATAGTGGAGGTTATCTATACCAGGTGTTGTTTGCCAGGTCGGCTAGCTTAGTAACGACAAAACTACGGTTTTTGTGAATGCTGGTTGCCGCTTGTGTACTACATACCAGAGCTACGTTCATTTGTTTGGCCCGGCATTCTGGGGCGGGACGTAATAAGTGGCTATGAAGTGAGCCACTCGCTCTTTAATTTTAGGGTTTAAACCCTTTTTACATGACGTCCCTGGTTCGGCTTGTTCTTCTGTTCGGGTTGTTCGGTCTGTCCAGATCGGCTCGCTCTCAGGAGGTAGTTAACATTGACAGCTTGCCCGCTGACGGTATCTTGCTTAAATCGGGTTGGCGCTGGCACCCTGGCGACAATAGGGCCTGGGCGAGCCCTGAGTTCGATGACAGCCGCTGGGATACGATTCGGCCGAGCAGAAACAGTGAAGATCTTCCTCAGTTTCAGAAAGCTGAAATAGGTTGGTTTCGGTTGAGGTTTGCACTGGATTCGATAGTAGCGCGGGAACCGTTGTCGGCCCAGATTCGCCAGATGGGAGCCTCCGAACTATATATAGATGGTGTTTTAGTGCAGAGATTGGGTAAAGTTGGGCTAAGTGATCGGGAGGAGGAGCCGTTCACGCCTGCTACATGGGAGCGTTATTCATTGCCTTACTTATCGCCCGGACCTCACTTGCTAGCGGTTCGATTATCGCAGCATCACCTTCCCTGGTACGTGCCTAAATTCTGGCATACCTTGACGCCAGTGTTCAGTATTACTATCCTCGCCACAAAAGGACTTGTTGGGCAGGTGGCCAATGGGGTATATACGAGTACCATGCATAACTATATGGTAGCAGGTATATTCCTGATGTTGAGCATTATTCACTTTCTGTATTATTTATACAGGAAACAACGTGTCAATCTGTTTTTTGGGCTGATGGCCTTGTTCTGTTGCGGAAGCTTCGTCCTGGCACAATCATTTTTAGCGGTAACGAATTCGTTGGTGTTTGAATGGGTGTTTTTGGCGCAGGGAACAGTCGTTATGGCTTTTATGATTTTCCTGCTGACCGCGTATTACACATTTCTGCAGCAACCGTTCTCGTGGTTGTTCCGAATCATAGTCGTCGGCCTGATTACGCCCAAAATAATAGCGCATTTCATTCCCTCTCATTCCGTTACAGGCTTGTTCATTACGGCGTTTTCAATCCTTCTATTTTTCGACAGTATTCGAATTAGTGTGATTGCTTTGCGCCAGCGACATCCGAACGCCCGATTTGTTCTGTTCAGTTTATTGGCAATGGTCGCAGTCTTGTTAATTGGAAGCCTTGTCAGTATCGGGGTTAGCTACTACTATCCTGCTTATAGTCGATATTTAGGCAATGTGACGAATCTAGTTTTCTTTTTACTACTACCGCTCAGCTTTGCTGTCATCCTGGCTCGTGACTACGCGCAGACGAACCGTAATCTGGAAGAACGGCTGAAACAGGTGGAACAGTTGTCGACCGAAAAAGAACTAATCTTAAAAGAACAGAACGAAACCCTGGAGCGGCAGGTGGCCGAACGCACGGCCGCGCTGACGCAATCGCTGGCCGATCTGCGCGATACGCAGCAGCAACTGATTCAGCGCGAAAAAATGGCTAGCCTGGGGGAGTTAACCGCTGGTATTGCCCACGAAATTCAGAACCCGCTCAACTTCGTCAATAATTTCGCCGACGTTTCGGTAGAACTCGTTACCGAGCTGAACGAAGAGCGTGAAAAAGGAGCGAACCGGGATGAAGAGCTGGAAACCGAGCTGTTAGGTGATCTGGAGCAGAATCTTCAAAAAATCAGTCAGCACGGAAACCGGGCCGCGGGCATTGTGCGGGGTATGCTCGATCATGCCCGCCTGAACAGTGGTCAGCGGGAGCGTACGGATATCAATGCGCTGGTCGATGAGTATTTACGGCTGGCTTATCACGGCATCCGGGCTAAAGACAAGAATTTTAACGCCCATCTGGTTACTAACTTCGATGCCGGCGCGGGTAAACTAAACGTAGCCCCGCAGGATCTGGGTAGGGTTTTTCTGAACCTGTTTAACAACGCGTTCTACGCCATTCAGGAGCGGTCGATAAAGGATGGAGCAACCCATGTACCTACAGTTACGGTGCGTACGCAGCGACTGACTGATGGGGTCAGGATTGTGGTCAGCGACAATGGTTCGGGCGTACCCGATTCGGTGAAGGAAAAAATATTTCAGCCGTTCTTTACCACCAAACCTACGGGGCAGGGTACCGGATTAGGGTTGTCGCTGAGTTACGATATAATCACAAAAGGACACCAGGGTACGTTGACGCTCGATACATCTAATTCCGGAGAAACCTCGTTTATTATTACACTACCTACTTAAACAACCTCATCTATTCTGTTTCAATCGTCTATGAAGACAGTCATACTCGGTCTGCTCCTGATGAGCCAAATCGTCGTTTCGCAAGCGCAGACACCGATTCAGACGGGCGCTGCCCAAACGGCTTTATACCTGCCGACGTTACAAGGCAAACGGGTGGGTATGGTGGTGAATCAGACATCGATCATCATCCGGTCGGGCAGTACGTCCACACACCTCGTCGACAGCCTGGCCGCATCCGGCGTAAAGATCAAAACCATATTCGCCCCCGAGCACGGTTTCCGGGGGCAGGCCAGCGCGGGCGAAAAAGTAGCCAGCAGCCGCGATGCCAAAACGGGAATCAACATCATCTCGCTGTACGGCAAAAATTACAAGCCTACGCCTGCCCAGCTCGACTCGCTGGACGTAGTGGTGTTTGATATACAGGATGTTGGGGTTCGGTTCTATACTTACATCAGTACGTTGCACTACGTCATGGAGGCCTGCGCCGAAACTGGCAAACCTTTGATTGTACTCGACCGGCCCAATCCGAACGGACACTACGTCGACGGCCCCGTGCTGGATATGAAATTCAAGTCATTCGTCGGGATGCACCCCATTCCCGTCGTTCATGGACTGACCGTAGGCGAGTTGGCCCGCATGATCAACGGCGAAGGCTGGTTGGGCGGAGGCAAAACGGTGAACCTGACGGTGGTGCCGCTCAAAAATTACACCCATCAAACGGCCTATGACTTGCCGGTTGCGCCCTCGCCGAACCTGCCGAATCGCCAGTCGGTCTTGTTGTATCCATCCCTGTGCCTGTTTGAAGGAACGGAGGTTAGTGTGGGGCGGGGTACCGACAAACAGTTTCAGGTGATCGGGTCGCCCAACCCGAAGAACGGCTCGTATCAATTTACGCCAGTCGACAAACCCGGTGCGGTAAACCCACCGAATGAAGGTAAACTATGTTACGGGCTGGACCTCTCGCGGATTGACGCGCGTAGTCAAGGTTTTACGTTGAAGTACCTGATCGATTTTTACAACAAAGCTCCTAATAAAGACAAGTTTATTCTGGGTACTAACTTCATCGACAAGCTCTACGGGAGCGACCAGCTGCGCCTACAGTTACGAGCGGGCGTGTCGGAGGCTGAAATCCGGAAAGGCTGGACGCCGGCTTTAGCGGCTTATAAGGAAACTCGGGCGAAATATTTGTTATACCCTTGACCAATTGGCAGATACGTTACCAACTTTGCAGTGAACGAGTCAATGTCTTTGTATAGATGTAGTTACAACCAATTATGTTTGTACTTCTTTTATACCACCGATTTGTGAAAATTTTACTAGTAGCTCTTTTATTAACGTTCGTTGGACCTCTGGTTAGCAGAGGGCAGGGCACAGTGCTGCTCGATCAGTGGCCCGCCCGGCTTCAGCTGTATCCGCGCGATCAGGCCAACCAGTGTAGTGTCGGCATTGCCGGGCGGGCACCTACTCAGGAGGTAAAGGCGGTTTCGCTGGTCGTTCTCCGGAATCAGCAGCCGTACCGCTACGATCGGGTCAAAGTCGACTCGCTGACTGGTCAGTTTAGGCTTAAACCGGTTATCAACTCGGAATTAAGTGAGTATAGTTTTCGGCTGTTTGCGCACCGTGCGACGGACTCCCTGCAAATAGCGTTCCGCGACAGTATCGTCTGTGGCGATGTATTTCTGATTATGGGCCAGTCGAATGCGGTGGGGCGGTTTGATGCCAACGCGTATCGCAACGAATTTTGCCGCACCTTCGGCGTCAATAACGGCGAGGTGGTGTATAACCCTGCTGATACGGCCTGGTGCCTGACCAATACGTCGGAAGGGGCGAATAGTTTATGGGGCGTAGAGCTACAACGCTTAATTACAACCCACCACGGCATTCCAACCGCCGTGATTAACGGAGCTGCCGGGTCAACCTCTATATTCAACCATGCGGCCCGCGATCCCGATCAACCAGCAACCATCAATAACCTGTATGGGCGGCTGCTGTACCGGGCCCGTAAGGCTGGCGTCGCCGACCGGGCTAAAGCCATGATCTGGCGGCAGGGCGAAGCCGAAGCCGCCAACGAACCTCAGGCGTACGAGCAGACGTTTCCGCGGTTGTACGGGTACTGGAAGCAGGATTATCCCGGCCTGATGAAAGTGTACCACGCGCAGCTGAACTTACTGGCTGAGAACAAGATCGGTGCGGGCGCATTACGGGATTTTCAGCGCCGGTCGAAAACCTTGTTTCCTAACAACGAACCCATGTCCACGGTCGGCCTGCCCGGTTATCAGGGCATTCACTACAGTGAGATTGGGTATCGGCAGTTTGGTCTGGAACTGTATCGCCTGGTCGCCCGTGACTTCTACGTAACGGCCGATACCAGTAACATCAGCTCGCCGAATGTTCAGCGAATTTTTTACAGTACCCCCGAGCAGAACGAGATCGTGCTGGAGTTTGAGCCCAGTCAGGTGATGCGCTGGCCCGCCGATACGGTTATTGTGAACCCGGCGAATGGAACCCGCTACTCCCAAAGCCTGTCCAATTTCTTGTACACTGATTATCCCTACGGCGAAAGCAACCTGATTAAATCCGTTACGGAGCAGGGGAATCGACTGATTCTGAAATTAACAAAATCCATTACGGCCAAAACGCTGACGTACCTGCCGTCGTACTACCAGGATCGGGAGATTGGGTACTACGTCGGACCGCTCATCAAGAACCGTCGGGGGATGCGGGCGCTGACGTTTTATCAGGTACCTATTGCGGCTCCGCTGCCTGTAGCGGCCGATCTGCGCGCTACCCCAATTGATACAAGCGCGATCAAGCTGATCTGGAATGAGAAGTCAGACGGGGTAGAGCAGTGGCTGATTGAACGGGCGGATACGGCCGAAGCTTTCCGGCAACTGGCGCGGGTGCCGGGTTCTGCTACGTCCTACGATGATCAGCGATTGACCAACGGAAGCGATTCGCTCCGGATTGGAAAAGTGTATAAATACCGCATTCGGTCGACTGGCAGCCGAGCGGAGGCTCCGTATTCACCCGTTGTGACGGCCTCGCTACAACTGGTCTTGAGTACCCCCGCCCTAGAACCGCTCAGTGATGAGCCCGCCAGCAACCCGGCCGCCTTGGTATTTCCGAATCCGGCTCGTGATCAGGTTCGGGTACGTTTGCCTATCGACTGGAACGGCGATTCGGTTCTGCTGACCCTGACTGACGAAACCGGCGCGTTGGTTTTACGGCGTACCGACCGGCCTCCGGTTGGCTCATCGACGCTGACGTTCTCGGTGGCCGGGCTGCCCGTAGGCTCGTATGTGCTGTCGTTACAGTACCGCAATGGAGGGGTGCAATGCAGGCTTCTCGTTGAGCATTGAGCCTGCTCGTTGGGATATTGGGTGAAGAGTGTATCGAAAAATGCCCTAACTTTGCATTTTAGAGACCTATTCATGGCCACCGAACAGATTCTAATTCTGGATTTTGGTTCGCAATACACCCAACTCATTGCCCGCCGGGTACGCGAACTGAACGTTTACTGCGAAATCCATCCGTACAATCACATTCCCGAGATTAGTGCTAACGTAAAGGGCATCATCTTATCCGGCAGCCCGTCGTCCGTGCGTGACGCCGATGCTCCGCTGGTTCATTTAGCCGCTTTTCGCCATAAAATGCCGTTGCTGGGCGTTTGCTACGGAGCCCAGTTGCTGGCGCATACGAGCGGGGGCGAAGTGGCTCCTTCGTCGATCCGTGAGTACGGACGCGCCAAACTCGGTACGGTTAACGCCGAAAATCCGCTGCTGAAAGGCATTGATCCACACTCGCAGGTTTGGATGTCGCACGCGGACACCATCACAAGCGTTCCGGAACACTTTAAGGTCATTGCCTCAACCGATACGGTCCACGTAGCCGCTTTTGCGATTGATGGCGAACCGACCTACGGCATTCAATTCCACCCCGAAGTGACTCACTCGCTACAGGGTAAGATGCTGCTACATAACTTCGTCGTTGACATCTGCGGCTGTTCCCAAAACTGGACGGCCGAGTCCTTCGTCGAAACTACGGTTTCGCAGCTTAAGAAGAAATTAGGCGATGACAAAGTCGTGCTTGGCTTATCGGGCGGGGTAGACTCCTCGGTGGCGGCCATGCTCATCCACCAGGCCATCGGCAAAAACCTGTACTGCATTTTTGTCGACAACGGAGTATTACGTAAAGATGAGTTCTCGGGCGTATTGGAGTCCTACAAGACGCTGGGTCTGAACGTAAAAGGTGTTGATGCGAAAGAACAATTCTATACTGCCTTGGCAGGATTGTCTGACCCGGAAGCGAAACGGAAAGCCATCGGCAAAACCTTCATCGACGTTTTCGACCACGAAGCGCACCTGATCGAAGGCGTATCCTGGCTGGGGCAGGGCACAATTTACCCGGATGTGATTGAATCCGTATCGGTTAAAGGGCCTTCGGCTACCATCAAGTCGCACCACAACGTCGGTGGTTTGCCTGACTTTATGAAGCTCAAGGTCGTTGAACCGCTGAATACGTTGTTCAAAGACGAAGTACGTTCAGTGGGGCGTACCTTGGGTTTACCCAAGGCTATCCTGGGGCGCCATCCGTTTCCCGGTCCTGGCTTAGCCATTCGCATCTTAGGCGATGTTACGCCCGAAAAAGTTGAGATTCTTCAGCAGGTAGATGCCTTATTCATCGATGGTCTCAAGCGCGATGGGCTGTACGACAAAGTCTGGCAGGCCGGGGCAATGTTGCTGCCGGTGCAGTCGGTTGGCGTAATGGGCGACGAACGGACGTACGAGCGAGTCGTTGCGCTACGTGCCGTAACCAGCGTCGACGGCATGACCGCCGACTGGGCCCATTTACCCTACGAGTTTCTGGCCAATATATCGAATGAGATCATCAACCGGGTCAAAGGCGTGAATCGCGTGGTGTACGATATTTCCTCTAAACCGCCAGCCACGATTGAGTGGGAATAACGAACGCTGTACAGCACGTAACGTACCCAAGAAATTTAATGGCAACGCAACAGGAGATGGCTTACGCGATCTCCTGTTGCATTTTAAGCAAGCACCAAACGTAACGAATACGCTCATTTAACAGCGATCGGCTGGTTATCATCTGCGACTGATTGCGGTTTGTGCGTCATTCGGATCGGGTACGTAACAACTCATACTCATTTTGTTGCAAGTCAGCAGGAAAAAGCAAAAATTTAAGGTATCCATCCCGTTGCTTTGCCGCTATGAACGCCTTGACCTTACTTACGTTTCGAACTATACGTGTGGTGGGGTGGATGAAGGTAGTTGGAGTAAGCTGGCTGCTGACCTGGGCCGCCGTGGTGACCGCGCAGGATCGTCCTGCGCAGTTTGAGTTTCGGCACATTCAGGAAAAGGATGGGCTGTCGTTTAATGCCGTCAATTGTTTTTTGCAGGATCGTGATGGCTTTCTGTGGGTCGGCACGCTCGATGGTCTCAACCGCTACGACGGCGATAATTTTATCCGTTTCAAGAGCCGCAAGGGAGATGCTAACTCGCTGCCTCACAACACGGTATGGGCGCTTTGCGAGGATCGCGAGGGTAATATCTGGATGACAACAGAAACAGGTATTAGCCGGTATGATAAGTCCACTGGTGCATTCCAAAGCTGGAAAACGGTCCAAGGCCGGGAATTAGGAGTATGCTCAAATATCTTATGCGACCGCAATGGCGATATCTGGTTTACCAGCTCGCAAGCTGGGTTATTTCGTTATGAGGTCAAACGTGGACGAATGGCCTGGTTTCCCTTCAATCCGAGGGATGATGTACGTACGGCTTCGACCCAGATTTGGTGGCAATCGTTACTGGAAGACCCGTTTGGGAATGGCCTCTGGGTAGCCGACAAAAAAGAAGGGCTTCGGTATTTCGATAAGAACCAGAACCGGTTCCTAGAATATGTGAAAGCTCCGGCGCTGAATCAGTATAAAGGCCATGCTATTTCGTCATTGACCCATGACGGTAACCGGTTAATTTTTGCCGACGAGACCGAGAAGCATATTGTTGTGTTTGATTTGCGCAAAGGGAAGGTTGTTAAAACCCTTGTACCTGGCCGCGAACCGGGAAACGACCTACCCGAGATACATTATATTTTCGTAGATCGTCAGCATAATCTGTGGATATGTACCTGGGGCAATACCCTATACTTTGTCGAAGGCGGTACCTACCAAGTTCAGCCGTTAGTTCATCAAGACGCGAATCCATTATCGATTGCGGGTACGTTTTTCTCGGCCGGCTGGCAGCATCCCGATGGTTCAATCTGGCTCGGTACGGTAAACGGTATTTCGATAACTAACCCGAAACAAACCTTTTTTGCGATCTACAACATCAATGCGCTGTTTCCTACTATAAGTGACGAGCAGGGGGGTATCGCTTTCCACGAAGACGAGGATGGCTCGTGGTGGCTCGGGACCGCCAAGCGGGGTTTATTGCATTATTACCCGCAAACGAATCAGTTATCAATTTATAAACTACCAAATGCGACAGCCACGACTCCCTACGGCTCCAGTGTCGTCAACATCATAGCCTACGGCAACGACCTGATTTTGGGTGGTAATGATGCAATTTTTCGGTTTAATAAACGAACGGGCCAGTTTATTAACTTACCCGCACCACCTTATGTAACAGCCGACAAAAAGCTGATGCATGCATTCCTGCTGCAAGGCGATGATTTATGGATTTCGGGCCAGAGTCGACAAGCCTACCGCCTGAACCTGCGTACGGGCCAATGGCGTAGCTATCCGGTTGCGTCGACTGTGGATAATCGAAAATATAAAACCGGTGCTATTCAGCTTGGTCGTAGTGGTGATTTATGGTTGCATACGAATACCGATGGTTTTATGCGATTCTCGAAGCAGCGTGGTCAGTTCGTACCGTATGACGCACCGCCCGACGATAATCAAAATCCGGCAATCCGTAAGACCATAGCTTCCTGTACACAAGATTCGACAGGCATATTTTGGTTGGCGTCGGGTGGGTATGGTCTGCTGCGGTACGATCCTAAGCGTCGTTCGTATGAGCGACTGACCGAAAACGATGGGCTGGCTTACGACCATTGCGGGGCCGCTCTGCCCGATCGTTACGGGCACGTCTGGGTCGGAGCCTATAACCGATTTTCGGTTTATACGCCAAAAACAAGGCAGTTTGCCAACTTCACCCTGCCCTTCAACGAAAGTAGTACCAATTACGATAACCGCCTGTTCCCATTGCGAGACGGTCATATTGTTGGCGCGCTACGGGGGTACTTAGTCGAGTTTTTTCCGGAAAAGTTTGCAAACCGTCCGGCGCAGTTACCCGAAAAAGTGCTCATCAGTCAGGTTAGCATTGGAGACTCGATCTGGCTTAATCACCGAGGGCTAGCCAGTGTTAATCTAAAGGCTGGAGAAACAGGATTTGCTGTACACTTTGCCGCACTGAGCCCTGGTTCGCAAACGCCTTACGAATACATGTACCAGTTAGAGGGATACGACAACTGGAAGCGGGTAGGGGGCGCTGGTTATGCCGTGTATACGAAACTGCCGGGCGGCAGTTATCAATTTAACCTGAAAGCGGTGACCCCCGATGGACGGGAAACGCCCGTCAGTACGTTAGCTATTACTATTGATAGCTATTTCTATCAGACCGATTGGTTCTGGGTACTTGTATTCGTAATCATACTGGGACTGGCGATCGGGTTCCTGAAATTCCGGGCTGATCAGACCATGCAGGTGCACAACTTACAGGTTCAGGCCACTCGGCTGGAGCGGGATAAAGCCGAGATTCAGTACCACAACCTGATCAACCACCTCAACCCCCACTTCCTGTTCAACAGCCTGACCTCGCTCAACAGCCTCATCAACATCAGCCCGCGCGAAGCTTCCAATTTTTTACGGAAACTGTCGACCATTTACCGGTATATTCTGCAAAACAAGGATAAAGAGTTGGTTACGTTAACCGATGAGCTGAATTTTGTGCAACACTACATTGATCTACAGAAGTCGCGCTTTGCCGACGCGCTGCAAATTTCCGTGGATGTACCGGAGAGCTACCGGGAACGGATGATTGTACCGGTCACGATTCAGAACCTGCTGGAGAACGCGATCAAGCATAACACCATTGACGACGAAAGCCCCTTAATTGTTGAGATCTATCCGGAAGGCAATTATTTGTGTGTACTCAATAACGTACAGAAAAAGAATTTTGTGGAAACATCGAATAAGCAGGGATTGGCCAGCCTAAAATCTATGTATCACTACCTCAGCCGCCGGGACATTGAGGTTACTGAAACTGATACGCACTTTCTGGTTAAAGTGCCCCTGCTGTAGCCGTTGCCTCAGTAATCTAAAACGGTTCATTACCAACTAGCTACGGTCGAGATGCTGTTCTGAGCCAGCAAAGGTATTTCTTTTGACGGGCTGGTCTGACCGCTGCATTTTTGGTGCGTAGTAATCATACAACCATGCTTGGGTATATCTTTTTTACAATCACCACCTTATTCTACGTCGGTCTGGCCATGCTAACGGCTTCTAAACCGTCTATGTCTGGCGACAATGGAATGGGCTACGGCCTTGTCTTGGCTTTTTTGGGATTGGGCTTTGCGGTCAGCAGCCTGGCCTTGACTCTGACGATTTCGGCTAGAAGTGGATTTCAGTGGCTGACCACCGATGCCAGCTTACGGACGGCTGCGGCATTGGCGTGCTGGTTATTCGTGGTCATAACGATTTTTTTCTGCGCTGTTTTCAAATGGGAGTGGCACAGTACCGATGATAACACGTACCCTCAGTTTCTGCACGGGATCGCCGTGTGGCACGGCCAGCTTTGGATTCCGTTGCTGTGGTTAGTTGCCTGTTTTTTTGCGCTTAATCCGAACTGGCAGGCCAGCTTTCCGCCCAATCTGTTTAAGATCTCCTTTTTTGCCGCCTTCGCTGTCAGTGCTTTGTACAGTGGTGGGTTGGCACTAGGATACCTGCGGCAAACAGCCCGCGACTCAGAACGGGAACTGGCCGCCCGGAACGAGCAGGAGCAACGATGGCATCAGGAAACGCTGAATTTCATTGCCACTCAGAAGCCCGAAGATCCGATTATTAATGTGCTGGCGCATACCAACCGATTTCAGGACAACGATATTCGTCAGGCGGCCATTGCCAAAGTCAAAGCGCATCCCGATTGGGAATCAGAAGTTCTGGCACTCCTGAAAGAACAATGCTCGTACCGGGAGGTGTATTATTTTCTGGATGGTAACTCCGTTAGTCGCCCGAAAGAGTTCGCGGAGGCACTCAATGAGAGCATTGGCTGGATGGCCTCAACCATAGCTGCCGATATTCGTGACAGCAACAACCTGCAAAACTGGAGCTTTGATATGTATGGAATCGACCGGATGCTGCGGGCTATAGACGAGCAGTTTCAGGGGCAGGGCGTCAACTTTTACCCAAACGTTCTGAAGCTCCAGCAAGCCTTAAACACAACCCCTCCCGAACGGTTTAAGGGTGTTCGATTTACGATAACCGACGTAGTGGATGGGTGGTTGAAGGTTCATAAACAATGAGCGTAAACGCGTATAAAAGACGTATCGTCTCCATTAAAAGCTCAAGATAGTACGTGTGAATAGCCGTCGGTTGATGGATTGGCGGAAACGATTGATAAGTAGGGCTAATGTGATCATTGAAGATTCGATCAGCTCAGAAGCTATACTTCTGCACTATTCGTTGGCCTAGATTGAATATAGGCTCTTCATAAAGCAGCATGTTCAGGGCAGTCCAGACGAAGCAGGTCCGCTTCCAGGGGTATTTTCAGCAAGCCACAGTAATGAATCTGCCCATCAAACTGGTAGTGCAGACAAGTCTTGCACATTCGCTGCACTGTAATCAGACCGCGTTGGTGCAGCCCGTAAATAAGCGTAAACAAGCTTTCATAAAGCATTGTCTTATGCTCACCATTTAGCTGCCCTACCAACTGGCTTAAAAGGTTGGCGAAACCACTCGTCTGATCGACAATTTGTTGTCCTGCTGGGGTTAACTGTAAACTGTGGCTGCGGCTATCGAGAGGATCGACGATTCGAGCGACCAGCTCTTTCTGAGCCAGCACCTTAACGGCATCACTGATGGTCGGCTTGGTTAGGTTGAACTCAGCGGCCAAATACCCAATTTTGCATTTCACCGGGTCATGAAAGGCCAGGAAAAGAAGTATTTGAATCTGAATTGGACTTAGGCCGGTTTCGCGGCTTTGTTGCCAGAGCAATGTTCGGAACACTTCTCCCAGTCGTTCCAGACCCGCCACAATCTTGGCATCAACCGAGCTGTTTTGTCGGCCTAAGTCAAATACAGAGTCATCCATTTAGCAATCGCAAGTTTCGCAGTAAGGCGCGTAGCCTTCGTAATCTGGCGCAAATTCCCCTTCAGCACTAACCAGCTTGGGCAAGGGGATTTGATCCCCCGTTGAGAGAACAACCATCGGGTCATTGCCCTCCGTACTTAAGCTTACAACGAGCGCATTCAGGGTAATTAACTCGTGAAGCTCGGTAAAATATTGGACTTTTACATAGCTTCGCCTTCTTACCAAGTCATTCAAATAAGTGCGATACGCAGTTGAGTCGTTCATCTCGATTGCCAATAGTTATTTGCTGCTGCAATAGTCGCGAACTCGGTGGCGACGGTCTGTCCAATGGCAATCAGCATCATCGCGTCATTGGCATACACGTCTCGGAGTTGAATCCGTTTCTGCTCATCGGGCTGGGTTGCTTTAATGATGAGCCGGGCCATTTTGATAGCTAGTTGCCGACCTTCCTCTGGGGTGGGCGTCAGCAGGCTGTTGTTAGGAATCAGGGTGATCGTGTCCATAACAAAACGAGAGGATAATAGAGTGAGTCATTTTTTTGCGGTGACCGTATACGGTAGGGTTAACTTACCCGATAGCACAGTATACACTGCATATACCCCAAGCGTAGGTTTGGTCGCCGATATTTCGTGATTGGCGTGATCGCCCCCCATGTTCATTTCCATATAACAGCTTACCGCATCAAACTTGAAGTTCTTCTGGTTGTTAACCCGATAAGCCGGAACACCCATCCGAATGACGTTACCCTGCGTCACTACATTGTAGCCCGGCGAATCAAAATACATCGGCACACCCGGCGCGGTTTTGGGCAGCGTAACAGCCTTATCTTCTTTTTTGAATTCCTTAACGCTCAAGCCACCCAGCACCCGGCTGTCTTTGGTCAACACAACCCAGTGCGGGTGCCAGACTACACCGTCGTTGTCGAAAATACCGTCGTTGTTCTCGTCCCAAAGCGGAGTGTCGTCCATATCGGGATGAGATGTAAGCCCCATCGCCACAATACCTTCGGTACTGGAAAAGCCCACATCGGTCGGTTTGAGCGTCGTTGGAAATACGTAGGCCAGCACGGGCGCCCCGTTCATGCTGCCTACACCTTTGGGTACAGTGCGACCGGCAGTACCTTCCACTTTCATCTCGAAAATAAGCATATCCAGCGTGTTGTCGTAGGCAATACTGGCCGATTTGATGTTAAAATCGGCATTGTTATACGCTGTAGCTGGCTTGTGAGTCTGAGCCGTTACCCCTGAAGTAGTCAGCACAAGCGCGAACAGCGCGGTTTTAAATGATCTATACATGGAATGAGTTGATTAGAAAATTGAAACTTGTCGACCAGGAAAAACTGGTAAGAGCACTAGTGATGACGAACGTTCAGCATCCCTGCATTTCAATGATGTGAAAGCCCTGACTGGCAATACTTGCCTGCATCATCTCGGTAGCCTCTTCGATGTGACAGAAGCGGCACTCTTTGGCGGTCAGCGGTTGTCCAACCTGACCTTTCGTTGCCAGGTAAGCTTGCCCGTACTCATGGATCGTTGCCTGGCTGGTTACTGTAGATGGCACTAGGATATCGAAGTGCATGACCGCCCCGTCGGTGCGGGTAACGTAGGTATCATAAACGGAAACTTGCATGATTTGAGGGAGTTAGAGATTATTAAAATTCTTCGAGATGCACGTAGGGATGGCTCCACAGCACGGCCGTGAGCGTAACGGCTTTGAACCAAGCAGCATGCATACCCGCTACGGTATCGGCATCATGCCCTTTAGCTGCCAGAAAATCCTTCATGGTAATTGTCAGTGGGACGATGAAGGCCAGGATGTAACGCAGATGAATGATAGGCCCGGCCTTAGCGTCATCTGTCTGATTTTTCTTGATCGAATGATGACGAAGGGCGATCTCCTGCTGATAGGCCAGCCAATCTTCGTCGTAAGAACGAGTGCAGGTGTCTATAATCCACTGACCAAACCGCTTCCGAACGGCTGCGAGATAGTGTGCGTCGGGCTGACCTTGCTGGCCAAAGTAACGTAGTAGGTGCGGGTGGCTACCTACGAAGCCATACCAGACATCCAAGATAGCCTCGGTCTGATCGGCCAATACGTCACTAGCTAGCCTCAACAGACGCTCGTCTTCATCAGTAAACAAGACGGTTTGTTTCAATAAGGCCAGCTCCTCAATTGAGATTGGGGAGCTAAGGGGCTGCTGCCCGTAGATATACCCTGGTATTATGTTTTGATCGCTCATGATAGAAACAGTTGAAATCCGACACAAATATAATTAGGAATCCTAACTATCATTAAATGAGTATATCTTCTTTATCAATATAGTATCGACAAAATCTATCAAACGCTACAATTAGAGGGAAGTATTCTTCGGAATATAGACGACTTCTTCCATCTCATCTGTGTTTAGAGAAGAAAAGTCTAACCCATTGAATCGTTGGCTCACTAATCGTTCACAGTTCGATGTTTGTGATTACCGACGAACTGATTACAGGTAAAGAAAGCTGAAGAAGTCGGTGTTACATTCAACAGGGTGTGCAAAAACTGATGAGCCAGTCGGTTATCATCCAGATGAGGTGTAATTTGTTACAGGTGAGCGATCACTGAATGAAAACAAGGTTCAGGAAGTATTGAACAAGCAACTAATCTTAATAAATTGACCGGCCACGGTGCTCAAAAACTTTGTCTTTTGAGCACCGTGGCCGGTCAATTAGAAGTTGATTAAAACGCCCGACATGGATCGAAACGTTTTGGCGCCTGACAAACAGAGTAAGCACCAGAAATACTATACCTTACGACAACTACTTTTTGAAGACGCGATACAACCGGCCCTGATCGGTAACAGCGTAGATCGCACCATCCTTGCCCTGCGTTACGTCTCTGAACCGCTGGTAATCACCCACCATCAGTCGCTCTTCGCCAACTACTTTATTGTTCTCGATGACCAGCCGGGCGATGTGCATCCCGCTTAGGGAGCCAATAAAGAGATTGTTTTTCCACTCTGGAATGGCATCACTGGTGTAGAAGGTCATGCCGCTGGGCGACACAACCGGGTCCCAATAATAAACCGGCTGTTCAAGCCCTTCTTTCTGCTGTATGCCTTCGCCTACTTTTTCACCGCTGTATTCAATGCCATACGTAATGGTAGGCCAGCCATAGTTCTTTCCGGGTTTTACCAGATTCAGTTCATCGCCACCTCGTGGGCCGAATTCAGCCTCCCACAGATCGCCCGTTACCGGATGAAGAGCCAGGCTCTGTACGTTCCGGTGGCCGTACGAATACAACTCAGGTCTGGCATCGGCCTGCCCCGCAAATGGATTACCCGAAGCGGGTTTACCGTCTTTGGTAATGCGAATTACTTTACCCAATCCCGAATTAATGGACTGGGCTTGCGGACGGGTTACTTTGTCGGAGCGCTCACCCGTACTGATCAGCAGATTGCCCGATGGGTCGATCAGGATTCGGCCGCCGTAATGCAGGGTGCCTTTGTAAGCCGGAGTAGCTCGATAAATGACCGTTGCGCCTTCGATCTTGGTTTCATCGGCCGATAATTTCCCCTTCGCTACGGCTGTCAGATTTCCCTCGGGTAGGGGCTCGGAGAATACCCAGTATACCATGCGATTTGTCGCAAAATCAGGATCAACCCGGACGCCTAACAGTCCGCCCTGACCAGCCGAGTTGACCTTAGGCAGGCCCGTAATTGGCCCGCTTATCTTACCAGCCGGGGTGGCGATGCGCATCGTTCCTTCTTTCTCGGTAATGAGCAGCCGACCATCGGGCAGGCTGGTAATGCCCCACGGACTTTTTAGGGCTTCTGACAAGACCTTGCCTTCGTAAGGTGTAGCCGATTTGATACCGGCGATCCGTGTCTGGCCAGTAAATGCGGGTTTATAGGCTGAATTGGGCTCTTTAGTCTCCACGGGCGGCAGATTCGCCGTCTGAGCAGACGCTGCTGTATTGGTAGACGCACTTTGACCACAGGCTGTTAACGCCAGTGAGCTGCCCGCCAGAATGAATAAAAATTTGTTTGCCATAACTACTTCAGTGATTTGATAATAAACGCAGATTCAGGTTGGCTTTTACTGCACCAACAAACTTACAAAGTATACGACCATAAACGGATAATTTATTGTGTTCAACTCTGTTTGGCCGTAGAAGAATTTAAACGGAAACGTTTCTGCATCTGATGGATACGTACTGCACAAAAAAAGCACTGGTCGGCTGATATATCAGCCGACCAGTTGGTACGGAAATTCTAAGTCAGGACTATTGCAGGCGTTCGGTCAGTTCCTGGTGCAGGGCGGTTAAATACGGCTCACGCTGGGAGGGACTTCCATTGGTCAGATTAACTGCTTCGTCAAGCGTCTGGAGCACATCGGTTCGGCCGAGGAGTTCGAGTAAGGCTTCGGCGCAGTTGCAGCGGATAAGATACGCTACATCGTCGCGAAGCAGCACCCGGAATAGAGTCCATCCGGCTTGGGACAAGGTCGCCCGACTGACCAGTGCAGACCAGATCATGTTGTACCGGCCGTATTGGCCTCGTTCAATCTGGTCAATCAGGTTTTCAACCGATAACGTATCGTACGCGTCAGACTCCTGTTGGGCCGCGTTTTCGTAATGTTCTTGCCAGGACATGGTATAGGTGGGTTTGTTGATGCCAGTTCAGTAATTATTTACTGTGGATTAAGGCTGTATGTGAAGAAAGGTTAACGCCATTGAAGCCAGCGAGAACGAAATACCCAGCGACGTCAGCACCAGTGGCACCAGCCAGATCGACATAAACTCGTCTATCTCGGCACCCTGCGGATCATCGGCAACGTAACGCACGCCCACCTGCTGGCCGATGGCGTGACTGGGTTTCGACGATCCTACCGAAGAGGTAAAGGAAACCGACTGTCCCATCTGCGTCTGGTATCGAACGATGGGGTAATGCACCGTATAGTATCGATTATCGTCGCGATCGAAGCTATCGACCGACTCTTTGTAGGCGTAATCGATTACCTCTCCGGTGGTACGTATCGAATTGACCAGCCACTTGCGGGTTTTTTGGTAGCTAAATAAGCCACCTCCCAGCGTATTTAAGCCAACAAAGCCAAACACCACTCCCAGAATCACTGGCGTTGTGGGCGGAAGCGAACCCGTTACAAATCCGTATGTCCCGGCAATTAGAAGCAGAGAGTCTATGAGTAAGCAAAATCGAAGCATAGCTATAAATAATTTTGTACCAGGTTTATTCATCGGCCATTGCCATACGGCTTATCTGGAAACGACTCAAAACTAGGACCTACAGGCAGGGCACCGCAAAGATTATGAAGTGAACAGTAGCCAGAAGAATACCAACGGCGCAGAACGTTTCATGAGTCGGAACGAAGACAATATAAGCCTGCTGATTCGGCCAATCGGTGTTGCGACAATGTGTAAGCAGGACTGATACGTAGCGTACGAAAAATTAAAAACGAGTGCTAACTTTAAACACCGTTCATGATCCGGTTTTATCGAATTTCTTGCCCGCTATGCACTACGCCATTCTTGCTCACGTAAGCCAGTTTATTGACCTTACGCCCGACGAGGCAACTACGTTTACGTCCCTGCTACGGTATAAGCTCCTGCGGAAACGTCAGTACCTGGTCCAGGCGGGTGATGTCTGCCGATACGACTCGTTTGTGGTGAAGGGCTGTCTGCGTACGTATTTTGTCGATGAGCGAGCCAATGAGCACGTCGTGCAGTTTGCCGTTGAAAACTGGTGGACAGGCGATTTGTACAGTTTTCTAACCCAATCGCCTGCCGCTTACAATACCGATGCGCTCGAAGATGCGGAACTTCTACAAATCGATCATGCATCGCTCGAAACGTTGTATGAGCGCGTTCCTAAGTTCGAGCGGTTCTTCCGGATTCTCACGCAGCGAGCCTTCGTAGCCGCTGAGCAGCGGGTTATTGCGACCATCAGCCAAACAGCCGAAGAACGGTACCGGCACTTTCTGGACCGGTATCCGGGGCTTGACCAACGCGTACCGCAGCATTTAATCGCTTCCTACCTAGGCTTTACGCCGGAGTTCTTGAGCCGAATCCGTCGGCAGATGACCAACCGAAAATCTTGAACTAGATCAATATGATTTCCTAAACCAGGTCAAGGCACCCAACCTGGTGGGCACCGTAGTTTTGTGTTGTCAACTAATTGATAAACAACACCATGGAAAAACTATTGACCACCATCAATGCCCTGAACCGGCTTGTGCTCGAGGGCCAGGCTATGGAAGCCTTCGAACGCTATTACGACGATGAGGTCGTGATGCAGGAAAATGCCCTGCCACCCACTGTGGGTAAAGCTGCAAACCGCCAGCGCGAACAGAATTTCTTCGCCAGCATCACCGACTTACGTACCCTCCGCGTGCTCGACGTAGCCGCCGGAGACAACGTAACGATGGTTGTTTGGCAGTATGATTACACGCACAAAGAGTGGGGACGTAAAGACTACACGCAGGTGTCGGTGCAGCACTGGCGCGACGGCAAGATTGTGCGCGAACAGTTTTTCTATGATCCAGTACCCGCGCAAAACTAACCAACTCTGTTCCTTGAACCGTAAACGACAAAAAACAATGTTACAACGACTCATATACACCAACAATAGCTCCGCAGGAATCTTACTTCGCGTACCGCTCGGTGTTGTCATGCTTTATCATGGTCTGCAAAAGACCGCCGGCTGGTTTAGCGGTTATGGCTTCAGCGGCACTATGCAGTTCTTTACCGAAACCATGCACCTGCCCTGGATCATTGGATTTCTAACAATTGTGATTGAAACCCTGGGGGCCGTAGGCTTACTGATTGGCTTTTTAGGCCGACTGAATGCGCTGGGAACCTTTGCTGTTATGCTCGGGGCCATGCTGACTACCCACCTGCCGTTCGGCTTTTCGATGAACTGGTTCGGCAATCAGTCGGGGGAGGGTTATGAGATGGATCTGCTTATTTTCGGCATGAGTCTGGCCCTGATACGTATCGGTAGCGGACGGTATTCCATAGATCGACTGCTGACAAAAACCGGTCGGGTCAACCCGAAACGCACTCATTCGGACGCGGTAGCAACGTATTGATTAGATAGGCGTACTAACTAAGCGGGCGTTACGTATTGACAGCTAGATCAATACGTAACGCCCGCTCGTCTGTGTTCAACCAATGGACTAGAACAGTTTCTCATTCGGGGGTTTGATCCCCTTCATCCGGATGTAGATGGTCGTTTGGCCACGGTGGTGCGTTTGGTGCTCAAACTCTTTAGCAAACGCCGTTTCGCGCGTCATATCCCGTCCGAATACTTTCACGCTCTCGGCAAGTTGGGCGTCGGTCATCGCTTTCAAGGCGTCGATAGTAAAATCGTAGCTTTCCAAGACGACTTTGGTTAGCGCGGCTTTCGTTTTGAACTCGTCCAGCTTTTCGAGGTTTTTGCCCTGATACGGGTTGGCTTTGCCGCTAGCTGCGGAAGCAAAGTTAAAGTTCCCGTTGGCCAGATGAAGCATCTGCTCCGCGAAGCTGCGGATCTCGGCGGTGGGTTTATAGCCTACTCCATCTTCGGGCATAGCATCCAGATACTCTTTGGTGTATTCTTTTGCCCGCTGCCACTCGGCCACCATCTGCGAAACGGTAACGGTAGATGGTTTTTTTGCGGCTTGTCCGGTGAGGTGACTGAACGACAGCAGAACGGCTGTCAGAAGCAGACCAAGGGTTGTTTTGATTGACATGGTAGGAGTTGTTTTTCGATTTGTCTGCTAAAGTAAACAAATCACCCGCACCAAACTCCAATTAGTTTACCAACCTTCGACAAACGCTCGGTTGCGGATGGTTGGGGCTAGGCAGTACGTGTAGACCAAAAACAAAAGCCGGAACAGTAGCTCCGGCTTTTGTCGTGTTGCGTCTTAATTGGCGCTGATTCTTCAATAACGTTGAGTGAGATCGTAAGCTGACCCTGTCCAACTGGGATAGGGGTATTTTTTAGAGTGTTGAGTAAATCAGAAAGCACTTGTTTGAATTAGAACGCACCATCGGTATGGTAAACGCCTGATTCTACGGGATCATTGTTCGTGTTAGTATTGTTGGTCTTGGCTCCGTTTGCCGCTTGTTGAGCCTGATCTTTAAACTGATTGACTTTCTCCTGCGCCTGGCCAACGTATTGGTTAACCTGACTTTTCACTTGCTCATACCCGTCTTTCACCTGGGCTACGTTTTTGTTCCATTGATCCTGAAGATCTTTCGAGCGCTTGTTAGCCTCGTCCGTTAACTTGTCGCGTGTTTCTTTACCACTTCTTGGGGCTGTCAAGTAGCCGACTGCTAAGCCTGCTAGAATGCCTGTCACGAAACCTCTCATAGTTGTAAGCGTTTTAGTTAGTTCTGAGAACGCTATCAGTTGAGTCAAAACCATGCCAGTTTAACTATTGATACGTAAGTAGCTGAATATCAAACATATTGTTTTTAGATGGAAACTTATAGTTGGCAAAAAATCTGGGCAATCCTGAGTATTTATCTCTACAATTACTCCCCAGTTACCTAACTAATAAATGTCTGAGTAATGGGTCGTAAAGATTAAACCGTTAGTCAAACATCAATAACTCAATTCAGGATAAGGGCTATTAATGTGATTTACTCTAGCACCAACTCAATCCTAAAGTTCACGAGAATATAATATTCCAAGGAATTTATAGTGGCATGCCTATATCGGGGAAATAGACTACTTAATATGTAGAATAAATTATACAATGCGGGGCTAATAAAACAGCTAATGTACAGACAATCAGCAGTTGGACCAGTATTTGATCAATCCGGCAGCAACAGCATGAACTGATCCCAACACTACGTATGAACTTGACCTCACAATTTTCGGAACAGGAAGAGCCCCATGGACAGCCGCAACATCAGGCTCAGCAAGTAGTCACTCCCGTTTTCGAAGAGCAGGTCGATATCGGTAAACGTATTGTTGAGACCGGTCAGGTAACGATTATAAAGAAGGTGCATGAAAAACAGCAGGAAGTTGAATTACCTGTTGTGCACGAGAACGTTCGCGTTGAACGAGTACCTATAAACCAGTATGTCGCTTGGGCCCCCGCTGTTCGACAAGAAGGCGAGACGATGATTATTCCGGTTATCCAGGAGGTATTGGTAACGGAGAAGCGGTTGCTACTAGTTGAAGAGGTACACGTAACCAGAGAGCGAACGGAGGAACGCGACATCCGGCAAGTGACGCTTCGTCAGGAAGAAGTTCACATTGAACGGACGTCGAATCCCTGAATGCAATTACCAGTGTAGAGTAACTATTTATCAAACTAACAAACCACAAGACAATGGCACAACAAACAGTAATCGGCGTATTTGACAGCGCAGCAGAAGCGCAACGGGCGGTGGACCAATTGGTTAGCAATGGTTTCTCACGCGATAATATTGATCTGTCAGCTCAGACTACTTCAGATTACAATGATAGCTCCACTTACAGTGATAGCTCGACGCGGCTCGATCGCGATGAGGATCATAATAGTGGAATTGGCGGTTTTTTTAGTTCATTATTTGGTGGGGATGACGACGATAATACCCGGAAATATACAAGTGTGGCCGAACGGGGTTCGATTGTAACGGTTCATGCGCAGTCGGAGGATGAGGCTGAACGGGCCGCTGACTTGCTTGATGAGTACGGTGCTGTTGATATCGACGAACGGGCAAACCAGTACAGTACGTCATCCTACGATACTACCTCGTCGTACGATAGCACTTCGTCGTACAATGATACTACGACTGGCTATACAGCAGGTAACGTAGCAGACACAACGGATTACGTTGATACGACTGACACAACGAATCGTCTGGCCGACACGGGCAGTGATCAGACCATTAAAGTAATACAGGAAAACCTGGAAGTAGGCAAACGCGAAGTTGAACGCGGTGGCGTTCGGGTACGGAGCCGGATTATCGAACGGCCCGTGGAAGAAAGCCTGCGGTTACGCGAAGAGCGGGTACGTATTCAGCGGACACCCGTAAACCGTCCGGCAACCGCGGCTGATCTGGATGCGTTCCAGGAAGGCCAAATCCAGGTAACCGAACATGCCGAAGTACCCGTAGTCTCGAAAACGGCCAACGTCGTTGAAGAAATTTCGGTCGGCAAAGAAGTAAATGAGCGTGTAGAAACTGTTCGCGATACGGTTCGCAACACGGATGTAGAAGTCGAGAATATCGGCACTACCGACCAAACGTTAGGAACGAACCGCACTACGCTCGATGACGACGATCTGACCGATAATACCAATACGTCGTACACAAATCGGTAAGCAGCCACAGGCTAACACACAGTAATGAAGAAGGGCAACGTATTAGTACGTTGCCCTTCTTTTATTAATTGAAATTCTCTTTTTCGGCAGCATTTGCTAAGTAGAGTTATCACTGTCCTCAGCGCATTTCATTACGTTCGATCCTGAACAAGCTAACGCTTCTCCGAGATTACTTCCCGAATATCGTTGATAATTTTTCCGGCAAGATGGTCGGCAGTTGCCAGCGTATCCGATTCCGAATAAATTCGGATAATCGGTTCTGTGTTGGATTTACGCAGGTGGACCCACTCTTTGTCAAACTCGATCTTGAGGCCGTCGATGGTGTTGATGGGGTTGCGGGCGTATTTCGTTTGAATACGATGCAGCACCGCGTCGACATCAATATCAGGCGTTAACTCAATCTTATTCTTCGATATATAATAGTTCGGGTAGGTCCGGCGCAGCATAGATGCCGACTTGCCGAACTTAGCCAGATGGCTGAGGAACAGGGCGATACCTACCAGCGCATCACGTCCGTAATGCAATTCTGGATAGATGATGCCGCCATTGCCTTCACCCCCAATGGTGGCCTGCTGCTCCTTCATCATCTCGACAACGTTGACCTCGCCGACTGCCGACGCAAAGTGCTGTCCGCCGTACTTCTTCGTTACGTCGCGTAGGGCAACCGTACTCGACATATTTGAGACGGTATTCCCACCAGCCGAGCTGTTTTTCAGAACGTAATCAGCCACGGCTACAAGTGTGTATTCTTCGCCAAAGGGTGAGCCATCCTCACAGATCAGCGCCAGCCGATCGACATCGGGATCGACAACAACACCCAGGTCGAAGCCGCCTTTTTCAATCTCTTTGATGATGTCGCGCAGGTTCTCCGGCAAAGGCTCGGGGTTATGCGCAAAGTTTCCGGTCGGTTCACAGTGTAGCTTGGTGATCTGCTCAACCCCTAGTGCTTCCAGCAGCATGGGCACCGCCAGACCGCCCGATGAGTTGACCGCATCGACCACAATCCGGAAGTTCCGGGCGGCAATCGCGTCCCGATCTACCAGCGGCAGCGCCAAAATCAGGTCAATATGTTTCTGAAGCCAGGTCGTGTCCGTTTGGTATTTCCCCAGCTTACGTACCTCGGCAAACTCGTAGGAATCGGCTTCGGCAATCGCCAGTACTTCGGCACCATCCTCGGCGGTAATAAACTCTCCCGATTCGTTAAGCAGTTTGAGGGCGTTCCATTGAATGGGGTTGTGGCTGGCGGTCAGAATGATGCCTCCGGCGGCCCCTTCGCCCGGCACGGCCAACTCAACCGTAGGCGTAGTCGATAAACCCAGGTCAATTACATGCAGGCCGAGGCCCTGTAACGTAGCGGCCACCAACTTTGACACCATCTCGCCTGACAGTCGGCCGTCGCGCCCGATGACCACCGTATGGCGGTCCGGATTGCGTTGGCGAAGCCATTGCCCAAAAGCAGCCGAAAACTTTACTACATCCAAAGGCGTCAGCCCGTTTCCACTGCGCCCCCCAATTGTACCTCGAATTCCGGAAATAGACTTAATTAATGCCACGTGATGGGTCAGGTAAGTATTCTGATAAGTTTACAAATATAGTCGTCAGTACTGAGTCAATCGGTCTTATCTCGACAAAAAAGATAGACCAATCTTTACGCCAGGACCTGATTTTGCTAAGCGTAGTGGAACAGGTCAGATGAACACCAGCTCCGAGCGGAGGGTTGAGCTGGCCTTTCCCTGAAAGGTGCCGCTGATCGGGGCGGCTAACTCGGGCTTCGCTGTTGAGGTCAGAAAAATGTGGCGGTTCACCACAACCGACCCCTCCGTCGGGTCGAAGCCGCGCCAGCCCGCGCCGGGCAGGTAAACTTCGGCCCAGGCGTGGAGCTGATGCTCATGCTGCGGATTGCCGAACAGGTAGCCGCTCACAAACCGCGACGCCATGCCTAAACTACGACAGGCCGCCATAAACAGGGTTGTATAGTCCCGGCACGATCCTTTCCGTAACGTGAGCGTCTGTTCAGGGAGAAGCGGAGCCCCCTCTTCCCGAATTTCGTACACGAACTGCTGAATGGCCCGATTCAGCGCCATCAGAAAACCCGTCGTTTGCCAGCCAGCCGAAGCTGCCAGCTGCCGCGCCCAGCTTTCGACCTGATCCGATACGCCAACCCGCTGGAGATAAGGCTGAAGCAGATCTTCCACTGATTTCGGGTAGCGGAACGGCACGCGTTCGGTTTCAAAGGGGAATAACACGAAATCGAACGAATTGAACTCGTCGGACTGAAGCTGCATTTCGGCCGTTACGCGCAAGTGGCGGGTTGGTTGATTGAAATAAACCAGCTGCTGTACGTTGCCCTCTACGTCGATGTTCCGGACAATGTGCGAGGGCGTGGGGTCGATCGTTAACTGATAGGCCAGCAACCGCTGATACGGGTACATCCGCGGGTAGAGGTAAAGTGTTTGCGGACCCAGCGCGACGGGGCTGTCGTACGTGTATTCGGAATCGTGCCGAACGTGAAGATGCATAGCGATAGAATCTTGAATCGGACCCGCCCCCACACAGGCGGGCTGAACAAGCTGGCTCATTCGGCCTGCCTCAATGGTTTACAGCCCGTACCTTTTCGAAGATCGGGTCCATCCAGTACGTGGGCAGCTTACGTACCGAGTTACTCAGCAACGCACTCCACTGATGCGAAACCTCGTCCATATCGTCTTTTTCGAGTCGATATTCGGTCATATGGAAACTGTCTTTAGGGTAAATCACTACGTCCAGCGGATAATCGACGTCGTTGGCGCTGACCCGCGTTGCATCGAAGGCCAGAAATCCAATCTTAAGCGCTTCCTGTAAGCTGGTTTCGTACGACAGGTTCCGGAACAGTAAGGGTTTTCCATAGCCCGAGTTACCGATGATCTTAAACGGAGAGCCATGCTCGACTTCTACCCAGTTGCCTTCCGGGTACAGCATAAACAGTTTGTGCTCGTCATCGTCTTCCAGTTGCCCACCCACAATGGCGTTGAGGTTAAAGCTCAGCCCACTCGCTACAATCGACTCTTTATCTTCTTTGGCAACCCGTTTTACCTGTTCGCCGAAGGCATTGACCGCTTTGTAGAGCTTGTTAAAGGAACGGTCTTGTTCGAGCAGTACTTCCCGGAAATACGTAATGGCTTTGTCACGCACGGAGCGTAACCCTGAGGTCATAATAAACAGAGAATGATTCTCAACTTCGTGAACCGAAATCTTACGGTTCGACGACACTTCAGTGCCGGATGTAAGCCGCGTGTCGGCAATAGCAACTAAGCCCGACGCAACTTTAATTCCTAAACAATACGTCATTCGAAACAGTGGGAAGCAGGTTGTATGCTCAACAAATATACAGGTTGCCCTTAGTTTTGTATGAGTTGCCGCACTGTTTTCTTGAAAAATGGCGATGGAACTTGTTACGTGTCTAGCCGGAGCCGATGGTACTCATCAGGTTAAATAAGCCGAATCAGGTCAATCTTGAGTCGCCATAAGACACCCTTGAAATACTCACGATCCGTTTAACTGTCTAAGGTCGGGGCTCGTTTAGAGTTTCGGAAAGGCTATGCTATTTCAATAATTGAAGCGGAAACTCTTGCCCACGACGTCGGCCTGTAGCCACTCTACTAGGAAGCAAAACGCCCATGCCGATGAATCGATTGGTAGCCGCACAATCAGATTTGTCAGATCAGGAGATTTCGGTTATATGGGTTTGTTTTTGGGAAAGGTTTCTGTTACTTTGTCTGGTAGAAAGTAGTCAAACCCCTTTCCCGTTTTACGATGAACTTTGACGACGAGGACGACGATAGCTTTATGGATTGGGACGGTTTCGACGAAGACTATGATCCGGAAGAAGCCCGCGCCGAAATGGAAGCAGAAAATCGGCGGATCAAAAACCTGCCGGTTTTGCGTAAGGCGAATGAGATCATGGAATTGACTCAGGCCATTGTCGAAACGATCAATAAGGAAGATGACGTGCTCATGATGCATGAGCAGATGCTGGCTAATGCCATGATGCTGGCACCGAAGATTGTTGGGGCCGAAGGTGGGGATCTGTACACACTGCGTATGGAGAATGCGGTCATTATAAAGATGCACGCCCGTGAACTGCTCGCGCAGACCTCGTACTGTAAAGCCGAAAAGTTAGCCACTCCCGCTTATCTGAACGTGCTGCGCGATGAAATTGAGCAGTTTCGGTTGTTGTTTGTTGACTGGGTGAACAGCTTCGATAAAGACAACGACGCACCCGATGACTGGGGGCTTTTTTACTAATAAAGCCCAAGTTAGTCCAACCGCTCATGCTGTCCGTTTCTCTCCGCTCCTGGGCGGCCGGGCAATACAACACTAATCCGATAGTTTAGAGCTGCATTCTTACGGGCCAGCCGATGCGCTGTCTGTTGGTCGTATTTTATACCTATTGCCGCAAATACCAGCTAATTATCACTGCACTTTTCTGGCTTGAAGAGCTCTTTAAGAGGGAAAACGCCGAAAAGTAAATAAATCGTGATAGGCTGGTACGGAGTTATGTATCTTGAAGGGCTATTTTCGCTTATCTACTCCGCCCTCTATGGAAAACTGTTTACAGTTTCTTTCTCGGTTTTTAGTCATCTCCTTAGTTATCCTATTCGGTAGTTTCTGGTCGGGTCCGGCGCTCGCGCAGGGAAATCTGGTTGTAACCGCTACCCAAACGGCCGTTTGTGCGGGTACGAGTATCACCCTGACTGCTGCTGGCTGCCCGACTACCGGGATGGTGCGCTGGTCGACGGCACAGGCAGGAAACCCGATTGTGGTTGCGCCGATGCAAACTACGACGTATACGGCGGCTTGCGTGACCAGTACCACGGCCGCAACAGGCACGGCCGTAACAAGTACAACCCTGGCAACGGGTACGGTTACGATAGAGGTGAGCCGGGCCATTATTGTATCACCCATTAGTACGTCTGCCAGTTGTAATGGGAGTAGTGATGGACTGGTTGCCATACAGGCGACCGGGGGCTTCGGTACGTTACAATATCAATTTAATGGGCTGCCCTTTAGCAGCGAAAGTGGGTATGGAAATCTCAAGGCGGGTACGTACCCGATTGCCGTAAGAGACGGGCGCGGGTGCACGGTGCAAACGAACGTCGAAGTGAAGCAGCCGCCATCCCTGTCGCTTGCCGTTACGGTTGTTGGTACCAAATGCGTAAATGGAACCGATGGGGGAGTAATAGCGGTGGCCTCCGGCGGAAACGGCAATTATCAATACCTCCTCGACTTCGGTACCCCACAGCGCAGTGGTACGTTCATCAACTTAAAGGCAAACACGACGTATCAACTTTCAGTAGCTGATCAGCGGGATTGTCTGCTAACGGTTCCTATATCCGTGACGGCCCCGAATCCATTTGATATCAAGCTCGATGCTAAACCAACGCTCTGCGCTGGCTCGGTAGATGGGGGGATTACAGTTGCCGTTACGGGCGGAACGGCGCCGTATCAGTATCAGCTCGGCACCAGTGCGTTTCAAACGGGAGTACTGTTTACGGGCTTATCAGCCAGTACCTACGATATTACAGTTCGGGATGCTAACGGCTGTCAGGGGAAAAAAGCAGTGGCTGTTCCGGAGCCTGCTGCCTTACGGCTCACGGCGGTTGCCGGGTTGGTTAACTGCTTTGGGCCCAATAGCGGCTCAATCACCGTGACCCCGGCCGGAGGAACGGGAGCCATGACATATCAGTTAACGACCACGCGCGTTCCGCAGGCCAGCAACGTGTTCACCGGCTTAGCGGCTGGTGATTATACCGTAGTTGGTAACGACGCGAATGGATGCACAAGCCTGCTTCCGGTCAGGATTGGCGTTGCCGAACCGCTGAAACTTCGGGCGACCGCTATTCCTGCTTCCTGCTGCGTGTGTCCGACGGGAGCGGTTCAACTGGTCAGCACGGGCGGGTCGGGCACCAATCGTCAATATCAACTCATCGGCCAGGCGTATCAGGCCAACAGTCAAATCAATGGACTTCGACCGAATTCGTATCGGTTCCGCGTTACGGACGAAGTGGGTTGTACGGACTCGATCGCGGCCGTCGTTACCGATGCGGCCTCGCTGACGCTTTCCGTTGGTGCTATCAAGAACGTATCGTGTACCGGTGGTAGCAATGGGGAGGCAACCGTACAGGTGGCTGGAGGAGCCAAACCGTTTACGTATTACTGGCTGACCGAACGAACCGATACACTCAAAGCCCGCACTGCTACGCAAACGAGTTTGGTGGAAGGTACGTATACCGTTAGTGTGCTGGACAGCAACCGGTGCACAACCGCCACGGCATTTGTTACAATAAAAGCGGATAATCCGTCACCGTTCAAACCGGTGATCAGCCAGTCGAACAATACATTGGTTGTGAACCAGACGGCCGGTATTCAGTGGTACGTACAAACTGGAAGTGACCCGGCGAAACCCGTTGCGAACGGTAACCAGCCTGTACTGATTCCCTTTGAAAGCGGTCAGTATTACGCCACAATCACCGTGAATGGGTGCCCATCGCCCCCGTCCGATCCGATTAGTTTCATCCTGACCGCGTTGAATGAACCAGGCGATGGCTTAGCCATTCGTGTTGTGCCTAACCCCATTGTGAGTCGTCTACGCGTGGAAATCGAGCAGTCTGAGCGGTCGGCCGTTGCTATTCAATTACTTGATCTATCAGGGCGGCCGGTTTGGCAGGGGCAGATACCGGCATTCACAGGTAAGAAACAAGCTGAATGGCCGCTAACGACGATGCCATCGGGCCAGTATTTATTAAGAGCCGAAGCGGGCAGACGACAGTCGGTACTCCGCGTATTGGTTGAGTAAAGAAGTCAGGGCTTGCCGACGCTCATGAGTGTCGGCAGTGTTTATAACCAAAAAGAGGGCTCTAAAAGCCCTCTTTTTGGTTAGTTTTCATACTGGTTAAAAGAACGTACCAATCGAAAGTGTTACGTTGGTCCGCTGCGCCTTCGTCAACACGGTCGGTGTATCGGACGGATTTGGAAGTTCATACGGCGCTAAACCGGTTGTAAACGTGTAATAGCTGCCCGATAAATCTGCAAAGAAGCGTTCGTTTCGGATGCCTAGCCCGCCCGTAATAAGCACTTTGTCCCGGTCATTAGGCGTCACCCGATATAAGTTCAGCTTGTAAGCGGTAGGCAGGTAACCCGCTCCGGCGCGGATACGTACCAGACCTGCCCGAATCTCGGTTCCCGCTCTGAAATTGACTACGCTCTGGTACCGGTCCTGAACGGCTAGCCGAACATCATTGCGGAAGTCAGTATTCCCCTGCGAGTCGAAATCCGTCGTGCGAACGCGCATCCCGCCGTAACCCGCATACTCGGCCGTAGCCGTTATCAGGCCGATACGGCCTTTACCCAGGAAATACGTAACGCCCCCCGACGCTCTGAACGGAGAGGTCAGCGAGTAGTTGAACGTTGGCTCCGGAGAGATGGCTATATTATTGATACCGTTCGTTTGAAAGGCAGGTGCAATGGCTCGAGCCGATAACGTCTGGCTGTAATCTTCGCGAACCCCGTACCAGGATGGCGACTGTGCAGTAACACCAATCTGAAGGCTCGGATCGAGTTTGTAAATGATGCCAAGCGATAGATTGATACCATTACCGGTTACGTCGAGTCGACTGTTGCGCGAGTAATTGTCAAATGCCCCACCACCAATTACGTATTCACGTAACGTGTAATCAGAACTGTACCGGATACGCGTCAGCGACAACGAACCGCCAATGTAAAGCTTGTCGTCGAGGTTACCCGCGTATGCAATCGACCATTGCGACTGCGCTCCCGTTCGAGTCAACGTCGCGCGTTGATTGAGTGGCAAATTCGGTGAATTATCAGGTCGAGTGTAAGGTAACCCAGCCGTGCCATTAGCAAGTTCAGTCGGATTAATCAGAAATAACTGATACGCGGCACCAGCGCCCGTAGCGGCTGAATTTGTACTCGGATCGTATTCCAGATCGAGGTCAGCGGGATTTACGTTGTTCGAGTTTACATCGTTCAGATACGCCTGCGTAAATGACGAGTTATTATTCCGATTGATCCCCGTTGCATCGACCAGCTCGTTGAAGTTTAGCGACTGCGAATAGGAAATACCCAGCGTAGACCGACGCCAGCGACGACTTCCGTTGCTGTTATTGCCCGCTAGAACCAGGCTGAACTGTCCGACGTTGACGTTGTTTTTTGTTCCGATTGTCGAGCCCCCTAAGTAATTACTCTCGTTTCGGTTGATGTTGAACGACGGACTGACACTGACTTCGGAGCGGTTATAGAATCCCAATCCGGCTGGATTACCGAAGATGGTGCTGGCATCGCCACCCAATGAAGCATGGTTACCACCCATACCCCGAAACCGCGCCGTTCCGGAAATGACCTGATCGGAATACCGGAAGGCATCATCCGCGTAATCAACGGCAGGCCCCTGCGCGTAAACGGCCTGTGTGAGTAGCGTGATGCTCGTTATAAAACAGAATTTTTTCATGGTATTTAATGTGTCTGTGGCGTCTGATGCCACTATGACAAAACGGATTGATGAACGTTTAATCGTACCCAATCAATGAAACGAAAAATCCCGCCATTTGTCATCAATGGCGGGATTTTATTTTGTAACCTGACTCAGCAACTAGCGTGGCCCACGTGAGCCGCCACCTCCACTGGAGGCTCCTCCGCCACCGCCACCACTTGGGGCACTGTAGCTGGGCGCGCTATAGCTACGGCTTGGTGCGCTATAGCTCGGCTGCGACTGTTGATAGCTCGGCTGGCTGTAACCCCGGCTCTGCTGTTGATAGCTTGGTTGCGACGACTGATAGCTCGGCTGAGCGTTGTAGCCACCCCGGCTACCGCTGCCGTACGTACCGCCACCACCGCTCTGGCGGGGACGAGCGTAATAATCGCTGTTAGACGACGAGCTACCGCTGCTGTTATAGGACGGAGCCGAAGGCGTATTGTTAAACGACCCAGCGCGGCCACCGCTGCTGCGGGTAGCACCATTGTCGTAATAATAGTTACCACCATTACCACTCCGGCGAGGCCGTGCGTAGTAATCGCCCGCTGCGGTTGCATTGCCCGTCGAGCTCGAACCGGTGTTATACCGACGACCTCCGTTTGGATCGTTGGTCGTACGCGGACCGTTCACAAAAGCGTCGTTGTAACGGCCAGCCGAGCGGTCGTAGCGCGAATTGTACGTTCTGCGGTATGGATCAGCACCCGTCACAATCACGTTGTTTACGTATACCGGCCGACCACCACCGTAATACCCACCCCCGTAAAAGGGCGAATAGAAGGAGTTGTAGAATCCGCCACCGTACGCATAGGGACTGTAGAACGGATCGTAAAATCCGCCACCGTAGCCAAACGGACTGTAAGCATACGACCCACCGTAAAACGGTGAATAAAACGGACTGCCAAAGCCGAAATTGAAGCTGTTGTAGCCGTAGCCAAAGGCGCTCATGCCCAGACCAAGTCCGAGTCCATTGTAAAATCCGGTGTTGTTAAAGCCCCAGCGATTCCAGCTATAGGCGGAGGTCATGGCCGAGTTGTAGCCATTCACAAAGCCTGAATTGTAAGCGTTCGTTCCGTTGTCGTTCCAGCCTGGATCGGGCGACAGGCCACGGTTCAATTTCCGGGCGCTCAGTTCGGTGTAGTACTCATCCATATTAGAATTGTACCCCTGCTGTTCGTCGTTGTATTCAGGATTGGCGTAGCGTGAAGACGACCGCTGTTGCTGACGGTCAAAGCGTTGCTGCTGGCGCGAAGGACGTTCAGCCACTGACGAAGGATCCGATGAGTTGCTGGCATACACCACCGCATTGGAGGAGTTACCGTACAAATCATCGACTTCGCCCGTATTCTGAGCGGTCTGACGGCTGGAGGAACAGCTCCAGAAACCCATCAGCGCGGCCAGCGTTAGGTAGCGATATAGTCGTTGTGTATTCATTTGGCAAGGGGAATTTTCGTATAGTAAGCGCATTGAACCACCCTTCTTAGTCCATAACGCAGGGCCGGGCGGATTGATTACAAAAATAGGAGAAAAACCTATCTTTGCAAGTCTTCAACCTGTTAGATTCTAATTTGTTCATAAAGGTTTAATCCGTTCTTAAAAAAGTTTTTCGTCGTCAGAAATAGCCATTTCGCGTCACAACGTTGCTGATGAACAACGAGTGATGAGTTAATGACAAAAAGGACTACGAATAACCATTACCGTATGGCTAAAGCGATTCCGTCCCGTAGTGAAAACTACTCCGAGTGGTATAATGAGTTAATCAAAAAGGCTGACTTGGCTGAGAATTCAGCCGTTCGTGGCTGTATGGTGATCAAGCCGTATGGCTTCTCCATCTGGGAGAAAATGCAGCGGGCTTTAGACGATATGTTTAAAGAAACCGGCCACACGAACGCCTACTTTCCGCTGTTTATTCCTAAGTCGTTCCTGAGTAAAGAAGCGTCGCACGTCGAAGGGTTTGCGAAAGAATGCGCCGTTGTTACGCATTACCGGCTGAAAAACGCCGAGGATGGGTCGGGCGTCATCGTCGATCCAGAGGCTAAGCTCGAAGAAGAACTTATTGTTCGGCCGACATCAGAAACGGTCATCTGGAGTACCTATAAAAACTGGATTCAGTCGTACCGCGATCTTCCTTTGCTCATTAACCAGTGGGCAAACGTAGTACGTTGGGAAATGCGCACGCGGATCTTCCTGCGTACCGCCGAATTCCTCTGGCAGGAAGGGCACACCGCCCACGCCACGGCCGACGAAGCCATGGCCGAAACGCGTCAGATGCTCGATGTGTATGCTCAGTTTGCCGAAGAATGGATGGCCGTGCCGGTGATCAAAGGCCATAAAACGCCGAACGAACGCTTTGCCGGTGCCGATGATACGTTGTGCATTGAGGCTATGATGCAGGACGGAAAAGCCTTACAGGCGGGTACGTCACACTTCCTGGGCCAGAACTTTGCCAAAGCGTTTGATGTGCAGTTCCTGAACAAGCAGAACCAGCTCGACTACGTATGGGGTACGTCCTGGGGGGTATCGACCCGTCTGATGGGTGCCCTGATTATGGCCCACTCCGACGATGATGGACTGGTGCTGCCCCCAAAATTGGCTCCCATCCAGGTCGTTATTGTACCCATCTACCGGAATGATGAGCAGCTGGAGGCTTTGTCGGCGAAGATAAAGCCCTTGATTCAGGAGCTACGCAAAGCTGGGGTTTCGGTGAAGTACGACGATTCCGACGCCAACAAACCCGGCTGGAAGTTTGCCGAATACGAGTTACGGGGTGTACCCGTCCGGCTGGCGATGGGCGGACGTGACCTGGAAAACGGTACGGTCGAGATTGCACGGCGCGATCTGAAGACGAAAGAAACGGTACCCTTCGACGGGCTTACCGAGCGAATCAAAGCGTTGCTGGACGATATTCAGCAGACGATTTACAACAAGGCTAAAGCGTTTCGGCAGGAGAATACCTATAAGGTCGATACGTTCGAGCAGTTTCAGGAGCAGATCGAAAAAGGCGGATTTCTGCTGGCACACTGGGATGGTACGTCCGAAACCGAAGAGGCCATTAAAGAAGCGACCAAAGCCACAATCCGGTGTATTCCGTTCGATCAGGAGCCTGAAGAAGGCGTTGATGTCTTTTCCGGGAAGCCTTCGAAAGGACGCGTAGTATTTGCGCGGGCGTACTAACATCCGAACGAGTGAAACAGGGTTACATCAGGCACAGGATTGTTTTTTGAGCGATTTCTGTTGCTGGTGTAACTCTGTTTAATTTATGATTACTGCATCACCCCTGATTACGCCTGATTTGATTGCCTCGGCGATGACGTACGAGCAATACGTTCAACTATCAACAGATCGCTACGCCAATGGCCTGAGCACCTCCGACGATCCGCATTACAACACGCCCGAAATTTTGGGCTATACCAAACTCAACTTGCACCGCATGAGCCGACTGAGCAAGCTGACGGTCGTTCGGCCGGAGCTACAGCAGGCGCTGGCGCAGGTAACGGAGCCCTGGACCTGGCTGGTATTGACCGAGTCGTGGTGTGGCGATGCGGCCCAGATCATACCCGTACTGGATCGTATTGCTGAGACGTCGCCTAATATTACCTTCCGGTTGTTGCTGCGCGACCAGAACCCCGATTTGATGAACGCCTACCTTACTAACGGCGGCCGGTCGATTCCCAAACTGATCTGTCTGCACTCGGAAACCCTGACCGAAGTAGGCACCTGGGGGCCGCGCCCGGCGGGCTTGCAGGCACAGATGAACGAGTGGCGCTCCGAGAAACTCTCCCTGGACGAAGCCGTTGAGCGGGCCCAGCGCTGGTACAATGCCGATCAGACTCAGTCTACCCAGGCTGAACTTTTGGCCGCCGTAACGAGTTGGTCAAAAATTAGCGTGTAGTCCCGTTATCGCCGGAAGTTCCGGTATCTTTGGAACAGCGCATACAAAACGAAATTGACTTATGGCACAAGCAAAATCCGGAGACACCGTTCAGGTGCATTATACCGGAACCCTGACCGACGGAACTGTTTTTGATTCGTCAGCGGGCCGCACCCCCCTGGAATTTACGGTCGGCAGTGGCCAAGTGATTAAAGGCTTCGATGAGGGGGTTGAAGGCATGAACCAGGGCGAAAAGAAAACCATCAATATTCCGGTCGACGACGCCTATGGGCCTGCTAATGAAGAGATGGTGTTCACGTTGAATCGGTCGGAAATCCCCGATGATATTCCGCTCGAAATGGGCATGACCCTTAATATGCACGAAGACGGTAACCCCCGGCCAATTCCTGTGATCGTACGCGACCTGACCGATACCAGCGTAACGCTCGACGCAAACCACCCTCTGGCAGGGCAGGATCTTATTTTTGAAGTAGAACTCGTTGGCGTGAAGTCGCCATCCGGCCTAATTCTATAAGAGCTTATTACCCAACACATAACGGAGGCATCTGGCTGTTGTAACGGAAATCGTTACGGCCCGAATGCCTCCGTTTTCTTTCTATAAACTATTCCTCCGTCAGTACCAACTCGCCGAGTTCCTGTAGGGCGGTTTCGATGCCACGTACGTTGGCCCGCGCTACGTATGAAGCCAGCGCAACGGTAATGGCACCTATATTGAGCGCGATACTCATGTTTTTAACGCGTCTGAGACTGGCTTTCGCTTCGTCCGTAGCCTGTTGAATTCGGCTGATCAGGTCGGCTGCCCGGTTAAAAGCCGGACGGACGGCCAAGGTCTGTAAGTCCTGTGCCCGGTTTAGTAAACTACTCTGATACGCGTTCAGGTCTACATGCTGCTCATAGGTAAGCGCTGGCCAGTGCAGCACCTGAAACTCGTTCAACGAGCGGGCTATATCGCGGTAGCCGTCGGCTACCGCAACGATTTGGTCAGGGCTTAAATCTTCCATAAACAGGGGTGAGTTGCTCAAGGTCGACCCGGAGCTGATTGAGTGTGGCGATAGACGTACCGAGGCTGACCAATGTGGCCTTACCCGACAACTCTTTGCGACGATTGTAAAGGTCATTGTAGCCAGATTGCAGCGTTTTTACCATCTTCACGTGCGTTAGTGTGGCCTGTCGATTCTGCTCAATAGCCTTCGCCGTCTGCAGCCATTGTCGGGCCAGTTCCAGCTTTTGCAAATAAGACAGAGCCGGATCGCGGATAACTACGTTCTTATAATAGACGTACTGCTGGTCGCGACTCAGGTCAATTACCTGCGCGAGCCGTTCGTAGGCAAACCTCAATACGTTCAGTAGTTGATTTACATCCGCATGGCTTTGTGCCAATAAAATAGCTACTTTCCGACGTCGATACGCTCCGGTTGCCGTTGAGGCCAGCAGGTTCGCTACCCGATTGAAGGCCGCTGTTTCATCAGCCGAGAGGTTGCCAGCCGGACTTTGCAGGAAGCTGCTAAACGCCGGAGACTTGAGTTGGACGGGCACGAACGAATCACCCGTCGCTGACAAGGCCGCTAGGGCCTGAAAGTAAGCGCTGACCACCAATGTGCCGCTCCGGATGAGGCTATCGGCGAGCTGATAGGAACGTAATGAATCAGCCCGAATCCGTTTGTCGAAATCAATGCCTACCAGCGGCACCCGGTTAAACGGATGGTTGTCAAGTGAATCAGCGAGTACTCGCTGCTGATAGATGTCGGTAAATGTAGCTGACAGACTTGTCCCCCGCTGTAGGCCACCCGCCGACGTAGCACAGAACGTGCTGACTAGTTTGAGGTTAACACAACCGCTGAGCCACCAACATACAGTAACCACGAGAATAAGCGAGAATCGGTTCATGCAAAAGCCAAGGTCGGCTGGTAAGATATAACCTCGCTGGCAAAAAACAGGATGAACGCGCCGGTTTTGAACGAACGGTCAGATTTAAAACCGGATGGGCCAAAATCAGGTTTACTGCCTATGAATTCCGCTTCACTCAACGCTGGCTACGCCTGTATCAACATTAGCCTTCAGGCCGAGAAGATTATGACCAACCGGGGAATGATCAAAAAGACATTCGCCGAAAAAGGCACGGCTTATGCTTCCGAACTGGCCCTGAAAAACGTACAGGATCTGCTGAAAATCGTGGACTGGAACCTCGAACACGGATTTCGGTTGTTTCGGGTATCGTCCGATCTGTTCCCGTGGGCATCCGAGTACCGGCTGACTGATCTGCCCGACTTTTTCGAAATCCGGTCAACGCTTGAAGCCATCGGTAGTCGCCCGATCCGCCTGACGGTACATCCCGGTCCTTTCAACCATCTGGCTGGGCAGGGGCGGGTGCTGGATAACACGATCACCGATCTTGAATACCATTCGGAAATCTTCGACCTTATGGGGTTCAAACCCTCACACTGGAACAAAATTAATATTCACCTGGGCGGTACGTACGGCGATAAGGCAGGCACGATTGCGCGCTTTTGCCAGAATTTCAAGCGGTTATCCGAAAATCTGCGTGCGCGCCTGACGGTGGAAAACGACGATCGACCTAGTTTGTACTCCGTTGCGGATCTGGTACCCGTACACGAGACGATTGGTACGCCGGTCGTGTTCGACTACTTCCATCATTCGCTTCATCCCGATGGCGTGAGTGAACAGGATGCGTTCCTGATGGCCTATGATACGTGGGATGTGCGCCCGGTGTTCCACTATTCCAACTCCCGCCGGGAATACGAAGAGCCCAAAGCACGCGCCGAAGCCCATGCCGACTGGCTCTACACACCCGCCAACACGTACGGAAAAGAGGTAGATATTGTCTTTGAATCGAAGATGAAGGAATTGGCTATTATGCGGCTGCGGGGCGATGAGCCCGAGATTACGCCTAAAATGGCTAAGCTGATGAATCAGCAGAAAAAACAGGACCCCGAAAATCCACCCGCCGAGGTCGTTGGCGCGAACGAAACGACCTGAACGCTACCGGACGTAACAGCACATTTAAAAAAGAAACCCGCCACACTCGAACGAGCGCAGCGGGTTGGGAATGGTGGGTGCAACCGGGCTTGTCCGAAGAGTCCGATTGCGAAATCGAGTGGTGCTGATGGGACAAATTGAGTGTCAATCAGCGGTTAACCTACTAGTGACGAATGTCAACCCGAGCAGAGAATTGTTTCTGATCAGGACCAACTACGAAGGTGTACGAACCTTCGGGCAGCGACGATAGATCGAACCGACGTACTTTGCCGTTGAACGTGTCGGTGTAAACCGGTACGCTCTGGGCATCGTAGATCGTTACGTTCGCCTTCGTTACGTTGGTCGACGGCAGGCTTACTTCGATCTTGTCTTTTCCGTAGGCAGTCAGCGTGGGCTGAACAACTTGTTGCAGATTACGCTCGTCTACGTTGACGGTATTACCTTTGATGGTCAGGCTCTGCGACATCCACCAGGCGTTGTTGCTGGCGGTGAGGAAGTACTGCCCGTCGGGTAAGTTGGTCAGATTAAACAAGGTAGCTTTCTGCTTCTGGTTGGATACGGAGCCCCGATAGAGCAGATTGCCGTCGGTATCAATAATTGACACCTCGACTGGTGCTCCCGGCTGGGTATAAATACGAACTTTCTTGTTTTCGGACTTCTCGACTTTCACCCCATTCGCTCCCGATCCATTGTCGGCTTTGGCATCTCCCATGCCTGCCAGACCCCATACTGACAAGAGTACAGCAATTGATAAACGGAACTGTTTCATTGGTTTGAAATTTAGTTTTACCGTGACAAAGGTGGGCTCCATAATTGGTTTAATGCAATAGCTTAGAGCGGTGGTGAGCCTTGTTTCGCGAAACTTCCTTCAAAAATTCAATTAGTTATAAGTAAAGTAGGGCGCTTATGTGAAAAGTACAATAAGTCCCTAATTATAGCGCATGTATTGTATTTTTCTAATAATTCTAATTTATTGGATTGTTAAATTAGTTTTATACAATTTTTATCGAAAAAGTGCAAAATGAATTTTCTGACCTGTTTGCGGCTATTGCAGATTTCGCCTTGAAAACGAAAATTCCTTACTTCGTTTTTCCGGTTCAACGTTCTGAAAGCCACCCAAAACGACTAGTCCTGTCCCCCCAATCAGATGATCGGGAACGACAGGACTAAACAATTCGTAAGTACCGCTTTTTGTGAGAGACCTTATAAAGTATAAATTGAATAAAGGCTGATTGATGCCAATAAAGTATCGTTGCTAAGCGTCAGCTTCTACCCACAATTCGTATCTACATCAGAATCCAATTTACCGCCTGAGCTCGTTTAGGCAGGTCTGTCTCTCCGAGCATATCGCGCAGGTCGATTTCAATGTTCCGGCAGATCGCCGTCATCGGCACATCGTTAATGCTGTTCTCGAACGGATTTTCGCTCGTATCACCCACAATTTCCATGGTGTTGAAAATCCAGGCGATCACTGTATAAAAGGGTACTGTCAGCCAGATGTGCCAACCACTGATCCGCGCCATTTCGGTCAGCAACCCGTACGGAAGCACGATAATAAATAGCAAGGTGAACACGTAACTGAAGAAAGCGTATTGCCGGGGGAACGGAAATGACTTGATTCGTTCGCAGGCACCCTGTTGATTATAAAATTCGACCAGCATCCGTTCCATATCTACATGGTGAAAGTCGCTGAGGTAGCCGCTTTGCCAAAGTTCGCGGATCTGAGCTGACTGCTGTCGCATCAGGAACGTAGCGGGATTGGGATGTCTCAGTATGGCCTCGATCGCATCATTTGGTAAAAAACGAGCCAGCTCTTTATCTAAGCTGCACTGCTTAAACTCTTCGATGCGTTCAATCACTTCGTGAGCCGGGTCGTGGTGAAGTTCCCAAACGGGTTTTTGCCTGAGCTGAACCCGTAAGGCGGTAATATAGGCCAGATGACGATAAATCAGTTGTTTGCGAATTTGGACGAGTTCATCAGCCGGGATCGGGTCACTAACGTGTTGGCTGGCCAGGTAATCCAGCACCATGATGGCCCACGACCGGCTGGCGTTGGTGATGCTGCCCCAGATGCGCCGGGCTTCCCAGAGCCGGTCATAGGATGAATTGTTTTTAAAGCCTACGTAAAAAGCCACGGCTGTTCCGATGGTGGCTACCGGCACAAAGGGAACGGCGAGAAACCGCCAGCCAGCAACGGAGTACAACGTACAGATGCAAATGGAATAGACTAAAAAGGCAAGAACAGAACGTCGGGCAAACGGAAAAACAATGGAAAACGGAACACGTCGGGTTGTAAACATAAGCTGAGAGATGGAATGGCGAGACGGCAAGATACAACAGGAAGCTTTTTCAGAAAATCCAACAAACGTCACTCTGTTCATACGTAGAACCGGTGAGGAGCCTGCGCTGGATTTTCCGAGAAGTGAATCTATTAATACGTCTGCATTGCCTGCCTGACAGCAGGAAGGCAGAAATCGGCATCGTAAGAGTCGCAACGCCTGACTTTAGAAATACGTGGAAACAAATCGACAGCAAAAAACTTACGTTTAAAACACATCGATTAACGTATGGATCAGGTCTTAAAGGGGCAGATTGCGCTCGTTACCGGCGCTAGCAGCGGTATTGGAGCGGGCGTAGCCAAATCGTTGGCGCAGGCGGGGGCAATGGTCGTTATCAACCACTCCTCCGCCAAATCACTCGAAAGCGCACAGACTATTTTAGCCGAAATCACTGATGCCGGTGGTGCGGGCATGACGGCTCAGTGTGATGTGAGTAAGGAAGATGAGGTTATCAGCATGTTTGCGGATGTGGTCGCCAGGTACGGCACGGTCGATATTCTGGTTAATAATGCTGGTCTACAGCGGGACGCCCAATTTCATGAAATGACCTTGGATGACTGGAAGACCGTCATTGACGTTAATCTGACCGGGCAGTTCCTCTGTGCCCGGGAAGCCATCCGCGAGTTTCTGCGCCGGGGGCCGCGTCCGGAGGTGTCGGCAGCAACGGGCAAGATCATCTGCATGAGTTCGGTGCACGAAGTGATTCCCTGGGCGGGTCACATCAATTACGCGGCCTCGAAAGGCGGTATCAAAATGCTGATGCAGTCGCTGGCGCAGGAATACGGCGACCGGCAAATTCGGGTGAACAGCATTTGCCCCGGTGCTATCCAGACGCCCATCAATAAACCGGCCTGGGATACCCCCCAGGCCCTAAACAGTTTAATGTCGTTAATTCCGTATAATCGCATCGGACAGCCGTCGGACATTGGAAACCTCGCTGTGTTTCTGGCCTCCGATCTGTCTGATTACATCACCGGAGCCAGCATATTCATCGATGGCGGCATGACCGTCTTCGAAAGCTTTGCAACCGGAGGGTAAACGACTAACCGACAAACAACTGAGCAGTCAAACACATCCTGCATGACCACCGAACACCAACGCCTGCAAGACCCCGCCTGGCGGCAGTGGGGTCCGTATGTCTCTGATCGGCAGTGGGGAACGGTTCGCGAAGATTATAGTTCGAACGGTGACGCCTGGCGGTACACCACCCACGATATGGCCCGCAGCTATACGTATCGCTGGGGTGAAGACGGTATTGCCGGATTTTGCGACGATAAGCAGCAGCTCTGCCTGGCCTTGGCCCTCTGGAACGGAAACGACCCGATTCTGAAAGAGCGGTTTTTCGGACTGACCAACGGCGAAGGAAACCACGGCGAAGATGTAAAGGAACTGTATTACTACCTGGACGGTACGCCCTCTCATTCCTATCAGCGAATGCTGTATAAATACCCACAGGCCGCTTTTCCGTACCAACGACTCGTTGACGAAAACAAGCGCCGAACCCGCAACGACCCCGAATTTGAACTGCTCGACACAGAGATCTTTTCCGACGATCGCTATTTCGACGTAGCGGTCGAGTACGCGAAGGCTGGTCCGCAGGACGTATTGATGGTCGTTACGGTGCAGAACCGGGGACCGGAAACGGCTGTGCTGCACCTGTTACCAACGCTCTGGTTTCGAAACTCGTGGGCCTGGGGCGACGATTCGGATGGGGTACCCAGCCAGCGGCCGCTTTTGTCGTTGCAGACGGATGGCAGCGTACTGGCCGAGCAGAGTCTGTTGGGGCGATACGTACTCCATGCCGAAGGGCAACCCGAGTGGCTGTTCTGTGAGAACGAATCGAACCTGGCCCGGTTGTATGACACGCATATCGGGCCGCAGTTTCCGAAGGATGGGATAAACGATTACGTAGTTTTTGGGGCAAATACCGTTAATGACGCGCAATGGGGTACGAAAGCCGCTGCACGTTACGTAGTCACGGTCGATGCTCAGGGGCAGGTGATTATTCGGCTACGGCTGCGGGCTCAGTTATCAACACCAGATCAGTCAGTCGATGCATTCACTGATTTTGACCGGCTTGTTGGCCAGCGCAAGGCTGAGGCCGACGCCTTTTACGCGACCATCCAGCCCGCCCAGGCTACCGACGACGAGAAACTAGTGCAACGGCAGGCGTTTGCCGGGATGCTCTGGAACAAACAGTTTTATTATTACGACGTAGCACGCTGGCTATCGGGTGATCCGAACCAGCCGTCCCCGCCACCCGAGCGGGCCAAAGGACGCAACCATTCCTGGACGCAGCTGATCAACGCCAATGTGATCTCGATGCCCGACAAGTGGGAGTACCCGTGGTACGCGGCCTGGGACTGGGCATTTCATTGCGTAACGCTGGCCCTGATCGATCCGGGGTTTGCCAAGCAGCAACTGATGCTGTTGACCAACGAATGGTACATGCACCCCAATGGTCAGTTACCCGCTTATGAGTGGGCCTTCAGCGACGTGAATCCGCCCGTACAGGCTTGGGCCGCGTGGCGGATTTTTCAGCTCGAAGCGCAGCATAAACCGCCTGGCGACGAGGACGTAGCGTTCCTGCGGGCGGTGTTCCATAAGCTCATGCTCAACTTCACCTGGTGGGTAAACCGCAAGGATGAATCGGGTAACAATATTTTCGAGGGTGGATTTCTGGGCCTGGACAACATCGGCGTTTTCGATCGAAACGCCGTTTTTCCGGATGGCAGCCACCTGGAGCAGGCCGACGGAACCAGTTGGATGGCCATGTACGCCCTCAACATGATGCGCATCGCACTCGAACTGGCGCGCCATGACACGGTATACGACGAGATGGCCACGAAGTTTTTCGACCATTTCCTGTACATCGCCGGGGCAATGACCAGCATGGCGCACACCAACATCGGCCTATGGGACGAAACCGACGGCTTTTTCTACGATCAGCTTCGCTGGTCGGATGGCAGTGTGCAGCGGCTGCGGGTACGTACCATGGTGGGGTTAATTCCTATGTTTGCCGTTGAGATTCTGGACGATGCACTGCTGAAACAGAACCCGGCTTTCGTTGACCGCATGACCTGGTTTCAGAGCCACCGGTCGGACTTGTACCACCAGGTGTCACGTTATACCGAAACAGGAATTGCCGATAAGCGGTTGCTGAGTTTGTTACGTGGGTTCCGCCTGAAAGCACTGCTGAGTAGATTGCTGGACGAAACGGAATTTCTGAGTCCGCATGGCGTGCGGGCCGTCTCAAAAATATATCGCAATACGCCCTACGAGTTTCGACTCGACAGCACTACGTTCCGGCTGACATATACGCCCGCCGAAAGCAACAGCAATATGTTTGGCGGCAACAGCAACTGGCGGGGGCCCGTCTGGATGCCGGTGAATTACCTGCTCATCGAAAGCCTTGAGCGCTTCTACGATTACTTCGGCGACAGCTTCACCGTTGAGTTTCCCATCGGCTCGGGGCAGCAGGTCACGCTGCGGACGGTGGCTGATGAGCTGATCAACCGGCTCATCAGCCTTTTTACCCTGGATAGTAACGGCAGGCGAGCCGCGTTTGGCCAGCACCCAATGTACCAGGACCCGAACTTCCGGGATCACGTATTGTTCTACGAGTACTTCGATGGCGACAATGGCCGGGGAGTTGGGGCGAGCCACCAGACCGGCTGGACCGGCTTAGTGGCTGAACTTATCGATCGGAAATACAACAGGCCCAGGTCATGAACCGGCGGGTACGAGTCAGCAGAATGGCCGTTGGTAAAGCCCGATTGCGAATCGGTTCAATGTCGTCCGGCAGAATCTCTGCGTCAAATCCATAACCGTTCAGCAAGCCGATCAGGGCTGAGGATTGAATTGGGCCGGTCGTCGACTGCACCCGCAGAACCTTGTCGCAATCTTCCAGATCGAAATTGGCTTTGTATTCGACGAACCGCTGCTGGATCAGCGTAATAAGCACCGCTGCATGATCGGAGTGGAATACATTGGTTTTAAATACTTCTACCATAACGTTCTACGTGTTTATAGACGGATACTACGCCAAGTTTGCCCGCTCGAACCGCTTCCAGACAGAATACGTCAGGAACATAATTCCCAGCATGACCAGGGGCGGAAGTAATAAGCCGATTTCATCCCCAACAAAGGCTCTTGAGGCAAACGCACCAATAAAATTAATGGCGAAACCCGCATACGCCCACTCTTTCAGGGTGTTAAATTTGGGTTGTACCAACGCAAGTACGCCCAGAATTTTGGCTGTTCCAAAGATGATCAGGACGTACATGGGGAAACCAAGATGGCGCATCACTTCTTGCCCGGTTTTTTCCTGCATGACACCGGCTATGCCATCCATTAGCATCGCTAACGCAAACAGGCTCGTTAATACCCAGTACGTAATACGCAGTGTTTTTGATTTGGGCACAGTGGGTTGTGTTGCAACGGGAGTAGCTAGGGTTTGCATGTTGTTATTGGTCAACTGGTGATTACTAGGAATTAATTTTACCATGCAGGTCACATCTTCGTTGTCGTAGTGTTCTACGCAGTAAGAAGCCGGGTCTAGTCGTGGATCGTCCAGCAACGTGCGGAACGTAAGACCAATGCTGTTCTCCTGCTTCTGCCACTGCCGTATCGTAACGGTCAGGTAGTCGCCTTTCGTGAGCCTAACCGTTTCATGGCCGTACTGCTTTGCTTCGCCTTCGTAAGCCTGTGGCACTCCGGCTTTATAATTAATCACTCCCGTTTCGTCGGGTTTGGAGAGGCCATAGGAAGGCCGGTTGCTCGCTTCCGGAACGGAAGATTCAAGGGTTTTAAACGCCTGGCGAATACCGGTAGGAAACGACGTAGCAGTAACGCAAATGAGGTCGAGGTCCTGGTCCAGTTGAACGATTTTCATGGGCTGGCTGGGGTTTGTTTACAGGACAAATTTACCGGTTGAATAGGGGAGAGAAAGGGGGTAAATCCGGCAATAAAAGGGTAGATTGCGACACCTTTTCTGGATATAATTAACCCTATGAAACACGTATCAATTCTGGTTCCGAAAGGCGCTGTTTTAGGTAGTATCGAAGGCCCTCGGCAGGTGCTGACGGAAGTGAATAAATACCTGATGAGCCTCGGAAAACCAGCCCTGTTCAACGTACAACTGGTGGGATTAGCGCAGCAGGTGCCTGCTGCGGGTGGCAAATACACGGTCTATACCGATGCCCTGATGGAGACCGTCCGCCGGACCGATCTGATCATTATTCCGGCGCTGGATGGCGACCTCAGACAGACGCTGGAAACGAATCAGGAGTTCATCCCCTGGATCATCAATCATTATCAGAAAGGAGCCGAAGTGGGTAGCCTGTGCGTGGGTGCGTTTCTGTTGGCCGCAACCGGCCTGTTGACGGGCAAACAGTGCGCTACACACTGGATGGCCGCTCAGGAGTTCCGGCGGCTATTTCCCGATGTCAACCTGGTAGAAGATAAAATCATCACCGACGAACAAGGCATTTACTCAAGCGGGGGTGCCTTTTCGTACCTGAACCTGATTCTGTACCTGATCGAGAAATACGCTGGGCGCAACGTAGCAGTGTTTATGTCAAAGGCCTTTCAGATCGAAATCGAGCGCCAGAGCCAGTCGCCGTTCATTATTTTCCACGGGCAGAAAGGACACGGCGACGAAGCCATCAAAAAGGCGCAGGAATACATTGAACAAAATGTAGAAGAACGCATAACCGTCGATCAACTGGCCGCTATGTTCGCCATTGGACGGCGGAATCTGGAACGTCGCTTCAAAAAAGCTACGGCAAACTCGGTGGTTGAATACATTCAGCGGGTAAAGATCGAAGCCGCTAAAATGAGCCTGGAATCGTCGCGCGAGAACATAAACGAAGTGATGTACCGCGTTGGCTATTCGGACCCCAAAGCCTTCCGCCTAACGTTCAAAAAAATTACCGGCCTCTCTCCACTGGAGTATCGTAATAAATACAATAAGGAACTGGCCCTCGCTTAGATAAGCCGTTACGTATCGTACCTGGTGTGTAAAAAGCTGCTGTGTATCGGTTTCGGATTTAAATACCCCTCCCGGCCTCCCCTCGTAGGGGAGGAGCAGAACTAAACTAGCTTGCAAGAAAACTCCTCCCCTCGTAGGGGAGGCCGGGAGGGGTAAACAGAGGTACAGTTTAGGCAGGGAGCCTAGGAGGTCTGTAGTCGATCGGTTACGATCAACAGAAGTCAATTGCTACCCGAACTACAATCCCAAATTAGCGCGTTGAGCGCTGCTACGTTGAGATAGACATAAAACGACAGACGCTCGGCCTTTCGGCCGAGCGTCTGTCTTAGGTAATTATAAAATAGAAGATCTTAGCCACGGCTGCGAATTGGACGTAGTACCGTGAACCGTTGCTGAAGCAGGTAATAGCTGCCAAACAGCACGCCACTGAAGAACAGATCGCCCAAGAGTCCATTCAGGAAAAACGACGTACCATTGTAGAACGCCAGACCCGCAGCATAGCAGCCCATCAGACCGGCCATAGTTTGCGGATAAAACGAACTGCCGTACCAAACCGCAAAGTTCGTGATCAGGAAAAACAGCACCGACGAACTGACGGAGGCCAGCGCGATCCGCCCGGCTGAGGGTTGCCCCGAACGTTGCCCGTTCAATGCCCACAGGCCCAGCAGCCAGGTCAGGGCAAAACTTATGTAAACAGCGCCCATGCTGCCATGAAACCCAATCAGGGCGTCGCTCAGGAACATAGCCGCAAAAGGAATGACTAAACCCAGCCACTTCCGCTCGAATGTAGCCGCACCAAACAGGGCCAGAGCCGCTACGGGCGTAAAGTTCGGCCAGTGCGGCACCAGACGAAAGAGAGCCGTAGCCAGAACGAGAACAGTAAGCGTAGTCAGGCGAATTTGCAGGGACTTCATTGGAATAAATTAGCGATTGATGTATTGAATCGTGTACGTTGAACCGGTTAGGGTAAGCTTCGTAACAGCGCCGTAGTCGAGGTTGATCCGATAGGCGTTCTGCAAAGATAAATCCAGAAACAGACACAGCAAAGCGCGTATGACCCCACCGTGTGATACGATGAACACCGGCTGGCTCGTTTGAGTTTGCGCCAGCGGCAGAATCTGCTCCTGCCAGAAGGACCCGACCCGGTCGAATACGTCCTGAAAATTCTCGCCGTTGGGCGTTTTAACATTCACAAAATCGGCCATCCACGGGTCCAGCACTTCGCGCCCGATTGCTGACCAGGGCTGCATTTCCCAGTCGCCAAAAAAGAATTCCTTCAACCGATCGTCGTACTGCACGGTAGGCGTGTGGCCGTCAATAACGGTAGCCTGCCCCGGAGCCACTTCGATCTGACTGTTGGCCGCTGCGGTTACGGCCAAATCTTCGGCCAGTCGGCGGCAACGGCTCAGCGGAGACGAGAAAATGGCCGACGGGCGGCTCGAAGCAGGGTCTTCGGTTAAGTGAGTAAGCAGCCGGTCGCGCTGTTCAGCGTAGCTTTCCGCCAGGTCAACGTCGCTCTGCCCGTAAGCAACACTACGTCCAACGGCAACTTCGGTATGTCGAATGAGGTAAATATCCATGTACAGCAATCAGCAGAAAGTAAGATTAAACAGAAACCCAGAGGAGGGAAACGAACGACAGATACACAATTACTTCGGTGAGCTGCTGGGTAGCGCCCAGACAGTCGCCGGTATAGCCTTCCAGCCATTTGTTGAAAAATCGGATCAGCCGCCAACGGACGAGCGCCAGCGGAATCAGGAAGGTCAGGTAGATCCATAGGCCACTATACGCCACCAGCGCCAGCAGGGGAGCCAGCCCAAACAACGCAGCGATAGCCAGTTGAACGGACGTAATGCCCTGGGCTATGGGCTTGGCTTTCGATTCGGCATCTTCGCGGGCGTAGGGTAAAGACCGGATCACCGTCGCGGCTGTCAGCCGGCTCAGACTGTGCGCCGATACATACTTCAACGCAACCGCCCAGCCAAAAGCTTCCACCGACAGCATTGCCTGCAAGGCAAAAAACTTGACAGCCAGCAGCAACCCCAGGCCGATGGTGCCGTATGTACCGAGCCGACTGTCTTTCATAATAGTCAGGATCTGGGTTTTAGACCAGCCCCCGCCGAACCCGTCGCAAACGTCCGCAAATCCGTCTTCGTGAAATGCGCCCGTAACCCAGACCGTTGCGATCATGCTGAACAATACCGGCAGAAACTGGGGGGGGAACAGGACCGTGCCCAGCCAGTACACACCAACGCCCATTGCCCCCACAATCCAGCCGATCAGCGGAAAAAAGAGCGTCGACCGGTTTAGGGCGTCGGCCGAGTGATCGATAGACTTTGGCACTGGCAGACGGGTGTAAAACATCAGTGCCGTAAAGAATAGTCTCATAATACGTCCATAGTGGCCATGTTGTTGAGCATAGTAACCGCAGCCGCCACAATGGGGTAGGCGAGGGCGCAGCCAGTTCCTTCGCCCAGGCGGAGGCCCAGGTCGAGCAGCGGACTAGCGCCCAGATGCGTAAGCATCCGCTTGTGACCTTGCTCATCGGACTGGTGGCAGAAAATGCAGTGCTGCACCACCGCTGGGCTCAGGGCCTGCGCAGCCAGCAGAGCCGACGTAGCAATAAAGCCGTCGACCAGAATAATCATGCCATTCTCGGCCGCCTGAATCATACCCCCGGCAATGGCCGCAATTTCCAGTCCGCCCATAGCCGCCAGAATCGCCATTGGTTCGGTCAGGGCCGTGTACTGATCTGCTACGTCTTGCAGCACGGAGAGTTTACGAGCCAGCCCGGCATCGTCGAGGCCGGTACCCCGTCCCACGCATTGATCCAGCGGCATGTTCATGAACCGATGCATCAGCAAAGCCGCTGACGACGTATTGCCGATTCCCATATCGCCGAAGCCGACTACGTTACAGTCGCGATAGTGTACGCCGTTGACCAGCGTTTTACCCGCATCAATAGCGGCTGCGCACTCCTCGTCGGTCATGGCCGGTTCGTGGCGCATGTTGCGGGTGCCGGGCCGAATCTTGAACTTGACAAACTCGGTGGTGTTCTCGGCGAACGTACCGTTGACACCCACGTCGCACACCAGCAGCTTGAGGTCGTTCTGGCGGCAGAATACATTGATTGCGGCCCCGCCCGCAATGAAATTCTTCACCATGCCATAGGTCACCGCAGCCGGATAAGCGCTGACGCCTTCAGCAGCCAGGCCGTGGTCACCGGCGAAAACCAGCAGGTGCGGATTTTGCAGAACAGGCGTTGTGGTTTGTTGAATCAGGGCAATTTGCAGCGCGAGTTCTTCCAGACGGCCCAGGGCTCCGAGTGGTTTGGTTTTATTGTCAATCAACCGACGGACTTCGGTTTCCAGCGCTGAATTTGTTGAAGAAGTAATCATTGTGTTCGTAAAGCCAGGCCACAAAAATCGGGATTGGATCTTAGATCATCACTATGAGACAATCACCTTTCCCGTTGGTGTTCCGCCTGAGTGGACTACGTAACAAGCGGTTTGTCTATCCTATACGTCAAAATAAGTTGGCCGTATTTTAGCTTAAATCAATCTTTTGTGGTTACACGTTAAACAGCAAACTTACCTGTCAGTGTATAAGCATGTACCAGGCCAGGAGTTAACTACAACGTATCATGCGCCAAAACGCCACAATCTGGTTAGTCGACGATGACGAGCACATAGCGGATATCGTTACCCGGGCCTTTAGACTTGAGCACCTAACGTGCCAGATTGTTTGTTTTCCGGACAGCAGAACGCTACTGGCCGAAATCGCTAAAACGCCGAATTTACCTTCGCTTCTGGTCGTTGACTATTACTTGCCCGACGAAGATGGCTTACGGCTGATCGAACGCTTAAAGAACAACCCAACCACGCAGGCTTTACGTACGGTGCTGTTTAGCCAGCAGTTAAAGCAGGATGTTGTCCTGAAAGCAGAAGCTCTGGAGGTGTATCAGGTCGCGCCCAAACCCGTCAGTTTCCACGAATGGCGTTCGTTTGCCGATGAACTATGCCTGGCAGGCTATTTCTCGCGTTAACCGTATTCATATGTAGCAGACTCCATAATTAATCGTTCACGAATAGTTATTGTTAATTATGGATAAGTCACTTGAGTCATAATAGCCGGTTTTTGTCATCTCGAGCCTGCGAGAGATCTTCTGTGACCGGAAGGATTGTCAGTCTGGTCAGAAGATCTCTCGCAGGCTCGAGATGACAAAATCATCATCCACTCACTTGCATCAGTCGTATAATCCCCCTCTCCCGTTTTGGGAGGGGGACAGGGGTGAGGGCATACACGCATGAATAACCGTTTACTAATAATTAGATGGTTGTCTAAATAATTAATTAGATATTTGTCTAATCGTTTAACGAATAGTATGAACACGCTTTTCAAAGCCCTGAATGACCCGACCCGCCGACAAATCCTGGATCTGCTGCGGGATGGTGATCTGAATGCCGGAGAAATTGCCGAGCGCTTCGACATGAGTAAACCAAGTATTTCGCACCACCTCGATCTACTTCGCCAGGCGGGACTGGTTGAGTCGGTGAAGAAAGGGCAGTTCATTACCTATTCGCTGAACACGACGGTGCTCGATGAACTGCTGGCCTGGCTGCTGGGCTTTCAGAAATCGGAGACGCCCACGCCCGAACCGAAAACCGAACATCCTCACTAAACCGTATACTCATGAACCGCAAATCAACCGCGTCTGAATTCCTGCTGATCGGGATGCTGCTGATCCCGTTTATCTACCTTGCCTACATCTGGACGGAATTACCCGATACCATTCCGGGTCACTATGGGCCCAACGGAAAACCGGACCGCTACGACCCCAAAGAGCAGCTGGCCTTTGGCATGGCCGGATTGACGGTGTTTCTATACCTGACATTTCGGTACGTGCCGCGTCTTGACCCCCGTAAAAATCTTGACACGGCCTTGTTTCAGAAAATACGCTGGATTATCATGGTCTTCTGGGCTGCTTTTCTGATTTGGATGTGGACGGTATCCTGGAAAGGCGTAAGCCCGGAAATGCTGGGGACCAGTGTGCTGGTTGGCGTTGGACTGCTCGTGGCGTGTCTTGGTAACCTGATGAACAGCGTAAAGCCTAACTATTTCGTGGGTATACGTACCCCCTGGACTTTGGAGAGCGAGACCGTCTGGCGAAGAACGCATCAACTGGGTGGCCGGGTGATGCTGGCCGGAGGAGTAATCAGCACGGTGCTTGCGTTGCTCGTTCCTGTGCCCTACAAAAGCGGGTTGGTTGTCGGCGTTACGTTGCTATCGGTATTCATTCCCGTTGTCTACTCGTATATCTACTTCCGGCAGGAGAAACTTGTTAGGTGATTGTGCATTACTGATGCCTAGCCCTTCAACTCCGCTCAAGGTGACAGCTTGCCAAGTTGTATTTGCTTAAACACCCAGTGGTGAATGTCACCCTGAGCGGAGTCGAAGGGCCGTACGGCAGCAACTCTTTTGATGAATTAACTTCAATCTCATCTCCCCTCTCCCTACCGGGAGAGGGGTTGGGGGTGAGGGAAATAACACCTAATCTGAACGTAACGAGTCACTTACCATGAAATCCATTTTTAATCTCTTGGTGTATCTGCTGGCCGGACTAACCAGCTTTGCGCAAACGGAGGAGCCTCTTCATTACAAAATCAACGTACCGGCCGGGGCAAATCTAACCATCGATGGTACGTTGACGATCCCCAATCAGGCCACTGGTCCCGTGCCCGTTGTTTTGTTGATTGCCGGTTCGGGACCCACCGACCGCGACTGTAATAGCGGTTATAGTCTGAAAACGAACGCATTTAAAATGCTGGCAGACAGTCTCGTTCGGCAGGGCATTGCTGTAGCCCGGTACGATAAACGGGGCTCGGGAACCAATCTGATCGGGGCTGCAGCGATCCTCAAACCCCAGGAGCATAGGTTCGATTATTATGTAAGTGACGCCGTTGGTTTTATTTGTCAGCTACAGGCCGATAAGCGATTTTCGAACGTAATTGTGGCCGGGCACAGTGAGGGGTCGCTGGTGGGTATGCTGGCCGCTCAGCAAACGAAGCTGTCCAAATTTATATCCATCGCCGGACCGGGACGTAACATTGCCGATGTACTGAAAGAGCAGCTTCGGGCGGGCCTTCCCGACACGCTGAGGGCGGTATCATACCAGATTATCGACTCTCTGCGGGCGGGGCACCGGGTCAATCGGGTAAATCCGTTTCTGTTTTCGCTGTTTGGCCCTAAAAATCAGCCAGGATTGATTTCCTGGATGAAGTACGAACCGACGGCAGAGCTGAAAAAGCTGAACGCGAACGTACTGCTGATCAACGGTCGGCATGATGTACAGGTACCTGTTACCGAAGCCGAGCTGCTGAAAGCCGCCCGACCCGATGCGGAGGTACTGCTGATTGAGTCGATGAACCACATCCTGAAAGACGCGCCATCCGACCGTACCGAAAACCTGAAAACATACACCAATCCGTCGCTTCCGCTTAGCCCCGGCCTGGTTACGGCTATGGTACAGTTTGTGAAAAAGGGGTAGGAGAAGGAGGAGAGGGAAGAGTTGGAGGAAGGGGAGTAAAGGAAGAAGGGGATGAGGTAACTACACAAGTTCTATCCCTTTTCCCCTTCCTCCCACTTTTCCCTTTATTCCCTTTCCTCCCCCTTTTCAATTCGCCGAATAATGCTGCAAATACGCGATCAGGCGCTCGAAATGCAGTTGTTCGTGCGGGTTCTGGGTTTGCCGAACCAGCAAATGCCGATAACTGTCAATTAATCCGTCGAAATGCGGATTGTGATTCAGTCGCGCGGCAATCAGGCCTTTGTAGCAGCGGTGCGTCTGGTTGTAGACGTAACGACAGGGTTGGCTGGGGTGATCGTTCAGCAACTGATCGAGCGTAGCCAGCGACGAAGCCCGGTTCAGAAACTCGAAGCCCTGTTCGGTAAAAAACGCTTCGATTTCGGCGCAGGCGTTCAGCAGTTCGTCGGTGGTATGCAGTTTATACCGAAAATAGTCCAGCCCGCTGTATTTGCCGATGGAGATAATGAGCGTGTTGGCATCGGGCCGGTAGTCAGCCATGTTGTTCAAAAACTGCTGGGCAATCTGTTCAATCTGGTGGTTACGGCATCCGAAATTCACCTCCAGCATCGTTTCATCGCTGTAGAACGAAGGTGACAGAATTACATTCTGAAAACCAGTCTCTAACGGTCGCCGATACTGCCGCTTATCGGGGAGCAGTACGTACTGATGCCTGGCGAAAAAAGGCGTCAGGTGCTGATATAATGTGGTTTCAAAGGGCGTACTGATCATAGCTGTTTTGCCGATATTGCCGGACGGTGTCGGGTAGCGGCTTAACTAATCTAAACTACATAAGTTTATAAACTTAGGCAATACGAACGTTGAGGTAAGAGAGCGGAACCCGAACCAAAAGCCTTATATTTGCGTTTAGATAGAACACGCCCTTACTGGGTCACTTTTGGGGACGACCGGAATTGACAGCTTGCAGAGGTCGCGTGTAAGCATGCCGGGAGTTGACGGTATTTCCCGACCCGAACAAATCGTCAAAACAATAACTGGCGAGTATAACTACGCCATGGCTGCCTAATCCGGAGGATTAAGCAATAGCCATTGTCTCCCCGGCCTACGTGCTGCTGGCTGGATCAGGAGGCATCGACTCGCAGCGCTGGCTCGGTTTATGGTGTTAACGGCCGAGTAAGACACAAGCACCTACGGATGACGCTTGGTCTGGTATGCACCGGGCCGATTCCCGACAATCCCAAGCATACCTAAGCATGTAGAAAGCACGACGAGTTCCTTGACTGGACGAGAGTTCGAATCTCTCCGTCTCCACAAAAACCCCGGAATCCAACAGATTTCGGGGTTTTTATTTAAAATGTGTACTAAGTGCAACCTTAATTACAAGGTCTGAATTACTGACCCGTGAGTAAGTCTGTAAAGTGAACAGGTGGTACACCAAGCTACTAGTAAGATCAAGTGCTTTCACAATGCAGCGACTTTACTGACTTGTTCATAAATCGTCCAATAATTGGTGGCTGTTGCAAAAGTCGGTACTAGGCCAAAATTCCTTTTTGAGCTTTGTCTTTTCGAGTTGAAATTCAGTAAAATAGGGTGTACGTACTAAACAAAGACACCTATTTTCGGGTTTCTGTAACCGCATCGGCAGACCACAGCTACTTGAGTTTTACAACGCTTACTAAGAAAATACTATACTGGATCTGACTCTTTAGTTGTACGCTGATAAGTATGTCGCTCTTGAACGTTAGTAGTCAATGAGGCCTAAAGGAGTAGTTAAACTAGGGACAGGATTGGACTATGTGGTAAGTAGGTTCCCCAATTTAGCTTGTTTTGAAAGAAATAGACTTGAGCCTTGGCTTGCCTTATCAACCTGAGCTATCAGTAAACTATTATGAAACTAACGATGTATGGCTGGCTGGTGTTGTTGGTCATGGGGCATACCAGTGTCTTAGCCCCCTGAATGGTTGGACAAAATTGTAAAAACAGTTTAGTCCTACTACATTCAGAAATCATGAGCAAAATCAGGCGAAGTTTCTCCCCCGAAGACCGCTACTCCATCGTCCAAGAAGCCATTCGTGACGGCCATGCCGAGACCTGTCGCAAGTACAATCTATCTCCTTCGTTGCTGCGCAAGTGGCGATTGAAGTATTTAAGCAAAGGCAAAGAGGGCCTAAAAGATTCCTATGCACGCGTCGATCCTCAACTGCGAGCACTCGAAGAGGAAAATGAACGTCTGAAGCGGATTGTAGCAAAACAGGCTTTAGAATTGGAAATAAAGAGCGAGCTGCTAAAAAAAACGCCTATTCAATCCAGGAGAAGCTAGCCCTCATGAAACAGTTCGAAGCCCGCGCCAATTGCACCCTGTTATGTCAGTGGCTTGACCTGCCCCGCAGCGTGTATTACTATCAACCCCAATCCGGTAGGCCTGGGGCAAAGCCCAGCCAGTTGACCATGAAGCTAGACGGGTCGTGGGTAGATAATCAACAAGTAGTAATAAGTATCAGGCACTTACTGGACGTTGAATTCAATGCGCTCGGCTATGAGTACATTACGTATGAGCTGAAAAAAGAATATCTGATCAACAAGAAAAAGGTATATCGGCTCATGCAAGAGCATAACTTACTCTTAGGCAAGATGATACAATCGACAGGGGGTAAACGGGAGTTCGTCAAATTTAAACGTATCGAAGCGACAAAACCCCTAGAATACCTATGCTGGGATATCAAATACGTCTGGGTTAAGGGTGAACGACGAAACTACTATTTGTTAAGCGTTATTGACGTTTATAGCCGCAAAATCCTGGACTGGGTCTTCCAGGGTAGCATTCGTCAAATGGATTTAATCAATCTGCTTCGACGAGTAAATCAGGGCCATGGGTTGAAAGGCGTCATTTTGCGAAATGATAATGGTAGCCAATTCATTGCCCATTCGGTTCGTAAGTTTTTGAAAAACTCGGAGGTCAAACAAGAATTCACTCATGTGGCTACCCCAGAGGAGAACTCTTACATTGAAGCCTTTCACAGCATTCTAGAACACGATGTGATTGATCGCAATGAATTTGCCAGCTATTATGAAGCGAAAGAAATGCTAAAGCGTTATTTTTTCCATTACAACCATCATCGATTGCATCGCTCGATTGGATTTATAACACCTCAGCAAAAATGGGAGGAGGCAACGGTGGTTTATGATACAACCTTTTCAGAAAATCTGTCCAACTAATAGGGGGCTAAGACACCAGTTGTAAACAAACCCCCTCTGTTGATCCACTGCCGATTGACAAGGCACCTACAGTAGTGAACTGGCAGAATGTGGACTCGCTGATTGGCTTATCAAATCGAAGAGCGCTAGGCGTATATGCTGATAGTGCGGGACTTATTTTTATGAAGCAGGATGGATTTACATTGCTTCGAAAAAACACTACACAACCCTCTCATTATTATTATTCACTCTATAATGAGTACTGGAGCGGTGTGCAACCCGCCTTCTATCAGGGTATCGCTTATGTGCTCACTTCAGAGAGTACCATTCAGGCGTTTCCCTATAGACAACCAAATCAGCAACCATTTACGATCCGGTTGGCTGACTTTAACCTGCCTCAAACGCCAACCGGTCACGTGGCTTTTTCACGACGGTCCGCAATTACCATTAACTCGTCAGGGCAACTCTTGGTGGAACTCGACGCAGTGACAGCTCCTAAGTATTTATATACCCTACAATTAGATGGTAACGGAAGACCAGTTAGTAATCCGCTGGATGGTAAAGTGGGCCATCCAATTGAATTAAACAACTCAACATTTGCGCCCATGTTCTGGGGCAAATATGCCTTTGGGGAGTTGCTTTTTGTGGAAGCTGCTCGAAATTACGTCGGAGATAATTCAATCGCCAGTACCCTGATGGGCGAGCTGCAACGAATTGGCCCAGATAGCCAACTGGAAACGGTCTTACCCAAGGTGAGTGTGCAAAACGTGTTTCTGTTCAACAATGCGCTCTATGCGGTTGGTGGCCCGCTGAGCAACTCATTCAGACTGTATAGATCAACCGACAGAGGTCAAAGTTGGTCAAACCTTTATGAACTAACGAACTCAAATTTGTATGGAGCTACCTTTTCGACTTTTTATCAGATCGAAAATCGACTGGTGGTCGTTTATGTTAAGCAAGAACTACAAGAATATGATGTGGCGTCAAATCAGGTAAAAACACTCCGATTGGACGGGATTCCTAAAACGAGAGGTGAGATTACTGGGCTAGCCCACTATGGAGACAAGATCTATCTGACGACCATGAATGGTGGAATCTATGTAAAACCATTGAAGGATTTCTGGCAGTATTGAGGGGGGGGATAGTTGAGTCAACCTGGTGAAACGAAACAATTGACTCTAGCAACAGCTACATTGATTCTATAACAGAATAGAATACCACCTAATCCCTTTAAACAAGATAAAAGAAGATTGTTTCAAAGTAGCGTACCGCTTTTGACTTTTGCCGCTTTCGTCATCAGCAGATGCTTCTGTACTATTAGGTGGTACTAAATTTGCTGTAATTTATCTATAGGTTCGCTAGAGAAGCTTATATTCGAATCGTGCCAACGTAAATCTCTTATCCTCACTCGCAGTATGTTCAACTTCTTCAAACTCCTTAGCCAGAGCCACGACTACAACGCCTGGCTCGGTGCCGTTCAGAAACGCCTGTTTAAATCCAGCTATACTCAGCCGCTACGACAACCGGACTATGATTACCTCTATGATATGTGGTCGATCCACGAACTGACGCCGGATCAGGCAGTTGAGAATTTCGTCAATATGGAGCGGTAGTTACCCGTACACGGCGGCCATGTCCTCGTCCGGATCGCTCGTTACAAGATCTTCAGGTAAGCTTCGGTTGTACTAAATTCGCTGTGCTCTGAGACAGCACTGATCGTTCGCTTGTCGGTCTGCTATTGGGGAGCCGGGCAAACGTATGGTGAGCTACGTGAGTGATCAGGTTGATTGGTATTCATGTGCAGTAAGTAATCTCTTTTAGGCTTTTGCTGACCAAAGCGCTTCTAGGCTGATCGTCAACCTATCGCAGTATCTTTCTCATTGATGGACTCGCAGAACACTATATGTTCGGTACGTGAGAATTCAACCCACCTACCATTACAATGACGGGACATTATTTTACAGACCAATCACTTGTTAACCAACAACGAAGCCGGACCAAACTGATCCGGCTTCGTTGATTATAAAACAGACTGGTGCCTTATTAAGGCTTGATGACTTTTACGTTCTGGCGTTGAGCAGGCATACCGGCACCAGCTCCACTTACTACCTGCAATACGTATACAGCTGACGTTTGCCCTTGCATGTCCCAATCAATCAGGTGCTCTGCCTGGGCCTGGCTCCAGCGCTGCTGACGAATGGGCTTGCCGTTTAGATCAACCAGTTCTACTTGTAAGGAGTGGCCTTCTGCGCCCCGAACAATGGCACGTAATCGGTCCTGCTGGATGGGGTTCGGAGCCAGTTCAACCTGTAAGGGTGTTTCTAGTTGGGCGATTTCACGAGCTCGGCAACTAGCGTCCACCGTCAGCCGGTAAGGACCATAAATCTTCACGGTGCCTGAACGGTCAGTCACTTTGAGGAAGAAGTTACCCTGGGTGTTAGTCTGAGCGTTGATCAGCGTTAGGCTGGACGTAGCGGTGCCCCGGAAAAGCTGGGGCGTCTCCATAATCTTAGGCGTAGAGAGGCTATTCTTGTACCATTCGTACTTGACCGGATCACCATCGACCGCTACGTTGATCACTGCCGTTCCTCCCCGGCATACAGTTGGACTGTTACCACCCGTTACGGTCGTCGAAGCCGTAGCGGTACAGCCGTTGTCCAGCCGGGTTACCGTCACAGAGTAGATACCTGGGGTACTTACCTGAGCCATATTACTCATGCCCTGTTGAATGGCTCCGGGACTAAAGCTGTAGCTAACATTGTCGCTGGTTACAGCAACAAGGGTGGACGTAGCGTTGGTAAACGATATAGGGCCTGTGTTCGTCAGGCTTACCGTTGGCGCTATGGTGTTGCTGCTAACCGTCGTTGTGGTCAGTGCGGTGCAGCCATTGGCACCAGTTACAACTACCGAGTAGGAGCCCTCCTGGCTAACTACTGCTGTTGAACTGGTACCACTCTGGCTCAACAGAGGGCCAGTGAAAGCATAATTGCTTTGCTCAGCGGGTGTAGCAATTAGCGTCACCGTAGGAGTAGCGCAGGTTATGGTGGCGGAGCTGGCTAACGTAGCATCAGGCGCTATGGTGTTGCTGCTAACGGTGGTAGTAGCCAGAGCCGTACAGCCGTTGGCTGCGGTCACAACTACCGAGTAGGAACCCTCCTGACTGACTACTGCTGTCGCACTGGTGCTATTCTGCGTGAATAGAGGACCTGTGAAGCTGTAGTTGCTCTGGTCGGCGGGCGTAGCCACTATCGTAACGGTAGGATTGGCACAAGTTATGGTGCCTGAGCTCACTAACGTAGGGGCAGGAGGCAGGTTGACCGTTACGGGAATGGATACAACCTGGCTACAACTACCCTGAGGATCATTAACCGTAAAATAGAGGGGATACGTACCACCTGTAGCTGGACTGCTAACCGTAAATGTGTTGGTGTTGGCATCGTAGGTGCCAGCCGGTGTTGTTAACGCTTCATCTTTGCTCCAGGTGGTGCTTACCTGCAAATTGTTGCTTCCTCCCACCTGCAAAGCTGGACTAGCCGTTAGTTCACAACTGGTGGTGATGGGCAGGGCCGTGAGCTTGTTGTTAATCACCCCAGGAATGGGATTACCCTGGGGGTAAACGATGGTGCCATTGTTAGTTAACGTACCTAAGTTAAGATGAGCCTGGGTGGTGTTCACCGTCAGGAAGCCCTGATTGGTGAAGGTGGCCGCATTCCCAACTGGAGCAAACAGCGTCAGAACAGCACAGGCGGCATTTGTAAAGCTAGTCTGGTTACGGAGACCATAGACACCCACAGGGCCAGTTGCTCCAATGACAATACGTGCAGAGTTAGTAAAGATGCCTGTTAAGTTAAATAAGCCAGCTTGAGTGGCGTTGTCAATCTGAATCTGGCCACCAGCAGAATTAGTAAAGGTCGCCTGGTTACCTAGGCCATACTGGCCTACCGAGGAAGTAGCACCAATACGGATACTAGCTGCATTGGTAAAGGTACCTCCTTCGTTTCTTAATCCGATTTCAGTGGAGTTGTCGATCTGGATCTGTCCACCAGTGTTATTATTAAAAGTAGCATAATTATAAAGGCCATTCTTGCCTGCCGGAGCCGTTGCGCCGATGCGAATACCCGCCACATTGGTAAAGCTGCCCGCCTGGTTGGCTAATCCATAGTCTGAGGACCGATCGATATCGATCTGACCGCCGGTATTGTTTGCAAAGTTACCTTGGTTGGCAAGCCCCGACTGCCCTACCGGAGAGGTAGAACCAATGACGATACGCGCTGAGTTGGTAAAGGTGCCTACTGTGTTGAGTAGCCCGGCAGTGGTAGAGTTGTCAAGTTGAATCTGGCCACCGGTGAGGTTATTGAAGGTGCCAAGTTGATTAAGAAGTGCATTTTGTCCCACCGAAGCTGTAGCCCCAACGACAATACTACCTGCATTGTTAAAGGTTGCATTGAACTGATTATACAGTCCAGCGGTCGTTGAGCGGTTAATCTGGATTTGACCACTGGAATTGTTAGTAACCGTACCAAACTGATTGAGAAGACCATATTGCCCCACCGCAGCCGTGGCACCAATACTTACCAGACCATTGTTTGTTACGCTACCTGCATTATAAAAGGCGGTAGTGGCACTACTAATTGACTTCGAGCCGTTGACCGTCAAGGTTGCTGAGTTTTGAATAGTGAGCACCGCGCCAAATTGTACCTCTACCGTCCTGGCTAAAACGGCCGATGTTGACCCGATAATAGGATCGTTGGTTACGTTAGGAATAATTACATCACTGCTATTCGTAGGTACACCATTGGGGTTCCAGTTGGTCGGTGTATTCCAATCAGAGCTGGTGCCCCCTGTCCAGGTGATAGTTTGGGCTTGCACAGAGAAGCCACTAAGTAACAGTAACAGATAAGTAAACAAGTGTTTCATAAGAAAAGAATTAGTTTACAGTCAGTAAGATACAATACCTATAAAGCTACTTAAGTAAAGGTGCATAGTTGACTGATTGGTGCGAGATAGTTACTAAGCGGAGGTACGAAAGGCAAAGAGACCGGCGCCAGAGTGGCCAGATATCAGTAGTTTTTCTGGCTTGTGAGTATACATCGACAAAAAAGCCAGACCGCTCATGCAGTCTGGCTTTGCACGCTCAACTTTAAACCCAAAATCCTTGATGAAGTAACAAAATATTTACCAGAAGTATTGAATTGTTTCAAAACAGGTTGGTCACTTTAGTAGGATAGTTAGACAAGCTCTTGACAAATCAGTGGTGCCTTCAACAAAAAAGCCGGGTCAAAACTGATCCGGCTTTGCTATACTACTTCTTAACTTAAACACCTGTCACGGGCTGGCCGCAACCGGTTCGGGTAAAAGACAGGGAAAATCGGCTGACGTTGCATCTAAACTGTTACATCCAACAAAAAAGATCGGACGCAACCGGCCCGATCTTTCGGCGTTCAACTTTTACGAGTGTCTGGAAGACAGTCCATCCTAAAGACGACTCGTTCGGGTGAAACGTTGCGGTAATTAGCGGTTTTTGGATGAGAGGTCAACCGTCTGGATGAGCGGAACTGCCAGGCGTTATGTCCCTCGACCTAAACCCCAATCTGTCAGTCTACCTTGAAATAGATGGGATGGATGGGATCGAACGTGCCCCCGTAGTCGTAGCGGGTGGAAAATTCGTAAAAGGTAAGTTCGACATCTTCCACCTCATTGAGCGGAAAGACCTGCCAGCGCGTGTTGCCGTCTTTGGGAGAAGGTACCACATCCCGGCAATAGCCGTAGAGACTGGTGGAATGAGTGCCCTGGTGAACCCCCGCAATGTAGGGCTCAACGGTACGCCAGCTGTTTTTATGCTTCAGTTGAATGACCCAGTGGTTTCGCATGGCGAAATCGATGAGCTTGAGGAATTTGTTTTGTATAGCTGCTTCCATCCCTTTGCAAGTATCAGGATTACATTGTCACCGAATACTATGCACTTTACATGCCAATAGAAAGCCACTAGTGACATGTTTTTCATATATTTTTTAGGAGTGAATCAAATAGAAACGAGAGCGGACCAAACAGTGACTTACACGAACGTAGTGGGCTATACGATTTAGGGCCGATGGCCGTTTTATCTGTTGAGTCAAGGTGCAGCCGAGCGAGGTTAAAAGAAGATTATAACGTTTGATTTGGCTCCTTGGCCCGTTATTTTTACCAACTATACCGAAAGACGAACGTAGCAAACACCCCGTAACTCATCGGAAGAAGAGCGCAAAACCAGCGGGACCGTCTGCTACGTAGTGATTCCAGATTCATGAAGAAATACCTTTATATCATCGCCTTATTTTCCGTTACGGCCTTTTCGTGCGATAGTACCGAAGCCGTCGATATTGAATGTACCGGAAGTACGTACAACGGGCATCAGCTCAACCGGAGTCCAAAGGGCTGCTACTACATCAACATAAATGGCAACCGAACCTTCGTTGATAGTACGTTCTGCAACTGCTGATCGGGCGAAGCAACAAAAGAACCAGCGCCTGGTTATCCTGACATGACCCGCAACCAACTTGACGAGCTTATTGAGCAGGGCGAAAGCAATCGATTAGAGTTTAAGCGTCAGATTTCGTCGGCGCATCGCATTGCCCGTACCCTGGCCGCTTTCGCCAATACGTCGGGTGGTACGTTGCTGATCGGCGTAACCGACGACGGAAAGATTGTCGGCGTACCGTCGGAGTTCAGGGAAGTTCGCAAAATCGAGGATGCTACCGATAGCCTGATCGAACCAGCGCTGAGTGTCAGCTACGAGACGATAAGCCCCGATGGCCGAAAAGTCCTGATCATTACCGTAGCAGAAAGCAGCGAAAAGCCACATCAGGCTATCGACGAAGCCGGAAAGCGTACCATTTATGTCAGGGCAAGAGACAAGTCTGTACCGACCAACAAGCTCATTATTACCCCCGAGGCTGCCGATGGCGAACTGATCCGGTCGCCGATGGCGCGCACGCTGATCCAGTACCTGCGCAAAAACGATAACATCACCGCCGATCGGTTCGCCAAGCTGATCAACGTATCGGCCTATCGGGCGGGTAAATTACTCCGGCAGATGGCCGAACAAGGGCTACTCCTGATGATCGACAAACCCCGCCCGGTTCGCTACGCCCTGAGGCTGGCTGAATAAATAGGTCTTATCTTTACGGTATGATTTCAGACCAACTCACCTCTAAAGAAACCATAACGGCGTTCTTCACCGACTTACAGGATCGCATTTGCCAGGCCCTGGTCGAAGCCGATGGAACAGGAACCTTTCGGGAAGATACCTGGAAACGACCCGGTGGGGGCGGGGGACGCTCACGAACCCTGGAGAATGGAGCGGTGATCGAAAAAGGCGGGGTCGGCTTTTCGGCCGTACACGGCGAGGCTACCGAAGTTACGTTACGGTCGCTCAATCTGACCCAACCGGCTGAGTTTTATGCCACCGGCGTATCCATCGTGCTGCATCCGCGCAATCCAATGGTCCCCATCATTCACATGAATGTCCGGTATTTCGAGATGAGTACGGGCCATAGCTGGTTTGGAGGAGGCATCGATTTAACTCCGCATTACGTAGTCGACGAAGATGCTCGGTGGTTTCATCAGCAACTTAAAACGGTTTGCGACCGGCACGACGCCAGTTACTACCCGAAGTTTAAGCCCTGGGCCGACGATTATTTTTACATACCGCACCGGCAGGAAACCCGTGGGGTCGGCGGTATTTTCTTCGATTATCTGAAACCTTCGGATGCAGCCCATAAGGCGAGTCTGTTCGCGTTTGTGCAGGACGTAGGTAACGCATTTGCGCCGATCTATACCCACTTTATGCAACAGAATCGCGAATTGCCCTACGGAGAGCGCGAAACCAACTGGCAGCTATTACGTCGGGGGCGATACGTGGAATTTAATCTGGTGTGGGACAGGGGCACCAAGTTCGGTCTGGAAACCAACGGACGTACTGAGTCGATTCTGATGAGTATGCCTCCGCAAGCTAACTGGACCTACGATCATCATCCTGAACCGAACAGCCGCGAAGAGCAGACGCTACAACGGCTACGTAAAGGAATCGACTGGGTATAAAATTGAGCCGGGGTGGTTAGGTGTCACAACCCTTGACGGATGCGTCGATTTCTTGGTTTTTGTAGTCACCAGCGCAACATTTCGTGGCTGATTTTACGGCATGAAACGGACCATTCTTTTATATAGCGTAGCACTGGCGGGCTTAGTTACGGCCCTCAAGCTGTTGGAATACCGATTTTTGGTACGCATGCTGCCGTTGGAAATATACCTTGGAACAGTTGCCATTCTGTTTACGGCCCTGGGCGTATGGGCGGGTTTGAAACTTACCCGAACCAAACCAGTGATCGTAGTGCCCGCAGACAGTCGAATCAATGGGGTACTTCCGGAAACGGTCGGCATCAGCAAACGCGAGTACGAAGTACTGGAACTGATGGCGCAGGGACTGTCGAATCAGGAGATTGCGGATACGCTCTTTGTTTCCCTCAATACCGTTAAAACGCATACCTCGAACCTGTTTCTGAAACTGGACGCGAAGCGCCGAACCCAGGCTATCCAGAAAGCCAAGGAGCTAGGGCTGATCGCCTAGTCCAAACGGGTGATTCAGCGGGTCATGGCACAAATCATACTTTTGGGTGAGGGAGGTGATTAACAGTTTGGCTTGTTTTGACCAAAAAACAACCATGAAAAAAATCGTTTTAACCTACGGTCTGATCGCCGGTACTATTGTGGGCGGCATGTTTGCCGTTAACGTTCCCTTGTGGCAGAACGGAACCATTACGTTTGACAATGGTATATGGGTGGGGTATGCCACCATGGTCATTGCCTTGTCGCTGATCTTCTTTGGCATCAAGTCCTACCGGGATAATCACGCGGGTGGATTCATCACCTTCGGCACGGCCTTTAAAGTAGGTATGCTCATTACGCTGGTCGCTTCACTGCTGTATTGCGTCGCCTGGGAAATTTGTTACAACACGGTTTTTCCGGATTTTATGGACATGGCCGCCCGGCATACCGAGTTAGGCCTGAAAGACAGTGGAGCCAGCCCGGCGGAAATCACCAAAGCCATGAACGAATTCCGGCAGAGTGCCGAGGCCTATAAAAATCCGCTGGTGCGTTTTGCCATGACTTTTATGGAAATCTTCCCGGTTGGGTTGGTCATTACGTCGCTAAGCGCCAGCCTACTGCGAAAGAAAGAGTTTCTGCCTGTAGCATAAGTGTTCCGGAGGGAGAGGCTCTCGTACACAACAGTTCACCCGTTCACAAGGAATAGATTCCGGGTATTTTGTATTGCTGATGCCTTTGTGTCGCATAGGCGTCAGCAATACGCACCGATATACTATAGGTGAGTAGCCGATTATCGCGACTGCATAGTACCTAACCCTAAAGGACTTAGATCCCAGGCTTGAGTAGCGTTGTAACGCAGGTGGCCCTGTTCAATGGTGAGCGGGCTATCGAAATTATTCTGGTAGAGCTGGCCCGTACCCAATCCCTGCGGAATCAGATTCTTGAACTGAGAAACGTATTGAGCAATGGCATTCAGCCCGATGTTTGACTCCAGCGCCGAGGTAATCCACCAGCCAATATTGAGCCGCCCGGCCAGCTCGATCCACTCGTCGCAATGGCGCAGGCCACCCAGCAGGGTCGGTTTCAGAATGATGTACTGGGGCTGAATCTTCTTCAGTAGCCGAAACTTATGGACGTACTCCATCTGCCCGATCAGCTCTTCATCGAGGGCAATAGGCAGGGGCGTATGGTGACATAATTCGGCCATTAGCTCCGTCTGACCCGCGCGGATGGGCTGCTCAATCGAATGCAGCCCGTAGGTCGACAGCCGCTCGAGTTTGGCCATAGCTTCGTCGGGGCGAAACGCGCCGTTGGCATCAACCCGGAGCGTAATCTGTTCGGGAGTGAAGCGGTCCCGGATCATGGCCAGCAGGTCGCACTCCTGCTCAAAATCAATAGCGCCAATCTTCAGCTTAAGCGTCGTGTATCCCGCGCTGAGTTTCTCTTCAATCTGCTGCCGCATAAAGGCTGGGCTACCCATCCAGATGAGGCCGTTGATAGGCAGCGAACGGTTCCCGTCCGAAAAATCGTTGGTGTACAAGACCCGTCGACCACCCGCCAGGTAATCGAGCATGGCGGTTTCAAAACCAAATAAAATACTCGGAAACTGCTGGCCGATCAGTTGATTCAGGATGATGGGTACGTTCCAGCTAAAGAGCTGAAGGTCAAGCGCGTTGAATTCCTGGCAGTACTCGCCTAAACGCTCTTCAAAATCAGCCCGGTCGTCGTAGCTTAAGCCCACCAGCGGGCCACATTCGCCGTAGCCAACAACGGCTAAATGCTCGTCGTCATAGAGTCTGATCAAATACGACGTCTTCTCGGTCAGGATACCGCGCGACGTACCCGCTTCGAAGCGAAAATGCAACGTGTATTTGAGGTAGTCGACCTTAAGACTCATTGTAACAAGTGGTGAGGGCGGGTAATCACAATCCTAAAAGTACTACTTTTGGCTGCTTGGAAAAGGCAATATTACGAAAATATTAGCGATACGTTGAGTGAATAACTGGTTACTCCTTCCACTCAGTGGAATTTATGGGTTGATAACGACGGCGCGTAACTGGTTGTTCGACAATGGGTTGTTCCAACACTATTTGCCTTCAATATACACAATCGGGGTAGGTAACCTGACCGTTGGCGGCACCGGAAAGACACCCATGGTCGAATTTTTGATTAAATGGTATGCCGCAACCGGTGCTACTACGCTCTTCGAAGCGGCTACGCTCAGCCGGGGATATGGCCGACAGACAACGGGTTTTCGGATTGCCGATGATTCCGATACTGCCGCAACCATCGGGGACGAACCGCTGCAGCTATACCGGAAATTTAAACAGCAGGTGCGCGTCTGCGTAGGGGAACGCCGGGCCGAGGCCATCCAGCGTTTACTGGAACTCCATCCCGAAACGTCGCTGATCCTGCTCGATGATGTGTTTCAGCACCGGGCTGTGCGGCCGCAACTGAATATCCTGCTGATGGATTTTAACCGGCCGTTCTATACTGATTATCCGTTTCCGGCCGGGCGGCTTCGGGAACCAAGACGAGGAGCCGACCGGGCCGATGCGGTGGTGGTCACGAAATGCCCGCTTACCCTCTCCGATGCTGATCAGGAACGTATGGCCTGCCAGATTCGGCAATACGCCCGACCGCAGACGCCGATTTTCTTCGCCGGGCTGCAGTATGGACAGCCAGTCGCGTTTAGCGGCCGACCTGTCGCACCCGGATTAAGGGAAGTTGTATTAGTATCGGGTCTGGCCAATGCCGATCCGCTGGAACGATACGTTCGCCAGACGTTTCAACTTCTGAATCACTACCGGTTCGCTGATCATTACACGTACACGCAGGCTGATCTTGACCGAATTATGGCCGATCTGCCAACCGAAGCAGCGGTAATAACCACCGAAAAAGACTGGGTTAAACTCGATGCGCTGCTCACGCCCGAACAGCGAAACACCTGGCCTTTCTATATCCTGCCCATCGGGATGACGTTTCTGGAACGGGCCGGTGAGAATTTTTCCGATTATCTGACCCGGCAACTCCTTAAAAATCGTTAACCAGTTACCCCTACGTTCGGCCATACGGCGATTTAGCGTATTTTTGAGGCAATGAATCGACTTCTTTTCTGCGTACTTTTTTTTGTTAGTCTCACGCATACCGCCTGGGCGCAGCAGTTCCCCGGTGGTACGCAGTTGCCCAATGGCTTTCCCGGCGGGTTTGGTGGCCAGCAGGGGCGACCAGGGTCCTTCTCCAGCGCAACCACCAGCAACAACGGGATTGATGACTCAACCAAAGTCATATACGGGCCGAAGTCGACCCGCTTCTTTTTGGAGGAGGACGTTTTTAATAACCGTAAAAAGTTATACACGGTCGATACCACGATGGACGATGCCCATCGGTTTACGTACGTACAGCGGAGCCAGAACCAGTACCAGGATTTAGGAACGCTCGGAACGCCCATGCGGCCGGTATTTGTGCAGGTACCGCAGCAACTGGGGGCTCAAACCGGTTATTACGTGTTTTCGCCCTACGCTTACCAAACGATGGGCGTACGTTATTTCGATACGAAGTCGCCGTTTACGGATATGTATCTGGCCTTGGGCGGACGGAATCAGAACATCCTGCGCTTCGACTTTTCGCAGAACATTTCGCCCCGCTGGAATGTCGGATTCAACGCCCAGCGCTTTACGTCGCAGAAGCAGTTTGGCACTAGTGGCCCCAATGATCCAAATAAACTTTTGGCGCAGAACTGGGGATTTCTGGGGCATACCAACTACCGCTCCAAAAACGATAAGTACACCCTGCTGATGCACTTCATTAATATGAATCACAGCTTCGACGAGCAGGGGGGCGTGTTGCCCGGAGAAACGGCCGAAGGGGCACCGATCGTCTATAACTATACCGGTGATCCGATCCTGCGAAGTGGCGATTCGCAGTTTCGGGTGCAGGGACCGCACGGCTGGGAAATCCGCAACGACTGGCACGTGTACCACCAATACGTCCTGGATCAGGGGTTTCAGTTGTATCACCGACTCGATTACCGGCGGCAGAAGAACTTTTACCAGGACGACACTCTACGGTTGAACCAGTCGGTTACGTTACTCGATAATTCAGTCCGGCGCTTTTATCCGTTCATCCAGGGCGATACGTCCCGCATCTTTCAGGAAGCCCGATTCCGGCAGGTCGAAAACCAGTTCGGTCTCAAAGGCGTTTACCGGCGCGGGGGGTCCGCGTTCAATTACCGGGCTTACCTACGCAGCCGGATCTTTGGGCAGTATACGCGGTACAATACCTCCCGCATCAACTTCAACGAATACGAAACCCGACGAGTCGAAACGTTTCTGGGCGGTTGGCTGGGCTACTATTTCCCGGACAGTCTGTCGCAGGTAACGGCCGAGGCCGAATACCAGGTCGGCGGTGGGTTCCGATTGCAGGGGCAGTTCGACAGCAAGTTCTTAACGGCCGGCTACACGGCCATGCTGGTGCAGCCAACGCTGTTGCAGGAGCGCTTCCAGAGTATGATTTACTTCTGGCGTAACGATTTCAAGCTGCGCGGCTATAACTATGCGTATGGTAAGCTGAACCTGCGGTACAAGAAACTACGAGTCGAGCCGGGCATCGACTACTACTTGCTGAGCAACTACACATATTTCGATACGAACGCCGTAGCCCGGCAGGCTTCTGGTTCTTTTAGTGTATTACGTACCGGATTGGGTTATCATCTTCAGTTAGGAAAATTTCTGGTTTCGGGGCAGGCCTATTATACCGTTCAGTCCCGTTCCGATATTCTGCGAACGCCACCGTTCTTTATGAATACCCGGCTTCAGTATGAGTTTCTGTACGCCAAGGTCCTCTATATACAGGCGGGTATTGATCTGCACTACAAGTCGCCCTATTATGCCGATGCGTATATGCCCGTTACGCAGCAGTTTTATCTGCAAAACCGGCAGCGGGTAGAAGGTTACGTGCTGGCTGATCTGTACGCGAACCTGCGGGTCAACCGAACGCGGCTGTTTGTCAAACTCACCCATGCCAACGAGGGCGTATTTGCGCCCGGTTACTTTGTAGCACCTGATTTCCTGCAAATGCGCCGGGGTTTCGCGTTTGGCGTTGACTGGTATTTATTCGATTAAATGCCCCAATACAGGTAAAACAGGCTGTTCGGCCGCTTCTATACCTGTTAACGATACGTAACAAGTGGTCTTATGAATGCCATTGTTCAATTCTGTATACTCACTACCCTCAGTTTTTGTGCGTGGTTTGGCGGCCATGCCGTGAAGCCAACTCCTATATTCGACGGCAAAACCTTTCGGGGCTGGGAAGGCGACACGACGGGTTTGTGGCGCATCCGGGATGGAGCGCTGGTGGGCGGTTCTCTCACGCAGACCGTTCCTAAAAATGACTTTCTGTGCACAACCCGGAGCTACGCTAATTTCGATCTGAAGCTGAAATGGAAGCTGATCGGTACCGCCGGTTTTATCAACGGGGGAGTGCAGTTCCGGAGCCAGCGGTTAACCAACCCAGCCCACGAAATGACGGGCTACCAGGCCGACCTAGGCGATGGCTACTGGGGTGGACTGTACGACGAATCCCGACGTAACAAAACCTTAGTCGCTCCCGATTCGAATCAGGTGAAACACATTTTGAAACGTAACGACTGGAATGAGTACCACATCCGGTGCGAAGGACGGCGCATCCGGCTCTGGCTGAATGGACAACCAACCGTCGATTACACCGAACCTGATGCGGCCATTCCGCAGTCGGGAATCATTGGTCTGCAAATTCACGGCGGAGGCAAAGCTGAAGTCGCGTACAAAGACCTGATGCTGGAAGAGTTACCCTGAGCCGGGGAGTCGGGGGCGGGCGATTGATTTGCTACCTGACAGCGGCTTCACGTTTATGTTGTATCTTTAATTCGTATTCTGAACAATTCCGTAAAACCGTATTTTCTGCATGGACCCAATTCAGATTAAAAAAGCCCCGGCACAGTATGATGTGGCTATCGTCGGCTCTGGAGCCGGAGGAGGCATGGCGGCTTATATGCTTGCAAAAGCGGGGGCTAAAGTTGTCTTGCTGGAAGCAGGCGGCTATTTCGACCCAGCCGATCCAAAGTATATCACGCAATTAAAGTGGCCCTGGGAGTCGCCCCGGCGCGGAGCGGGTACCACCCGGGCTTTTGGCGATTTCGATGCCGCCTGGGGTGGCTGGGACATTGAAGGAGAGCCCTACACGACCGCCAAAGGCACCGAGTTCTACTGGTTCCGCTCGCGTATGTTGGGCGGACGTACCAACCACTGGGGACGTATCTCACTCAGGTTTGCGCCCGACGATTTTCGGCGGAAAAGCATGACCGGCGTCGGCGAAGACTGGCCGATCGGTTACGACGACATCAAGCCATTTTACGATCGCGTCGATAAGCTAATCGGTGTATTTGGCTCGGTGGAGAATATGCCAAGCGAACCCGATGGTATCTTCCTGCCGCCCCCAAAGCCGCGTCTGCACGAGCTGATGATTCGGAAAGGAGCCCGCAGCATCGGTATTCCGGTAATACCGTCGCGTCTGTCCATTCTGACCAAGCCGATCAACAACGAACGCGGTGCCTGCTTCTATTGTAGCCAGTGCGGTCGGGCGTGCCAGGCCTATGCCGATTTCTCGTCGTCGTCGGTACTGGTCAAGCCCGCCATGAAAACCGGCAACGTTACGTTGATTAACGGAGCGATGGTGCGCGAAGTGGTAACCGACCCGGCTACCGGACTTTGCACCGGCGTTAGTTACGTCGACACGCAAACCTTGCAGGAGGTAACCGTAAAAGCCAAAACGGTAGTTCTGGCGGCTAGCGCCGGTGAAACAGCCCGGCTGCTCTTAAATTCCAAGTCAGCCCGGTTCCCAACGGGTCTGGCTAACAGCAGCGGAGTTGTCGGCAAATACATCAACGACTCGACCGGAGCTTCCCGCTCGGCATTCATCCCCGCCCTGATGGACCGGAAGCGCTATAACGAAGATGGGGTAGGTGGTATGCACGTCTTTACGCCCTGGTGGCTGGACAACAAGAAACTGGATTTCCCCCGTGGCTACCACATTGAATATTGGGGTGGCATGGGTATGCCTGCTTACGGATTCGGCTGGGGCGTTGAAGAACTGAACGGCATGATTCCCGGCCGCGACGGTAAAATGAAACCCGGTGGTGGTTACGGTGCCAGCCTGAAAGACGACTACCGGCGTTTCTACGGTGCTTACGTCGGTATGGCCGGTCGGGGCGAACCTGTACCGCTGGAAAGTAACTTCTGCGAAATCGATCCGAACGTAGTGGATAAATACGGTATCCCCGTCCTCCGGTTCAATTACAAATGGTCGGATTACGAGATCAAACAGGCCAAGCACATGCAGGATACGTTCGAGGAGATCATTCACTCGATGGGCGGTATTGCTTTAGGAGCCAAACCGAACGCGGCCAACAACTACGGTCTGGCCGAGCCGGGCAAGATCATCCACGAGGTGGGTACCGCCCGCATGGGTAACGACCCCAAAACGTCGGCGCTGAATAAGTTTCAGCAGGCGCACGATGTGAAAAACCTGTTTGTGGTCGATGCCGCTCCGTTCCCTTCGCAGGGCGATAAGAACGTAACGTGGACGATCCTGGCCTCGTCGATGCGCACCTCCGAATACCTGATCGATCAAGTTAAACAAAAGAATATCTAACACTGCGCCTTCCTGTTCCGTCTGCTGCGGCTGATTTTACCAACGTAACTACGTATCAGCAGACTGATCGGGAGACCGTATAAGCAACTACGTCTATGAAACGCAGAGACATTCTCAAAACGATACCTGCCACGGCACTGGGATTTGCAGTCGCGCCCGTCGAAGCGGCAGTACCGGCTCCACCGGATGTAAAACCACTCAAGGTGCCGGGCGGCCGACAAAAGTTTGAAGCTGAGCGTGATGCTAAACTGCACGCCGAAAAGTTTTTTACGCCCCATGAGCTACAGACCGTAACGGTGCTGGGCGACATTATTATTCCCGCCGATGAACGGTCAGGAAGTGCCTCACAGGCCGGGGTGCCCGCGTTCATCGAATTTATGATGAAAGATCAGCCCCGCAACCAGACCCCAATGCGGGGCGGAATTCGCTGGCTGGATAACACTAGCGTGAAACGTTACGGCAAGCAGTTTGTTCAGTGCACAAAAGCGCAGCAGATCGACCTGGTCGAACAGATTGCGTATCCGGCTACGGCCAAGCCGGACATGACGCAGGGCGCTGCGTTCTTCAGCATGATGCGGAATCTGGTCGCTTCCGGCTTTTACACCAGCCAGATGGGTATCAAGGACATCGGCTATGTCGGTAACACGCCCAACCAGTGGGATGGTGTTCCTAACGACGTCTTAAAACAGTATGGACTGGCCTACGAAGAGCGCGAACTGACCCAGGGTAAGTAGTTGGTTACAAACCTGATTGATACAAAAACGGCCTTACTCTCCAGTAAGGCCGTTTTATTTATAACCTGGCAGGTAGTTACTCAAGACTGCTCACCGAACGAGCCGACGATGGGGTGCGGTCGCCCGTCTGACTATCGCGCGTATTTTTTTGTACGGCAATGGCTGCGAACATGCTCAGCGTGAACGACATGGCATAAAATCCTTTTTCGCTTAGGGTCAGGCTGGCATTCCACAACCCTACCGTCAGCAACAGAATGGCCAGAATCACAGATAGCCAGCTAATACCGTAATACACGTTTGTGACGGGGATACCCTCGATCCGGTCGCGTACGCTTTTCTGGACAGAAACGGCGGCAAACAAACCGTACATCAGCACAGTGAAATAATAGCCTTTTTCGTTCAAGGGCATCTGGGCATTCCAGAGGCCAATATTAAACGCTAAAATACCCGCAATAAGCGCAGCCCAAGAGGCCGCAATAAACGCACTAGATGGTTGTTGGTTCATTGATTTTGTTGGTTGGTTATGGAAGCCGGTTATGTTGACTAACCGCTTGAGGAAGAGTTAATTTCCGCTGCAAGTCTCCCACTTATTTTTTCACTAAACAACTATTGGGTCTTACGACTTAGTAACCGGTAAGCGGGGTTGAGGAATAGCCCACAAAGCCGTTGAAGACCACCCCTGAGTACAGCCATTTACTCTATATGCCGCTTATAAACTGAGCGCTGAAGACCGGTTGTAGCCAGAATGTCGACAGCTTCGATGCCATCCGTTGACGACCAACGGCTTAGCCGCTACCCCCAACATTTTCCCATTTTTTAAAACCGTTTTCTGGTTTATTTTATCTACCTTTATATCCCGTAACGACCAAATCAGGTTTCAATCATGGCGGCTACGGGACCAAAATCCGCAAAATATATTTTTGTTACGGGCGGGGTAACTTCATCACTTGGCAAAGGCATTATAGCCTCTTCACTGGCCAAACTTCTTCAATCACGGGGACTTACGGTAACGATCCAGAAATTCGATCCGTACATTAATATCGACCCCGGTACACTCAATCCGTACGAACATGGCGAATGCTACGTCACCGACGACGGAGCGGAAACCGATCTTGATCTTGGGCACTACGAGCGGTTCCTGAACCGGCCCACGTCACAGGCGAATAACATCACCACGGGACGTATCTACAACAATGTCATCACGCGCGAACGGCGGGGCGATTTCCTGGGTAAGACGGTGCAGGTTGTCCCCCACATCACCGATGAGATCAAACGGAATATTCGGTTGCTGGGTGATACGGGCGAATACGACATCGTGATCACCGAAATCGGGGGCTGCGTCGGCGACATCGAATCGCTTCCCTTTGTTGAAGCCGTTCGTCAGCTGAAGTTTGAACTCGGGGAGAAAGATACGCTGGTCATTCACCTGACCCTCGTGCCGTATCTGCAATCGGCGGGCGAATTAAAAACCAAACCGACGCAGCACTCGGTACGGATGCTGCTCGAAAATGGCGTTCAGCCCGACATCATTGTGTGCCGTACGGAGCACGCATTGCCGCAGGACATTCGCCGGAAAATTGCCTTGTTCTGTAATGTGCAGGTAAACTCAGTTATCGAAGCGATCGATGCTGAAACGATTTACGACGTACCGCTGCTCATGCAGAAGGAGCGACTGGATCAGCGCACGCTGTACATGCTTGACCTCTACAACGACAAGGACGCGGATCTGGACGCCTGGAAAAGCTTTTTGGGGCGACTTAAAAACCCCGGCGATACCGTTCGCATTGGGCTGGTGGGTAAGTACGTCGAACTGAAAGATGCGTATAAGTCCATCGCTGAATCGTTTATCCACGCGGGTGCAGCCAACGAATGCAAAGTGCAACTGGAATGGATTCAGTCAGAAACCCTGGTTGATGAGCACCACTGCGCCGAAGTATTGCGCGAACTGGACGCGGTGCTGGTTGCCCCTGGTTTTGGGGAGCGCGGCATCGAAGGCAAAATCAACGCCGTACGGTACGTTCGTGAACACGGCATTCCGTTCCTGGGTATTTGTCTGGGTATGCAGATGGCCGTTATCGAGTACGCCCGTAACGTAATGGGTATTGAAGATGCGCATTCAACAGAGATGGAGCCGCATACAACCAGTCCTGTCATCAGTATGATGGAAGAGCAAAAGAGCATCACCGATAAGGGAGGCACGATGCGGCTGGGGGCTTATACCTGTAAGTTGAAACGTGATTCACTGGCGCACCATATTTACGGGAAAACCCAGATCAGCGAGCGTCACCGGCACCGCTACGAGTTCAATAACGATTATCTCGATCAGTTTGAGCGGGCAGGACTGCGCCCAACGGGAATTAATCCCGATACTGGTCTGGTTGAGATTGTCGAAATGGCGAACCACCCCTGGTTTGTGGGCGTTCAGTTTCACCCCGAACTGAAAAGCACCGTGATGAATCCACACCCTTTATTCGTGCAGTTCGTGCGGGCCGCACTTGCCTATAGTCAGCAGAAACGCACCAGTGAGACTCCTGGCCGCACCGCTCCTGTAGAAACCGCTGATTTGGTTGATTAAGCGGGCGAATTGGCGTAATTTTACGCGCTGATCTACGATGTACGAACTACGATTTCATACTCGCAGGTAAACGTCGTACATCGTAGATCGAATTTCGTAAAATACATACATGGATCGTAATCAATTAATTGGCATTGTCCTGATCATGGCGATGCTGGTCGGTTACCAGCTTCTGGTACCGAAGCCCGCGCCCGAGAAGGAACCGGCCCAAAAAACACAGACGACAAAGCCCACTACGGCGTCAGCGGCTCAAGCTGCTCTTACTAAAGCGGAACAACCCCTTGATTCGGCCGTTGCCCGCCAGCAATTCGGTGACTTTGCGACAGTGGCTTCTGGACAGGCGCAGGATGTAGTCGTAGAAAATAAAGACATGAAGGTGACCTTCAGCACCCAGGGGGGGCGTGTGAAGGAAGTGGTTCTGAAGAATTATAAAACCTACGATCAGAAGCCACTCGTCCTGATTGATGCGCAGAGCAGCCGGACGGTATTGGAATTGCCGACCAATCGGGGTAAGGTCGATCTGCACAAACTGTATTACCAAACGAGCACCCAGAGTGGCAGCGTAGGCAGTCAGCCGCAGCAGATTACGTTCCGGGCTGAGGTGGCAGCGGGGCAGTCGGTCGAGCAGGTATACACCCTGCCCGTTGAAGGCTACGAAATCGCTTATGGCTTAAAAGTTAATGGTCTCGACAATACGGTTACCAACGATAACATCCGATTCTACTGGGAAGATAAAATGCGCCAGTACGAAAACGATTTGTTGAATAACCGCCGGGCCGCCACTATCAATTACCTGACGGCCGACGAGAATTTTGATAAACTCACGGAAGGCGAAAGTAGCCAGGAGGCCACGCTCGAAGAGCCGGTTAAATGGTTTACTATTAAACACAAATACTTTTTGTCGGGTTTTGTGGCCCAGAACAGCCCGCTGACCAAAGCCAATTTTAAAGCCTTGGTTGACCCAACGGATACTAGTGTCGTGAAAACGGCCATTGCCGATGTGTCGTTGCCGATGGCTGACGTCAAATCGGGGAAGGGCCAGTACAAGTTCTTCTACGGTCCAAACGACTTTCAACTGCTGGGGAACGTAGCGCCGGAGTTCGACCAGAACGTGTATCTCGGCTACTCGGTATTGAAGCCGATCAACAAGTATTTCTTCGTGCCGGTTTTCAACCTGCTGGAGAAGTTCATCTCGAACTACGGGCTGCTGATTATTGCCCTGGTGGTGTTTGTGAAGCTGATTCTAACGCCGTTAACTTATAAGTCGTACGTGAGTATGGCGAAAATGCGCGTGCTGGCTCCCGAAATCAATGAGATCAAGGAGCGCGTGGGCGACGACATGGCTAAGCAGCAGTCAGAGCAAATGAAGCTGTACCAGGAAGTAGGCGTAAGCCCGCTGAGTGGCTGCGTACCGGTACTGGCTACCATGCCGATTCTGTTCGCCCTCTTCATGCTCTTCCCGAACCTGATTGAGTTGCGGCAGAAAACGTTTTTATGGGCTCCTGATCTTTCCACTTACGACGCCTTTATTACGTTCCCGCAGTTGCCTTTTATCGGTGGTCACCTGAGTTTGTTTACCGTCTTGATGACCGCTTCATCGATTGCGTACGCGTATTACAACAACCAGACGACGCCGACACAGCCGGGGCCAGTGAACATGAAGGCGCTGAGCTACGTGTTCCCGCTGATGTTTATGTTCGTGCTGAACTCGTATCCCGCTGGTCTGACGTTCTACTACTTCGTATCGAACGTAGTGACAATTGCGCAGCAGCAGCTGATTCGCCGGTTTGTAGACGAGGATAAGATCAAAGCGTTACTCGACGAAAACCGTCGGAAGAACGCAGCGGGTGAGGGCAAAAAGCCGGGTGGTTTCCAAGCGCTTCTGCAAAAGCAGCTGGCCGCAGCCGATGAGGCCAGGAAACAGGCCGAAGAAGCGCAGCGGAAAGCAAAACAGAAGAAGTAAAGTTTAGTTAGAAGTCTACAGAGCCTGTTTACATAACGAGCCGATAAGACGTTTAGAAACAAACGGCCTAAGCGCTTACCAAAAGCAACGCTACCGCGTTGCTTTTGTGCATTAACCCAAAAAAACATGAACGAGAGACTTTATTGGTTTAAACTGCTGGCAGGCAGTCTGATCTGGCTTGTGAGTCAGCAGCAGGCTGTTGGGCAGGTAGGAGCTGATGCCCAGAAACGCTATAAGGCTGCGGTTCGGCTCGTTCAGACGGGCGACTACGACCGGGCTAAATCGGAGCTGAACGCGATTATTCAACGGGATGGTCCTCTCGCTCCTTACGCGCATTATTACTATTCCATTGCTGCGTTTCGGCAGCGTTACTTCGGCCAGTCGCGTTTGATGCTGAAGCAGCTCATGAACCGCTACCCCGACTGGCGGAAGATGGACGAAGCACGTTATCTATTCGGGGCTGTGTGCATGGAAACCGGTCAGTTTGAAGACGGCCTGACGGAGATGCAGCGTATTGGCGATCCGGCACTGCGGGCCGACGTAGCAAAACTGGAACAGCATTTTATCCGGCAGATTACAGATTTGAATCGGTTGAAGCAGATGAACCGGGAGTTTCCGGAAGATCGAATCATTGGATTGGCTTTAATTGATCTGATTCAGCGATCATCCAGCGATAAAGAAGACTTGGAATTGTCAGACCGGTTAACGAATCGCTTTGGGGTGCCGATCACGGCCTCATCCCGACCGACTACGGTGCCTGCGTCAACCACAACAACAGCGCGACCAACGCCAACTACTCCTCAGACCAGTCGACCGGCCCGGGCGAAAGGCTATTACAATGTAGCCGTGATGTTTCCATTCCGATTAGAGGATTTCGACGCGGACAAGCGGTTACGGGCGAATCAATACGTATACGATCTGTACAATGGAATTAAGTTAGCTAAAGACAAACTGCAGGAAGAAGGGATTACGGTGAATCTGTTTGCCTACGACGTAGATAATGACGCCAACAAAACGCTGGAACTGGTGAACAGCCCGGCGTTTGCGCAGACCGATCTAATCATCGGCCCACTATACGTAGAGCCAAATCGCATTGCTTCGGCCTTTGCCAATCAGAATAACGTATTGCTCCTGAACCCGATCGCAACGAGCAGCGAGTTAGTCGCCAACCAGCCCATGTCGTTTCTGGCCCAGCCCTCACTCGCCAGGCAGGCGCAGCGTGTGGCCGAACAGGCCCGAAATCTGGGCGGAGGACGTAAAGCGGCTATTTACTTTGGGACGACCCGTAAAGATTCGCTGTTGGCCACAGCATACCAGGCCGAGCTGAAGCGGCTAAATTATCAGATCGTGGATTTCCGGAAACTGACCGGAAGTACGCAGGCCATTGCCGATGCCATGCAGCCGACCGGGCCTACAACGACGACAGTCGTAGCATCGACAAGCGCCAGTATTTCTCTGAGCCACATATTCCTGTCCAGCAGCAACGACGACGATGGTCCTAAGCTATTAGACGCCCTGAGCCGCCGACACGTAACGGGCCCGGTACTGGCTACCGCTGCCGCTTTCGATTTTTATAAAAACTCCCTGTCGACCTTTACCCGACGAGATCTGTATCTGCTCTATCCTGACTTTATCGATACGGCGCGAGAGCCGGTTACCGCCTTTCAGGAGCAGTATCTGGAGCTTCGGAACACAATTCCCTCCGTATTCGCCAGTCAGGGATATGATATGATGCTGTTTTTTGGCCGCCAACTGGCTAAAAATGGACCGGGCCTGCGGAACCGCACCAGCCTCCGTTCAGACACGGATGATTATTTACTGTCCGGATTTGATTATACACAAAGCAATGAAAACCAGATCGTTCCCATCGTGAAGTACGACAGCGGGCGGTTTGTAAAAATTAATTAACGAAAGAGTGTAAAAGCAAAAGAGTGGTTTTGAGCCCTCTTTCGCTTTTACACTCTTTCGTTCTTTCTCCTATGAACACGAGCGAACAATTATTTGAGAAAGCGAAGCAACTGATTCCGGGTGGGGTTAACTCTCCCGTTCGGGCGTTTCGGGCGGTTGGTGGCAATCCGCTGTTTATCAAGTCAGCCAAAGGACCGTATATCTACGATGAAGACGGTCGGCAATACGTCGAGCTGATCAACTCGTGGGGCCCCATGATCCTGGGGCATGCCTTCGAGCCGGTTGAGCAGGCCGTTCGGGATGCGATTCAGCATTCCTTTTCGTTTGGCGCGCCAACCCGCAAAGAGGTGGAAATGGCTGAGTTAATTATAGACATGGTGCCGTCGGTCGAAAAAGTGCGGATGGTCAACTCCGGTACCGAAGCGACGATGGCTGCTATTCGGGTAGCCCGGGGCTTTACGGGTCGTGATAAAATCATCAAATTCGAAGGCTGCTACCACGGTCATGGCGATTCGTTCCTGATTGCGGCCGGTAGTGGTGCTGTTACGATGGGTGTACCGGATTCACCGGGCGTTACCAAAGCGACCGCAGCCGATACGTTAACCGCGCCTTATAACGACTTGGCCGCCGTTGAAATACTCCTCGACAATAACCAAAATCAGGTAGCGGCTCTGATTCTGGAACCGGTCGTCGGCAATATGGGCTGTGTGCTGCCCGCACCCGGTTTTCTGGAGGGTCTTCGTTCCCTATGCGACAAACATGGCGTTGTGCTCATCTTTGATGAGGTGATGACCGGCTTCCGCTTAGCCAAAGGCGGAGCGCAGGAACGATTCGGTATTACGCCCGACCTGACGACAATGGGTAAAATCATTGGTGGCGGTATGCCCGTTGGCGCGTACGGCGGCCGTCGCGACATTATGGACGTAGTGTCGCCCGCCGGACCGGTTTACCAGGCCGGAACGCTTTCGGGTAACCCGATTGCGATGTCGGCCGGGTTGGCCATGTTACGTCACCTGAACGAGCATCCCGAGGTCTACACCCGCCTGGAAGAGATCGGCCAGAAACTGGTTACAGGTTTCCAGAACGGCTTGCAGAAAGCAGGGCTCAACTACACGATCAATCAGATCGGGTCTATGTTTACCTTGTTCATGACGGAGCGATCAGTGACGAATTTTGCCGAAGCTAAATCATGTGACTTGCCGTTGTTTGGTCGATACTTCCACGCCATGTTGAACCGGGGGGTGTATTTAGCGCCATCTCAATTTGAAAGCTTGTTTGTATCGGTCGCCTTGACCGACGAATTAATTGATCAGGTAATCCAGGCAAACGAAGAAGCGCTGGTCGAAGCCTTGAATGCATAAGTAAGTGGTCGGTGCCCGATTCCGTAGCATCGACCATCAGCTATCCTTTTTTGTATGTTTTTTTCCGTCATCATCCCCGTCTACAATCGTCCGGACGAACTGCGCGAACTACTGGTAAGCCTGACCCAACAGACGTACCACAACTTCGAGGTGCTGGTCATTGAAGACGGCTCTACGGTGAAAGCAGATGCGGTGGTAGCTAGTTTTGGCGATCGACTCCGAATCCGTTATTTTTTTAAAGAAAACTCCGGCCAGGGGTTTACCCGAAACTTTGGCTTTCAACGCGCTGAAGGCGATTATTTTGTCATTTTCGACTCCGATGCGCTGGTGCCTCCGCACTATTTCCAAACCGTCGCTACGTATCTGACCGCTACCCGGCTGGATGCATACGGCGGACCTGACGCAGCTCATCCCGATTTTACGCCCGTTCAGAAAGCAATCAGCTACTCGATGACTTCACCGTTTACGACGGGAGGCATTCGGGGTAGCAAAAAAAATTTGGGCGGTACGTTCCATCCGCGAAGTTTTAATATGGGCCTATCTCGGCAGGTCTGGGAAAAGATCGGCGGGTATAAACTCAGCCGGATGGGGGAGGATATTGAGTTCGCCATCCGCATTATCGAAAACGGTTTCGTAACCGGACTGATTGCGGATGCGTTTATTTACCACAAACGCCGAACGAACTTCGGCCAGTTTTTTCGCCAGCTGCGTTTTTTCGGCAGGGCCCGGATCAATATATCCCGGTATTATCCGTCGGAGTTAAAGCTGGTGCATACGTTCCCGGCTCTGTTCACGCTGTTTGTATTCTCAGTGCCTGTCTGGGCCTTGATTAGTCCGGTGCTGTTCGCGCTGGCTGTGGGGGCACTGCTCTTGTTTTCGGGACTGATTTTTCTGGATGCTACCCGGAAAGAAAAAAGTGTTTACGTAGGTCTGCTCAGTATCGAAGCTGCGTTTGTCCAACTGATCGGTTACGGTTTCGGATTTATAAGCGAGGGCTGGAAACGTATTCGGGAGCCCAAAGGGTTTCGGGAGACCGGAGCAACCATCGATTATCCATCTTAATGTTTCGTGCTTGTTAACAAATAAACGGATGGTTACGTTATGAACGTACACCACCTTAGCTGTAAACGACATGGCAAAGCTTCCTCCACCCCCCGGCCGCCGATTAGTGAAGCGGATGAGTACCCGCACAAAATGGCTGTTGTTAGCGCCGATTAGCCTCATGCTGGTTGGTGCTGGGTTGTGCGTATTAAGTGAGGCAGGTCATGCTAAACATACCGGAGGCCCCTTCCGGCAGTGGTTTCTGATTGGGCTCTACGGGCTTATTCTGGTCAACGGCGGCTTGTCGTTGTTTGGGCAGGCCGTCCGGTACCGGGTCCAGCTCGACTATCGCCGGTTTGTGCGCCGGGAGTTTAAAAAGCGCGAAGGAAATCGTAGAAAACGAAAATCCTCATCCGGTCGAGATGAGGATTAGGTAGTAAGTCGCCGGTTCGTTGTTGCTTAGCGGACCGGGCAGATTGAACGTTACGCTGCTTTCTTCTCAGCGAATGAAGCTTTGATTGCTTCTACGTCTACGTTCTTGATGATTGGCTTACGCAGCAGTTGTTTGATGGCGTTGGTCTTATTATTAGCGACGGCGCGGTTCCGGCGGCCTTTCCGCTTCAATTCAGTTACTCCCATGACGGTATATTGTTTTAACTTGTCGGTTCTTGCTAGTAAAATGCAGCGTCTCTGCAAATGAGACCGCAAAAATAAGGTTTTTATCAGACAAAGTAAATGGTACGTCCGTTCTTTTCGGTTAGGTGCGTAATTTTGCCCTATGCAAAAACCGACCTTACCCAAAGGGACCCGCGATTTTGGGCCGGAGCAAATGCGCAAACGGCTATTTATTTTTGACACTATCCGTCAAACCTTTCAGCGTTTCGGCTTTCAGCCGCTCGAAACGCCTTCGATGGAAAACCTGTCTACGCTGATGGGTAAATACGGTGACGAAGGTGATCAGCTCCTCTTTAAAATTCTGAACTCCGGCGACTTTGCTGCTGAACTGACCGAGCTGGACATTACGTCCGGCTATAAAAAACTTACGCCCAAGATTTCTGAAAAAGGCCTTCGTTATGACCTGACCGTACCTTTCGCGCGTTACGTCGTCATGAACCGCAATACGCTGACGATGCCGTTTAAGCGCTATCAGATGCAGCCGGTCTGGCGGGCCGATCGTCCCCAGAAAGGCCGCTACCGCGAGTTTTATCAGTGCGATGCCGACGTAGTTGGAACGGATTCGTTGCTTTGCGAAGCCGAAATTGTGCTGATGGTGCACGAAGTATTTCGCAACTTGGGCATTCAGGACTTTACGCTGAAAATCAACAACCGGAAGGTGCTGGCGGGTATTGCCGAAGCGATTGGAGCCGCCGGGCAGGAGGGACCGCTGGCCGTTGCGATTGATAAGCTCGATAAGATCGGCCAGGAACGGGTGCTGGACGAATTGCGCGAACGTGGTTTTTCTGAAGAGGCCATTACGAATCTTGCCCCCATGTTTACTATAGCTGGTAGCCCGGCCGACGTACTTACGCAGTTGAAGAGCTGGCTTAATACGTCGGATACGGCGCAGAAAGGTATTGCCGAGTTAGAAGAGGTTTGGCGGTTTGTTGAGCAGTACAGGTTGACCGATTCGCGGCTGGAACTGGACATAACCCTGGCGCGCGGCTTATCGTATTATACGGGCGCCATCTTCGAAGTGAAAGCTAACGGGGTGCAAATTGGTAGCATCAGTGGGGGAGGACGTTACGACAACCTGACGGGCGCGTTCGGACAACCGGGTTTGTCGGGCGTTGGCATCTCGTTCGGCGTTGATCGGATTTACGACGTAATGGATGAACTGAATCTGTTCCCGGCTTCGGCCGGACAGGGCACGCAGGTGCTTATCGTACCTTTCGACGCTGAAGCAAGGGGAGTCGCCTTGCCGTTATTAACCCGACTTCGGGAAGCCAATGTAGCGGCTGAGGTTTATCCGGATCTGGCAAAAGTTAAAAAGATGCTCGACTATGCGAACGCCAAAGGGATTCCGTACGTAGTGCTGATTGGTTCGGAAGAAGTACAAACGGGGCAGATGTCGCTCAAAAACATGATAACCGGTCAGCAGCAGAAGATACGGGCCGAAGAGATCGTATCGGCTATACATAACCCTGCCCCGCAGTAATAATCTGCGTCGCCTTATGGCAACTGGGGCTGAATAGTCACCACAGAAAGCCCTGGTTGCTGGGTGTTACATTTGACTTTAGTACATGTAGCGTGTCGACGAGAAGCTGGCCTACGCGGAGTAAGACTAGTCTCCTAAAAAATTACTGATAGTGTTGACCAGATAAATAGTTGTACGTCAGCGAGCAATGTTCAACAACGCGGCCCGCGCTATCTACTACAACTAAAACGGTCTCTCCACGCCAACTGCCCTGGCTTAAGTGAAGGCGAACGTATCGCTTATTGTCAATAGTAATGTGATGAGCTACTGTTAAACGGCGGGCATTACGCTTGACAAAGGGCCACCGCATTTTTGGCCGGATTGGTGTCCGTAGTTCCACGTAGAAACGATTTGCAACGTTTTGCTGATAGAACTGTGAATCCGCTTTTTGCTCGGCTTTAATTCGTTTTTCTACGCCATCAGTCCAGTAAGCTGACTGTAACGAATAACACTTGGTAGCGAATGGAGCTAACAAGGTTGCATCTTCTTCTACTAAGCCAGTGGAATAAGCGGTTATATCGCCGTAGGTCTTATTGGTCAGTACGCTGTCGGCATAGAAGTTTAAAGCAATTTGTTCGTAGCAAATAGTATGTTTGGCGAGTTCCGATTGATTCAAGTTTAGAAAATCGACGACCTGTTCTAAAACCGGGTCACGCCCTTGCAACATATCGTTTCGATGATGCAAGGCTACCCGATCAACAGGAACGCCTTTCCCTTCATAACTGATACGTTTGCTGCTAACGGTTTGGCCATCCGATAAGGAAACCTCCCAACCATTAGGCAATTTCTTTCCTAACATAGGCGAGAAAATGCCGTTTGTAGGTTCCCCAATCAGTCTGACGTAGGGAAAATCTTTGAGGTACATGGCGCAATGGTCGGCGGCACTTATAGTAGCTCCACTGGTCAAAAGAACGGTTGGTTTGATGAGTTGCTTGGGGCCTTGGGGGGACACCTGATAGGCTCCCCAGGGCGTGTACTCGAATTTTGGTTTACTCACGCGGGTACGGGCATAGCCAACCAGTCGTTTCACCTCAGTAAGCCGCCCGACCAAAGCCCACAAAAAGTCTGGTGAACCGCCACCGTTAATTCTAATATCAATTATCAGCCCTTTTACGTCGGCGAATGCAACAACCATTTCATCCAACTGTTTTTTGAACTCCTCTAAAGGCATTCCTCCAAAGCCGTTTAGTTGCAGATAGCCGAGTTCTTTTGACCGGCAGTAACCGCCAATCTGGTAGGGCTCACTCCTAAACTTAACAAGCGGCCCGAATCCCTGTGGCTGTAGCACATTAAGGGTGACCTGGTGAAATTGGCTTTGTAATTCTTTGGTGGGAAACTCCTGATAAAAGCGGGAATATTTGGCACTCGCGGGTAGGTCACCTATTGGGGAAATAGCAACGTGGCCATCTTTAAGTGGAGCCACCATTTCGTTGAAGATGGCTAGTAATTGTTCATTTGTGGTATGTGAATTGACTTTGGGTCTAAACTGTTTGTATTGCTGTTTCCAGTCAATTCCTCTGGTCTCAAAATGGGCGTAATGATGATCGAACAATCGCCAAAACTCCTCAAAGTTTCGTTCAGGATCATACTCTGGAATTGGTTTTGCCAATACAACGCTTTGGCAAAAGAGTAAGATTAATACGTATACAAGTTTTTTCATGCCAGCGTTGTCTTCGTCAATAAGGCACTTTTTTTAACTGTAAGGCCGATCTTGTGGCGCTCCCGTTGTCGCACGAGCTTTGGACATGGAACCAAACCGCTGATGTTGCATAAACCCCTCTAACCGGGCCGTCGCTACGGCGTTCGACCTATCAAATGAAACCTGCTGAACAAGCAATAAGTCTAACCTATTCGCCTGCAATCTGCTGATCGCTACCTGAAAATAGAACAACTTCTTTAACCTACTCCCAACGCCCACTAGGGTTAATGGAGTAGCACACAACGTCTCTAAATACAGACCGCTTTAACCTTTGCACCCTAGTTTTGATGTACTGTTAAATTGCAAATGACTGGTTATCAAGTATCGTTCAAAAAGGCAATTTAACAGTTCTTCTGGGTTCGTTCGCTCTTGAACACGGTGGCGGTTGGGCTGACCCGCTTCCATGCGGGACGTGCTCCCTGTTGCAAGACAGCCGCCTACGCGGAGCGATTTATTAATTCAAATCTTGACTTATATGGTTCATATTCAAAACAAGATGAACGACTTCCAATGTCTCTCCATTATTTTCATGTCGCGAAACACCAATTTTCATATTTGAAAAACTATTTAGGTCCTCCCTTACACTAAATCCAGAAAGAGGATACTTATCTCCGTAATCATCATTGGAATTTATATTTTTAATATACTCAGAATAGTTGACCCATAGGTTGTCAAACCTATCTGCCTCCCCAAATACGATAATGAATTTCCGACTAAGTTCATGAGTGTCATACCTTGATAGTAATTTTTTTAAGTGTTCTGCTACTACTACGTTTTTTGGACCACAGCTTTCAAGTCTGAAACATTCAATAATTGTAATTGGAATTCCGTTACTCCTTCTAATCATAATATCTATTTCACCAGAGCCTCGGCCACTTCCTGAAAGCCCCGATCTCGTTTGATCTGCTATATTATGCCCTTTAGTTCTCAGTAGATCAACGATATCATCATTAAACAAGTCTTCAATTTTCTTTTGAAACTTTCGTTCAAGAATCCTGGAACATACCTCAATAAGATCACTCAAAATCTTATCAAGAGAATACATTGGATTGTTATCAGGTTCAGGATTGTCTATTCTATATAATCCAAGAAGTTTGTGAACTGTAACTCCCGTATAACTAACTTCACAAGGTATAGTTCTAAAGGTATTATCTTGACCTATCTTCCTAACAAACAAATAATTGAATAAATGTGGACTTTGAGAATTAGCGCACTCTGGACAGATACATGGAATTTTCTGCGGAACATCATGATAATTCAATGAGGCATGAATTTCGTCTAATTCCTTTCTAATAATTTCAAGTAAAAGAGACGAATTATTTCCATGAATCCATATATATAGTTTCCGAGAATACTGATCTGTAGTCACAAGTGCACGGGTATTTTCTCTTTGAATAATTACTCCATTTTTCCAAAATGTCCTATCATAGACTAAATTTCTCATTCTCACAATAAAGCGAGCCATAATTCCGGCTGGCATAAAATCATAATGGTATTGGAAACGTAAATTATCTGCATAATTCCAGTCAAACTCAATTTTTTCAGGCGTAAGTAGTTCTGGTATAAGGTACGTATCTTTATCTACTTCAAAGCACAATTCGAACTTCTTCATCAAGTTGACTATGTATGGCCGTTTATCGCGTTCAAATTCAATAAGTATATCGTCTAACATATTAGAGTCAAACTCTCCTTCTCTCGTGATAACATCCTTAGAATCGAGTATTTTGTAAACGGCATTTGTAGCCCACTCTGGCTTTAAGAAGACTAAATTTCTTAATAAACTATCATCTTGAAAGTGGAGGAAAACACCAAGATCATGAAAATATTGACTTAAAAAGAGTGCCTTTTTATTAGACAAGCCTTTTTAATTACAAATAGTTAAATACTTTTCTGTTGGAATATAGTTTGAGTCTAAAGATTCTAATTCAGTTCGTATTTCAAGCCACACTTTTGGAAGTCTATCACCAATTAAAGGAAGTGAATCAATTTCGACTCCAATTTGAGAAGTTAACTGCACTATATTCTGACCACTCTTTGCACTAACCTGATGAAAAGCGACTATATTTTTAAATTTAGCCTTGAGAGACCTCTCATCAATATTAACTATTCTCTCATCAATCTTATTCAGCGCAATTATAACAGGAGAATTGTTACTTAATAAGCGAATTACATTAAGCCAATAATCAAAACTTATAAGATGTTGATCTGTTCTTGCTTCCCAAACTAGTAAATATAGAGAACGTTTCGTTAGGAAAAATTGATGGGTAGAATGGTAAATTTCCTGACCGCCAAAGTCCCATATATTGACTCTAAAATCTGGCGACGAATGTGTTTGAATTTTCCATGTCTTAATATCAATTCCTTCTGTTGTGTGGGTATCAGGTATAGAGTCGTGGATTAAACGATTCATTAAATATGTTTTACCAACATTACCTTGTCCAACTATCAGGAGTTTTGCTTCAAACAGTTGAACATTATCTCCGAGAGATAAATAGTAGTTTATAATTCCCGAGACTCCTTGGGCTGAAATCTCTACAGGAACCCTTTCCATTGGGTTGCCATCCAAACCGAGTACCTCAAGTGATGTAAGATTCTCGAATTCTTTTGGTAGTAATTGAATTCTATTGCCACTTAAATTTAATTTTTTAAGTTTTGTTAATTTACCTAAACTCGATGGTAAGTACGTGAGTTCATTAAAACTCAAATCAAGTTCTGTTAAATTTTCAAATCCTTCAAATGCATTATCCTCTACGGAACTAATTTTATTTTCAGATAAAAGTAATTTTTTAAGGCTTTTAACTTGACTGATTACGGTTGGAAAATTTTCTAATTGATTGCCTTGGAGATTTAAAATTTTACATTTCGGATAGTCTATATTTTTATAAGGAATCGATTCGATAATATTATAACTAATATCTACCTTTTCTACATTCATCAAATTTACGAAAATATTATCATTGAGTTCACTAATTTGATTCTCTGCAAAATTTAGAGATTTTATATTTTCAAGAGTGAAGACAATAGTTGGAATTTCTTTAAAGCTATTGTTTTTTAAGCTCAAATGCTCAAGTCCTTTAAGATTATAAAACCAATCAGGAATCCTCTGGATTGAATTCCCAAATAAATCGAGAGTTCTCATTCTCTCACAATCTTTGAGCTCAATAGGAATTTCTTTTATTCTACCGCTAGTGAGTTGTACATTAGAAGTGTTTGATTTTAAGCTTTGCAACTTCTCTTTAATATGTGGTTTCAATGACTTCATGTCTTCTTGTGTAATTTAACTGTGCAAAGTAATGTACAAATTCTTTCCGTAAGATGATACCCAGTCTAATTGGCTCGCCATCTACAATAATACTCTGCTAAGTTAGTTGAAAATGAGAGGTAGGCGAGTGCGTTGTGTTCCAAATTGTCGGGTCACCTGTTACGTTGTTGCTGGCCTATTTATAGTGTTTTTCGAGTCGGACGCTTCGTTGAAAATCCACTTTTTTTCGGCCCAACCGGAGCATTTCTCGTGTCGGCGCTACGTGCCAAATATGTTTTTTTTGACTTCCTAACTGAGACGTTTCTAGTGTCGACCGAAACCGCCCAATGAGCCAAAACCACCTTGCCACAGGACGTGCCCCCTGTCGACCGCAAGCTCACTACTACGTTACCGCCTATTCCGTCCACCCAACATATTAATGTATGTAAAACCGCGGAACTAAAAGCTTTTAATAATCAAGCTATTCTAGCTCCGCTTCCTTGGCATGTATCTATCGTTAGAGCAGGGTGCCGAGTTTGCTGTTAGTTAACTCATTGACTAAAACCGTTTTGTTGCGTTCAGGCGGTGTGTTTGGTTAGGGGGTTACGTTTCTCAGCTTGTAGTTGCTTTGTTGTTTTACGCGATCCGTCGTGGCTCCAGCCCGGAGGGCCAAACAGGTACCCCAGGGCGTTACGTACTGAGCTAGACCGGCGCAGATCGCGGGCTATATCGCTCCACTCGTGGAAGGCGATACGCACAGGATTATACGAATCCACATTCTTCGTGAGGCCGTACGTTGGGCGGTTATGTTCGGGTTCGAAGGTGTCAAACAGCCGATCCCAGATAATGAGAATGCCCCCGTGGTTTTTGTCGAGGTAGTCGAGGTCGGAGCCGTGGTGGACGCGGTGATGAGAAGGGGTATTGAACACAAATTCAATGGGAGCAGGCAACTTATTAATGAGTTCGGTATGAATCCAGAACTGATACAACAAACTGATAGCCTGCATGGTCATCACGGCCACGGGCGAGAAACCTACAAGCGGTAACCAGGCCCAGAACAGGAATGCCCCGCTCAACGTACCGGTCCAGGTTTGGCGCAAAGCCGTGCCCAGATTATACTTCTGCGATGAATGGTGAATCACGTGCGACGCCCAGAAGTACCGGCTGCTGTGACTAATCCGGTGAAACCAGTAGTAGCTAAAGTCATCGGCCACGAACAGCGCCAGCCAGGCCGACCATTGGGTCATGTCGATGGTAAACAGGCGGAACTGATACACAAACGAGTACACGCCGAACACAAGTACCTTGCCAACAAGACCAACGATGACATTCCCGATGCCCATCGCCAGACTGCTGGCTGTGTCTTTAGCGTCGTAATAATCTTTTTGCTGTTTGGCCGTTACTATTACCTCGGCGATCAGCAAAATGACAAAGCCGGGGATGGCGTATTGAATCAAGTCTTTCATTACGTTCGTATATGATTTAACGCGACAAGCGTATCCAACGTCTATAGATTCTTTTATTCCATCTTCGACCAATACAAAAATAAAGCGCATCTGGGTAGAATACAATCGGGAAAGGGCACATATCCGGACAATGTCGTGGGCTACGTGTTGAACGAATAACAAGACTATTATAAGACTAACTTATTGGTAACTATCAAAATAACTGCGTACTTTACAGTACTACGTGTGCTCAGTTAGTACCCCCAATCAACACTCAATTTATTACGGATAAGCTTACTGGTTCTACCGCGAACTAATCGACGGTACGGCCAGCCAGTACTCTGTCATACATGAATACAACACCAATTACTGGCGCTTCCGGGCAGGCTGAGTACCTGCAACGGCTGTTAGAGGAAGTACCAGTCGCTCTCATTCATCTGGAATCCGTTCGGGATCAGGCTGATCAACTGATAGATCTGCATGTGCATTACGTCAATTCCCGAGCGGTCCAATTCATAGGACGCCTTGCCGCCGAGGAAGTACGGGGAAAACGATGGTCAGCCATATCAGCCAGTGATCTACACACCCAACTGTATCGACAATCAATCCAGGTAATCACAACGGGTGAGCCGATTCAATACCAGCAGGAAAGCAGGATAGATGATCTCCTAAACTGGTTCGATGTAACAATCGCTCCTTACGGCGACGGTGCGCTGACAACTATTCGGAAAATTGATGAACCCACGGTGGCCCCCGAGCGCGACCAGCCGTGGCAGCCGCAACGTTTACAGAGGGTTATTGATACCCTGCAAAGCAGTGTTCACATCATTCGACCGGTATTTGATCAGGATGGTCAGATCGTCGAATTTAAGTTTACGGCAGTTAACCCGGCCCTGGCGGAGTACGCCGGTGTAGAGCCTGCCGATTTAGTTGGCGAGTCGTTAACCGACTGGTTTCCGGGGTATCGGGAGCAAGGGTTGTTCGACCTCTACCGAAAGGTGTACGTATCGGGGGAAAGTCAGCAGCTCGATCTGAATTATACACAGGATGGACTCAATATCTGGGCCGATGTGAAGGTGTCCAGGCTGGACCATGAACTCCTCATTACGCACACCGATTACACCGCCCTCAAACAGGCGCAACTACAGGTCCAGAAGTGGGCTTACCAGCTTAAGTTTGTTACGGATAGTGCCTTAACGGCAATTGGGCTGTATTCGATTATTCGCGACCCGGTGACCAACGAAGTCGTCGACCTGCGGTATGAACTGATTAATGGCCGGGCTGAGCAAATGACTCAGCGTAAGGCCGAGGAACTGGTAGGACGTACCATGCGTCAGGTGTTTCCGGGGATCGAAGGGACGGGCATCTGGAGTAAATACAAGCAACTGGCCGAAACCGGCGAACCGCTCCGCTACCACAACCACTACAACGTCGACGGGTACGATCTTTGGTACGAGGTGCAGGGAATCCGCAAAGATGATTTGATTGTCCTGTCATTTCTGGATATTACAGATCTGAAAAATGCACAGGAGTTTACTAAAAAGCAGGCCGAGGAGTTTAGTCAGATACTGGACAACGCGCTGACGGCCATCTCACATTTTACGGCCGTACGTAACGACGATGGTCAGATTGTCGATTTCATCTACCAGTCGTTTAACCACACGTCAGAGTTATTCACGGGTTATAAGGCGGAACAAATTATTGGCAAGCGGATGCTTGAACTGTTTCCGGGAGTGCGAACAAGTGGCGTATTCGACCGCTGGGTAGAACTGGTGGAGCAGGCCAAGACAGAACGGTTTCAGGATTCTTATCAATACGATGGGTTCGATTTCTGGTTCGACACGCAGGCGGTGAAGTGGGGCGATGGCTTCATTCAGTCGTACATCGACATTACGCCCATCAAGCAGGCGGAACTGAAGCAGCAGAAACAGGCTGAACTGTTGAACGCTGTTCTGGATGCTACCCTTACGGCCGTATCCTGTCTGGAAACAGTGCGCGACGCCGAGAAGACAATTCTGGATTTTCGCTTCACGCTGGCGAACCAGATGACGTGCGAAATGCTGGGCATGATGGCCGAGGAATTGCATGGTAAACTGCTCAGCGAACTGAATCCGCAGCTACCGAAGATCATTGCCTTTGAGCAGTACGTTCAGGTCGTGGAAACCGGGGAGCCAGTCACTCTGGAAATGCCCGTAGACAATCGCTGGTACTACGTATCCATTGTTAAGTTTGGCGATGGCGTGCTGACCTCCTCGTTTGATATCACCGAGAATCATTCCTACAGCCAGCGGATCGAAGCCGCTAATGCCGAGCTTTTGAAGTCGAACGAAAACTTACAGGCGTTTGCCTACGTAGCCAGCCACGACTTACAGGAGCCCTTACGGAAGATTGAATCCTTCGGCGAGCTGCTTAGAAGTCAATATGCTGGTAGCCTGAGCGAATCGGGCGTGGATATGATCAACCGAATGCAGTTGGCGGCTTCCCGAATGGCGGTTCTGATCCGCGACCTGCTGAGTTACTCACGAATTACTACCCAACAGAAAGTATTCCAGCCGGAAGATCTTAATCAGGTGATTGCCGACGTACTGGGTGATCTGGAAACGGCTATTGAGGAAAAACAGGCTCGCATTGACGTACCGAACCTGCCCACTGTTTTGGGCGACGGAAGTCAGTTACGCCAACTTTTCCAGAACTTATTCAGTAACGGGTTGAAATTTGTAAAGTCGACAAAAGCCGTTCCACACATCATCGTGACCTGCGTGCCCGTGGCAAAACGAGCGCTGCCAGCTTCAGTTACCCGGCTGCTTCCAGGGGGAGACGGATTCGGTTACCAGTCGCGTCACTATTGGGTTATCAAAGTCGCCGACAACGGCATTGGATTTAACCAGGAATATGCCGACCAGATATTTGGAGCGTTTCAGCGTCTGCATGGTCGGCAGCAGTTTCCCGGTACAGGCATTGGCCTGGCTATTGTGAAAAAGGTGGCCGAAAATCACGGCGGAACTGTCGTGGCTGAGGGTCAGCCCGACCAGGGCGCTACGTTTACGATTTACCTTCCCGATCTCGTCTGACGTCTATTTCCGTAACCACTCATACCAAAAAAGACGACCTATGTAGGTCGTCTTTTTTGGTACTATGCCCGATTCCTATCGGTTCATTGAAATCAAAAACTCTTCGTTGGTACGGGTGCCTTTCATGCGATCGAGCAGGAAATCCATGGTTTCCATAGGGTTCATATCGGCCATGTGCTTCCGCAGAATCCAGACACGCTGCAACGTCTCTTTATCCAGCAACAAATCTTCCCGACGCGTACCGGAAGATAATACGTCGACGGCTGGGTAAATGCGTTTATTGGCGAGTTTACGGTCCAGTTGAAGTTCCATGTTGCCCGTACCTTTAAATTCTTCAAAGATAACTTCGTCCATCTTCGAACCTGTATCGATCAGAGCGGTCGCAATAATTGTCAGCGAACCGCCATTCTCTACGTTCCTGGCGGCACCGAAGAAGCGCTTTGGCCGGTGCAGGGCATTCGCGTCCACGCCACCCGACAGAATCTTGCCCGACGACGGAACGACCGTGTTATAGGCCCGCGCCAACCGCGTAATGGAATCGAGCAGAATTACTACATCATGCCCGCACTCGACCATGCGTTTCGCTTTTTCAAGGACCATACTCGACACTTTTACGTGCCGGTCGGCCTGCTCATCGAACGTCGACGAGATCACTTCGGCATTGACACTGCGGGCCATGTCGGTTACTTCTTCCGGGCGCTCGTCAATAAGCAGTACGATCAGATACACCTCGGGGTGATTCTTGGTGATCGCGTTGGCAATTTCTTTCAGCAGCACCGTTTTCCCCGTCTTAGGCTGGGCTACAATCATACCCCGCTGGCCTTTACCGATCGGCGCAAACAAATCCAGTACGCGCGACGAATAATTTTCCGGACGATTGCTCAACCGAAGCTGCTCTTCGGGGAACAGCGGAGTCAGGTATTCAAACGGAATCCGGTCGCGTATTTCTTCGGTCGTCTTGCCATTCACCGTCGACACGCGAAGCAGGGCGAAATACTTCTCGCCTTCTTTGGGAGGACGTATCGCACCGCGAACGGTATCACCGGTTTTCAGGCCAAACAGCTTGATCTGCGATGGCGATACGTAAATATCATCGGGGCTGGCCAGGTAATTGTAATCAGCCGACCGCAGGAAGCCATACCCACCATCGGACATAATTTCCAGTACCCCTTCGTTATCGATGATGCCATCGAATTCGCGGATGTGCTGGTTATACTGCCGACGGATGCGGTTCTGGTATTCCTGCGCTTCGCGCGAAGGTTGATTCACCGGATGGGGTTGACCCGCTGCTCCGTTCTGTGGCTGATCTGATTGGCCATCTCCCGGAGTATCCGTCTGTGGAGCCACCGACGGATCGGCTGTGCTCAACTCTTCGGTCGACGGCTGCATGTTGGCTGCGTTATCTTCCGATACAACCGTAGGCGTTAAAAACTCTTCGTCGGGCTGACCGGCGTAGTTGATCGCTGTTTCGTCGGCTACGACGCGCTGCGTACGTGGGCGATGCCCCGCATTGCTGTCGCGCCGGTTCACATCACGGTTACCCTCTACACGTTGACGACCATTTCCATCCCGTCCGCCAAATTGATTGGCATCGGGGCGCTGATCGCGCCGGTTTACATCACGGTTCCCATCAGGACGTGAAGGCGTTCGGCCTTCGCGGGGGCCGGTTTGATCCGGTCCGCCCTCGCGGTTAAGACGATCGCGGTCATTACGCGATCCCATGTCCCGACCGTTCTCCTGACGGTTTCTGGGCTGATTTCCCATATCGCTACGTTGCTGAATGGGTTTTGAGTCCCGATTCGTGCGGTTACGTTCGTCGCGGGGTTCCTGCGTGGGTTGATCAGCGGGCTGTGGGGGAGTTGATTCACCCGCAACAGTCGGATTCGCTATCGGAGCGGCCTCGGGCTGAGGAGCTTCAGCGGCTGTTTCTGCAACGGCTACGGGAGTTACTTCGGCAGTAATAACCTCCTCACGGTCACGCCGGGCCCGCTGACGGGTACGAGGAGCTTCAGGTGTTTCGGCCGGGGCTGCCTCAGGTTGGCTGGGCTGTACGGGTACCACCTCCGCTGCCGGTCGCGTACGTCGGCCACGGCGGGGGGCTTCGTCAACAACGGGCGCTACAGCCGCTGATTCGGGCTCAGACGCGACGGACTGTTGATCTAATATTCTGTAAATGAGTTTTTCTTTCGTGTATTTGGCAGCATCTCGGATGCCAAACTGCTCGGCAATAGGCTGAAGCTCAGACAAGAGCTTCATAGCTAATTCTTCTTTTGTTAACATAGAGGTCAGGTTAGCAATAAACCTTCAAGAGACCGCGCTGGCGGTAATGTTGAAATAGGGGAATGTTGACTGAAAACAGATGTTCTGTGGGTAGGTTGGTTGACCGAACAAACGCCGGAGGTGGGGCCACCGATTAATTAACCACATTAACCTCAACGGGCTCAATTATTTACGTAATGGAAAAATAAGTCAACTAGTAAGCTTGGAAGCGATTTCCCTGATCTACACACAAAGGTCTGGTGGGGCCAGACACGGTGGTTGTTAAAACTCTTGGGAAAACAGACGGTCCGCTATAGCTATGGGCTGCTGCGATGAAAGCACTACCTGCAAACCGGATTGATGGAAGCAAATGTAGCGATTTCATTTGTTTATGTCAAGATAACGTAATTGGATTGGAAATGTTTCCGCTGGTTTATCAAAAATCCAGATCCAGCACCCGAATATTCGGGTTTACATTCACTCCACCAGAAGCTTGCCGGTGATCAGCCCTTTGGTCGTGCTAATCCGGTAGATATAAACGGCTCTCGGGAGTTTATCCGTACTTAACTCGGTGTCGCGAAAAAACGATTTTTTAGCGACTACGTGGCCGGTTTCGTCGAGCAGCGTCACTTCCAGAAGTCCATCCAGCGAGGTCTGGATTTGAACCCGGCCTTTGCTGGGGTTCGGAAATATCCGGACCATGTCAGTAGGCAGCTTATGTACGGCGAGTACCGGATTGACCGTAACCTGAGTCTGGGCGGTGCTGGAGCAGCCCTGTTCATTTGTGACCACCACGGTATAGCTGCCCGCCTGACTTATTTTGACGCTCTGAATGGTTGGATTCTGCTCCGTCGACTGAAAGTTATCCGGCCCGGTCCATCTGTAACGTTTGCCACCCTGCGCCGTCAACTGCAGTGGCTGGCCTTCCAGATACGGGCCTGTATTAGCTGCGCTAGCCGTTGGTAAAGGAAACACCTGTACGTCAATGGTGGCAGTTTGCGATGCACTACCCGTGCACGTTGCGGAGTAAGTCGTAGATTGAGCGGGCGATACGGTTACCGACGTACCGGTAGCGCTCGTCGACCAGGTCACTGCACCCGCGCAGTTCAGAGCGGTCAATGTAATGGACTCCCCAGCGCAAACTGAACGCTTCGTTGCTGTCAGGGAAAATGGAGGGGCAGTGGTTCCTTTAACCAGGCTCCATTGGGTGGTATACCGATGATTGGTGCGGTGACTGGCCAGCCGGATAAACGGGGTTGTGTCAACCACCGAAACACTCAACGTAGCGGTCGGGTCGGTTAGCTGACTACTGGTCAACGTCAACTGGTCACTGTTCTGACCGATAAGCTGATTGTTTAGTCGCCATTCTACCCGGAGCGTGTTCGGTTCAGGTTTGAGGAGGCCCAACCGGAAGAGGGTAGGCTGTTCGTTCACGACAACCGGTGATCCGGTCTGCGGCTGTATCGATTCTACCGACTTCACTACGTTTAAAATTCTAGCGGTTGTGGCTTCCCGACATACGGCGCAGAACAATTTGTCGAGCTGCTCCATCAGGCAGTTATGTGTTGTGGGTTTATACCAGTTCCCAGCATCGGCCGCACCCGTATGCGGAAAAATGCCGATATTCTGTTGATTCAGCCAGTTCTTCCAGACGACGCTATTAGGGTCAGTGATTCGGGTCATGTTAGCGGCTTCGTGGGCGTATACTAAACCCGCCCAGTACTCATCCGTTAAAGCCGAAAAGATGTGTCCAACCTCGTGCATAGCGATCAGGTCGGCTTGTGGGTCAAGCGTAAACGTAGCCGGATTGCCGCCCGACCCACCGTACCAGGGCGAGTTGACAATCATAACAGCCAAATCGTAGCTTGGGAAATTAGTGGCCATGACGTTCGTAAACGCCGAGTAATTACGGATGGCTACCAGCCGGTGGATATTGCTGGTGCCGAAGGAAGAGCCAAAATACGTATCCTTGGTTTCGACGGGCTGGTTGGGGTATCGATCGGGGGCCGTTCCCGGATTTGTGGCTCCGCTTTGTTTTGACGGAATCGGTATCGAATAGAAATTAAAATAGTTCTGGTAGGCGTTATAGGGCGAATAACTCAAAAAGAACGTAACGAACTTTTGGGCGGCCTGGGTAAATGCCGGAAGTTCGCTTTGGGTAAAGCCGTCACCTAGTATAACAACGTTGATCCGGTTGGCAATTGGGCCGGATTTGCGGAGTGTATCGACCTGGAACGTTTGGGCGCTGCACCAGGCACTTACTAAACAGAAACCAATAAGCAGGCAGATAGAAAATTGCTTCATGGGCGTAGACGTAGGGTGTGGATTTTGACGATGCCTTTGTCAGGCGTGACACTGAAAATAGCAAGTCGGCTGAGCGCTTTGGCATACGGAAACCGGATTGAAATGTGGCCACTTTGTTCGCTTAAAGCCTGACGGTTTAATGTACCATTCGATTCGGCCATCTCCACTGACCTGAATAAGGGGTGTTCCAGACTGTCGCTGACAGGCTCCCGGCCGTCGGTATAGTAGCGGATTACCCTAAGTTGGTACGGGGTGTGTACAGGGCGAGATAAGGTTTTCAATTCACCATTCCCTATAATTGAATTCACAAGGCGCACTCGCTCTGGCTGAGCAGACCCTGAACGACTGATGTCAAAATCGAGAAATAAGACCTGATGGAGGGCTTTTTCGGTATAGTTCGGCAAGGTGTGAATTGCCAGCGTTTGTTTGGCTGAATGACAGGCGGCAACCCATACACACAGACAAATGAAGAAGACCGCTTGAATAAAGAGAGGGCGCATACGGATTAGCAAGCGGAAAGGTAGGCTATTCAGAGACGTCGTTAAAAATCCTTAAATCCTTATAAACATGCAAATTTTAAGTCCTGAATCAACGTTGGGACTTGGTACGCGGATGGAGACACAAACGCAGGAGGCAACGCCGTCGGCTTCCCCGAATCTGGTGATTGACTGGGGTAATTCGAGCCTGAAAACAGCTTGGTTTAAGGGGGAAACACTTTTGGAAACAAGCCGCTACGAATCGCCGGAGGCCCTAGTGGCGGCACTTGCTAACCGGCTGATCGGACACGTACTGGTTTCGTCGACGAATCGCCCGGCCGATGAGATCCGGGCGCAACTCGTGGACCTGAGCCAAGATGTGTGGGTGCTCGACGGTCATACGCCGTTGCCCATCCAAAAAGCGTACGATACACCAACTACGCTGGGAGCCGATCGGGTCGCAGCTGCGGTAGGCGCCGTTACGTTGTTTCCCCAACGCGATTGCCTGGTGTTTGACCTGGGTACGTGCCTGACGGCTGATCTGGTCGATCGGCAGGGTGTTTTTCAAGGTGGGCTTATTTCGCCGGGGTTACGGATGCGCTTTCGGGCCATGCACGAGCAAACGGCTCGGCTACCGCTGGTCGAGCTGCCGACGGAATGGCCAGATCTGTTGGCGAAGAATACGCGGCAGGCCCTGCAAAGCGGAGTGGCGAACGGACTGGCGTTTGAGATGAACGGAATTATAGATACGTACCGCCGTGAGCGGCCTGACATTGTGGTATTGCTGTGCGGGGGAGACGCGCCTGCCTTTGAAAGTCGTCTTAAACCGCCGATATTTGCAGTGCCCGAACTGGTTTTACTAGGGTTGAATCGAATTTTACGGTATAATGTTGAGAATTTATAAGCGGCTTCGCCGGACGTTAACGCATAGTTTGCTGGCCGTTGCCGCGACATCGCCGATGGTATTGGCGCAGGGATTGGGAAACTCTCCCTATTCAGCCTTAGGCATCGGAGAATTATATAGCCAAGGTAACGTAACAAACATGGGTATGGGTGGTCTGGGCATCAGTAATGCCAGCCCTTTTTACCTAAATATGCAGAATCCGGCCCTGCTTGCCCGCCGAACTCGCTTTACGGTATTTGAAGTAGGCCTGATCGGCCAGTCAAAATCACTCAGTCAGAATCTGAACGGTGGCCTGCAAAGCCAGCGGGATTTTGGGGGAAACCTCGGCTATCTGGCTTTAGCGTTTCCGGCAAGCTCGCGCTGGAACATGGGAATCAGCCTCAAACCCTATACCTACGTCGATTATACCACCCGCCAGTACCGAACTGTACCGGGCACGATCTACGAAGCCGAATACAACTACACGGGGCGGGGTGGTCTGAACAAAGCAACCTTTACCAACGGCTTTCGGATTGGCAGTAACATCTACGTCGGTGGCGAAGCCTCATTCCTGTTTGGTAACGTAACCAATTCTTCCGATTCGCGAGTGCTGATCAACGATGCCAGTGTCGGCATTCAGGATACGCGTGTGACTCGGTTAGACCGCATCAACTACAGCGATATCGTCTGGAAATTTGGTGCGGGCTGGCGCCCTAAACTAAGCGAAAAATGGTCGCTTAACCTGGGTGCTACCTACGATCCGCAGACTCGGGTTAACGCCAGCGAGACCGATATTTATCAGCAAACGTCCTTGACGGGCGTAGCGATCTCGGCGGCCGACACCTTACGTATCGAATCAAGTGGTCGGGTAACCTTACCCCAGCAAATGCACTTCGGCATCAGCCTGGAAAAAAATAATACGTTTCTCTTCGGAGTCGATGTCGGATTCCAGAAATGGGGACAGTACCGGACGATCACAGGTCAGTCGGGTAATCTGGCCGACGGGATGACGGTTGCCGCGGGGCTGGAATACACGCCTAAGGCGAACTCTACCCGCTACTGGGATCTGGTTACGTATCGGGCTGGATTCCAATACAACCGGCTGCCGTACACCGTTGAGGGTAAGCAGATTAACGACGTAAATGGGAGCTTAGGTCTGTCCCTGCCGCTGGGCGCGTATCTGGTTAATCACATTACCCTGTCGGTTGTGGGTGGGCAGCGCGGTGTGCTCACGGGCACGCAGATTCGGGAGCAGTACGTCCGCATGGCGCTGGGATTCTCGCTCAACGACTGGTGGTTCCGCAAACAGGTTGTCGACTAAGGCTACGCAAACTTATCGCTCTTCTCCCGCGTTGCGTTAGTTGCTACTATGCCTATTATCAGTCAGATGAAACAACGTTTTGTTCAAACAAAGGCGGTTGTGCTCTTTGCTTGCCTCAGTGCGTTGCTACTGGCTTGTGAAGAAGCCAAGCAGACCAAGAAAGTAAATCCGTACAGCGGACCAATCGAGGAAATTAACGACGTAACGTTGTTGTACAGCGAATCGGCTGCTCTGAAGGTAAGGCTGACAACGCCCAAGCAGTTCCGCTATGCCAATGACAACCGATCATATCCAAAAATCGTCAATATTGTGTTTTATGGGCCAGCTGGTGACGAGGTAACCACGCTACGGGCTGATTCCGGCCGCTACGATAAAGCCAAAGATTTATATACGGTGATGGGGAACGTAGTGGTCGTGAACAAGCAGAAGCAGGAACGGCTCTACACCCCGCTGCTGAATTGGAATCCGGTCACTAAAAAAGTATACACCGAAAGCCGGGTAAAAATAGTCAGTCAACTTACGGGGGAAACCTTATACGGGATGGGCCTGGACGCCAACCAGGACTTTACAAGCTCTAAAATTCGCAAGCCAACCGGTATTTTCAATGTCGAAGCCGGTCCCGGTTTTTAATTGCTTCCCGTACGTAATGGACTGCCACAAGGCGGTCCATTATTGTTTGCAGCGCGCCAGGATCGGCGTTACCGCTTTCACATCGGTACGTTTCGTTTCATTACCCCACTGATTGTAGATATACGTAACGAGTTCCGCTATTTCGAGGTCACTCAACTGGGGCTGAGCGGGCATCACCCGGTTGTAGTGCTTGCCGTTGACCTTAATCGGCCCTTGTTGACCATATCGGATCAGGCAAATCACACTGTCTTTTTTAGCGAGGTAGTCGGAGCCTGCAATGGGCGGATAAAGCTCGGCCAATCCTTCCCCTTTATCCTGGTGGCAGTTAGCGCAGTTATTCTTATACACCAGAATACCTTCTGTGATGTATTGCTGGCGCTTAATCTCTTCTTCACTCTGGCAGGCGAAAAACGCAGCCGTTGCTACCAATACCAGTAAATAACCAATCAGTCGACTCATTTTTTGTACTCGGCCAGTAACCGCTCCATATCGACCATAAGTTTATCAACGCCTTTTTCGGTTGTACCGTCGTAGATACCGCGAATGTGTTTGGCCTTATCGACTAGAATAAACGCACCACTGTGCACAACGCCCCCCGGAGCGGTTGAGTCAGCCTGGGCCGTTACCATATAGCTGTTCTGACCAATGTCGTAGATTTTCTCCCGATCGCCCGTGACAAATAGCCACTGTTTGCCCGTCAGCCCCAGGTTATCGGCAAATTCTTTCAGCACCGCCACCGAATCCCGTTCCGGATTGATCGTGTGAGAGAGCAACATTACATCCGGGTTTCCCTTGAACTTCTCGTAGACCCGTTTCAGCTGCACTTTCATCTTCGGGCAGATGGTTGGACAACTGGTAAAGAAAAAATCGGCAACGTAAATTTTATTGTCCAGCGTTTTGGCCGTAACGGTATCCCCATACTGACTGACAAAGCTGAAATCGGGAACAGCCTGATACACCGAGTCGGTTACGGTTTTTCCATCAACAACTTTTGTAACGGCTTCGCGCTGGCCCAAAATCGGCAGTTTATCGTCGCCAGAACCGCAGCTCAACAGCGTAGCGGCTAAGCCAAACGCCAACAGCGAGCGGCTATTTTTTATCCAGGAACTGACGAGCCTGTTCAAGGCTGGCATTGTATTTTGTCTTGACATCGGTAATCCTATCTTTTTGCTCGGCTAAGTAACGTAACGCATCTTCATGGGAAAGCTTAGCCAGCGTATCTCCTTTATAGTGGTCCATCCAGTAATTCATCAGGCTGTCGGACTCATTCAGATTTCGTCGTAAACGAATGGCCTGTTCCTTGTCTTCGTCACTACGTAGCGTAGCGGCCGCCGAACCCGTGGCTTTCAGGCTGTCAATCAGACTGATCTGTTTATTCAACTGCTTGCGTAGCTTCATCAAGTCGTCCATCTTGGGCATCACCTCATCGTGAATGGCAAAGACCTCGTTCTCGGCGTTTTTAATGGCCTCTTCGTCCGAATTACAACTTCCAAGAAGAGTACCAAGTGTAATGGCGGTAGCAAGGGTAAGCGAAAATTTTAGCATAGTAGTACGGGGGAAATGCGAGTTGCCCGCGAAAGAGTTCTTTCGCGGGCAACTCATTTATTTGGCTACGGCTGTAGCACGTTGTTTAAGAATTTCACGAGCGTTTTTCAGGGCGCTTGCCGATGGGTTTTTGCCGCCAATCATCTGCGCAATTTCAGTGACCCGTTCGTCGAAGGTTAATTTCTTGATCCGGCTCACCGTTTTTGCCGCCGAATGATCTTTATAAACAAAATAGTGAGCGGTGCCCTGACCGGCGATCTGGTGCAGGTGCGTGATGGCGATGATCTGATGGCTATGCGCCATATCTCGCATCATATTGCCCATTTTGATAGCAATTTCACCCGATACGCCCGTATCAATCTCATCGAAGATGATGGTCGGCAATGAGCGCTTACTGGCCAGAATGTATTTTATCGCCATCATCAACCGCGAAAACTCACCCCCCGACGCTACGTTCTTAAGCTGCTGCGGCTTCACGCCTTTGTTAGCACTGAACAGGAACGAGATGGTATCGACGCCCGTTGGCGTTGGTTTACCGGTTTCCGCCTGAATCTTCAACGACGCGTTGGGCATCCCCAGGTCGTGCAGTAAGCCGCCAATTTCGGATTCGATGGAAGGAAGTACCGCTTGGCGGGAAGCCGATAAGGCTTCGGCCGACGTTTGCAGTTGGGCGCGGGCGGCTTCAGCCTGAGCCTTCGCGTCGGCGAGTGCATCATCCAGGTTAAGCACCTTGCTCACTTTCTGGCCAAGTTCGTCACGTAGCGCAATCAGGTCCGCAATGTCTTTAAGCTGATGTTTGGTCTGTAACTGATACAGTAAGTTCAGGCGTTCCCGAATCACCTCGGCGCGCGTATCGTCTACGTCTACGCTGTCCTGCTCGCGGCTGATTTCATCGGCTAAGTCGCGGAGTTCAATCAGGCTGCTTTGTGCCCGCTGCTGCAACTGAAGGTACTGGTCAGAGAGCTTGCTGATGTAAGCCAGATTGCTGACTGTACCCTTTAAAAAGTCGATGACGGACTGCTCGGTATTATCCAGATACTCGTAAGCCAGTTGAAGCCGCTCTTTGATATCTTCGGCGTTTTCAAGAATAGTCAGTTCCTGTTCGAGCTGTTCCTGTTCGTCGGGCTGAAGCTGCGCCTTGACTAATTCTTCGTACAGAAAATTGTTGTAATCGAACTCTTTGCGCATGGCCGACGCTTCAGCCTGCAACTGATCGTAAACCGTTCGTTTCGCGCGGTAAGTCTGGTAATCAGTCCGGTACGCACGGAGCGGCTCGTCGTTCTGCGCGTACGTATCAACAATCTCCAACTGGTATTCGTTGGAGCCCAGCAGCACTGAGTCGTGCTGGGAGTGAATATCCATTAACTGGCTGGTTACCCGACGTAAAGTTTCGAGGTTCACGGGGGTATCGTTCACGAACGCGCGCGATTTGCCGCTCACGCCGATCTCCCGGCGAACGATGCACGTATCGGAATAGTCCAGTTCTTCTTCGTCAAAAATGCGCTCGATGATATAGCCCGATACGCCGAACGTACCTTCAATCACGCACTTCTGCTCCGGATTAAATAAAACTCGGGTATCGGCCCGGTTGCCCAGCAGCAACCCGATTGCCCCCAGCATAATTGACTTCCCGGCTCCCGTTTCGCCCGTAACGATGTTCAGTTCGCGGTCGGGGGCTAGTTCAAGCTCGTCAATTAACGCGTAATTTTTGATTAGTAGATGCGATAGCATAGAGGAAGCTCCTTACTTAACTAACACAGGTAACCAAGGCGAGGTTCAGTGATAAAGACGGTAAGCGTTACGAAATTGGGTTCACAACCCCGTCGGATTATGAATCCGTACTTCACAGAGTTAGCTTTCGGTACGTTTCCGTTTTGGCGGGGTCCAGATACGAAAGCAGATCAAACGCGCGCTTCCGTTCCTCAGGGGTACCTTCATAAAGAATGTTGTAAAGCTCTTGCGACTTTGCATCGAAGAACGAATTGAGCAGCACCGAGTTCGGCATTTGCAGACCAATGGTCCGAATCGTCGTCAGCAGATCGAGCGTTTGCTTGCGCACCTGAACCGGATTGGCGCCAAACACATCCAGCCCTTGCCGATGATACGTGTAAAAACCGTCGCGGAAGGGCAGTAGCTGCTGATTTTGTAAATTCTCGATGAGCCAGTACCGATTACGCCGGTCACCGCCCGGCTGCCAGGCACCGTTGACTGAACCCTGCTGAGCCAGGTTCGTAATGGTGTAGGCCCGCTGAATGAATGGATTACCACCCTGCTTACTGAACGAGTCGTAATCGACTGCCAAAATAACGTTCGCGTAAAAAGCCAGCAGCGACGTCAGATCATCGGAGAACTGGTTCTCCCGGAAATAGACGGGTGTAGTAGGCAGGTACACAAAATTAAACGCCCGGTCGACGTAACTAAATATAGTGGTTTCGTAGTTGGTGCCGTAAACGGGTCGTGTAACCACAATCTGCGCGGTGGCTTCAAACGCGCCCTGAGCCAGCGACTTTATAAGATTAATGTTCATCGAGCAGTTGATGCGCTCGGAAACCGCGAACTGATCGTTACTCCAGCGCCGGGTATTCATGAACTCCGAAATGATCCCCTTCAACTGGTTCACGTAAGTGAAGTCGGTTTTTTGCTGCGCGAATAACTGATCTGAATTGATCGTTACCTGGCAGTTCAGTTCCTGCGCCCGAGTTTCGAGCCGGCTGATGGTCAGGAAGGTAACTAGGAGTAAGAAGAATCTCATAATTAGGGGAACAGCGTATATCGGCGTCAGCTTTTTAGTTGGGTTAAGACTAGACTTACCAAATCCTGAGCGACCTCATCTTTCGATTTCAACGCAAATTCGTGGGTTTGTTCGTCTTTGTCAATAACGGTTATTTTATTGGTATCGTGTCCAAAACCAGCCCCGGCATCACGTAATGAATTGAGCACAATCCAGTCTAAGTTCTTGGCGTGTAACTTCTTCCGGGCGTTTTCAATCTCGTTATCCGTTTCCAGGGCGAATCCCATCAGCAACTGGCCAGGGCGTTTCTGCTGACCAAGGGTAGCCGCAATATCGACGGTTTTGATCAGTTCCAAAGCAAACTCCGCTTCTTTCTTTTTAATCTTTCGGTCGGCGGGATGAGCAGGAGTATAGTCAGCTACGGCGGCACTCAGGATCACTACGTCTGCCTCATCAAAAACCGCCTTTGTTGCTTCGAACATATCCTGAGCGGAACGGACGTTAATGCGGTTTATGCCAGCATGAGGTACCGGCAGTGCAGTCGGGCCGCTAACGAGCGTTACGTCGGCACCGGCCTGCGCAAACGCATGAGCAATAGCGTAGCCCATCTTACCCGTCGAATGGTTACTTATGTACCGCACCGGATCAATTGGCTCCTGAGTTGGGCCAGCCGTAACCAGTACGTGTTTACCTGCTAAAGGCATGGGGCGGAGGGCGTGGGGTAGAGGGCTAAAAGCTGAAGGTTGGGAACTGGATGCGGTATGCCCCCGGCCCCCGGCTCCCAGCTCCTCGCTCCTTGCCCAGAACGTTTCCAGCGTCTGCACAATCGTCTCGGGTTCAGCTAACCGACCTTCACCGATCAGTCCGCTGGCCAGTTCGCCGTGTTCCGCCTGAATGATGATGTTGCCAAACGAAGCTAACCGCTGTAAATTTTCTCGGGTGGTCGGATGGTGGTACATATCCAGATCCATAGCCGGTGCAAAAAAGACCGGGCATTTAGCCGACAAATAAACAGCAGACAGCAGGTCATCGCAGAAACCATGAGCGCAACGGGCCAGCGTATGCGCTGAAGCCGGGGCAATGACAAGCGCATCAGCCCAGAGGCCTAGTTCAACGTGGTTGTTCCAACTGCCTGTATTGTCTTTGATGAACGACGATAGAGCAGGACGTTTCGAAAGCGTAGCCAGCGTTAGCGGAGTAATAAACTCCTGGGCTGATTCGGTCATGAGTACCTGAACCTCAGCGCCTGCTTTTACCAGTAATCGAGTCAGTAACGCAGATTTATAAGCTGATATACTGCCCGTTACGCCCAAGAGAATTCGTTTGCCGGATAAAGTCATCAATCAGAAGGATTAATACGGGCGAAGCGTGCTAACGCATCCACCATACGGTTCAGGTAAACAGAAAAACCGCACGGCAAACATACCGTGCGGTTAGATCATATCAACGTAACACTTGCTTATTGCTGAGCGTCTTCGTCGTTATAACGCCAATACACTTTGCCTTCCAGAAACTCATCCGTTGCGATGGATGTCGGCTTCGGCATCCGCTCGTAGAATTTCGAGATCTCAATCTGTTCGCGGTTTTCAAACACCTCTTCAAGGTTGTCGACCGCCGAAACGAACTCCGACAATTTGTTGCTGAGCTCTTCTTTATTTTTGGTAGCAATCTGGCGAGCGCGTTTCGAGATGATTGCTACTGATTCGTACAGATTCCCAGTTTGTACTGCAATCTTGTCGTTATCGCGGGTAATGATCGATTGATTCGTTGCCATGTATTGAAATTCAATTTATGATTTGTATTCACGGTAGCAAGTAAAGATTTGCTACCCGTAATTTGTCTTGCTATACCTAATTAGCGGCCGTTACCTTCGCCGGGCGGTTGGCATCGGGAGCCTTTAATTTCTGTTTTTCCAGTTCGCGTTCCTGTTCCAGCTTTGTCAGCCGCTCCAGTTCTTTCTGGCTGGTTTCGTACATTTTCTCCGACAGCTTTATGTATTTGCTGTTCGGATATTTATCCACAAATGCCTGATAATAACTGATCGCTTCCTGATAACGTTCCTTCTGCTTTGTTTCCAGGCTGTTCTGCGCCAGGCTAAACTCGGCGTCAACTTTCAGATAGGCGAGTTCTTCATTGTATTCAGAATCCGGAAACTCTTTCTGGAAGTTGTTAATCGCAATAACCGATGATTTGTAGGAAGCGATGTTGAAACCGCTCGTTTTGTAATAAAGCTTGGCTTTTTCGTAGGCTTTCCGCTCCAGCTTTTTTCGAAGGTCCAGAATCAATTTCGTCGCTTCGGTATTGTACTTACTATCGGGATAGGCGTTGATGAAATCCTGTAAAGCCGAGGTCGCCGTTAACGTATTGGACTGATCCAGGTTAAACGCTGGCGTGTCCTTATACAACGAGTAGGCATACATATACATAGACTCCTGCGCGTAGTCGGACCGGGCGAACGTTTCGTAGAATTTCTTGAACAACGTAGCGGCCAGCAAATACTGCTGCTGGTGATACTGCGTATAGGCGTAATAGAATTGAGCCATCTCCGACTCCGTACTTCCTTTCAGAACCGGAATCAGCTCTTCAAACAGCAGGCCCGCCCGGTACCAGTCGCCTTTTTTGTAATATTCGACAGCACCTTTGTATTTTTCGTCATCGGTACCACTTTTCTGCAATTTCGAGAACGGACTGCACGAACCAAGTATTACCACGACCCAAGCTCCCAACAGAAACTTACTGATATGACGTTGTTGCATAAGTGGCAAAGATACAAAAAAAATAGAGGCTACACCGTTTTAACGACGATGCAGCCCGGATAGTGCCGTAAAACAAGCTGATTTAGACCTGGTTTTACAATATTTTAACAAATCGCATTCTTACTGGTGACGGACGAGCAGACGCTTGGTCGCCACTTTTTTACCGTCGACCGTGAGTTGGTACAGGTAATAGCCGGTGGCCAGATCACGGGTGCCAATGCGGAGCTTTCGATCACTTCGTTCAAGCTCATATTCAGCCACTGGCCCACCCAGAATATTCAGTAGTGTTAATTTCGCTTCGCTAGCTCCGCCGTTAAATTGGTAATCCAGTTCCGCGACATCATCCGCAGGGTTTGGATACGCATTTGACACCCAGATTTTCTCGTTCGAGAACATTCGGTTTTCGCCTTTTCCTTCCTGTGCCGGTACAGGCCGGGCATCGCTGGTTGGTGTGGGCGTACTGTCAGTTGCCAGGGGGCGGGCAGGTGTTTTAGAACCCGAACGGGCTACAAGCAACGCTTTGTAATGTTCGTTGATTGCCGTGTTCTTGTTCGTCAAAATTGCCCGGTCGAGGTTGGATAGGGTTGGATTCGGCGCCAGCGAAAACCGATTCGACGGCATCACCGGGGTAGGTGTTTTCCGGGGCGTTGACGTCCGTCCCAGCTCAAGGCGACTACCTTTTCGGGCATCCGAATCCCGGAGCGCGACCTGCGCCCGAATCGGGATTGTTGCCGTTAACAGGCCCGTCAGTACACCAATAAGTATAATTTGTTTCATGAAAGTCGTATTCAGGTACACTTGTACTCACCACAAACATATTCATCGAAAAAGACAATGTCAACGGGGTACAGTCTAAAAAATTGTTAAACGGTTTAATTATTACCTCTTGGAACGAGTTTCTTAGCTAAAGGTTTAGTGTTCGGCTTCATTTTAATTGGTTTTTTAGCGGCTGGTTGTTCAGCCGGTGGAGTTTCTAACCACAAAACTTGTGCCTTTGTGGGCTTTTCGGGTTCGCGCCACCGAAAACCATCTAATTGTTCGTTCTCACTGGTAATCTCTTTGGGCGGAATCAGCTGAGCGTCAGGCCGTCCGTAAAAGCGGATACGCCCTACCTTATTTTCGAGAAACTCGATGTTCATGCGGCTGCATTCCACGTGATTCAACCCAATCATTTTATTCTGTTCATCAACTGCGTAGTAAATACTCTGCCCATTTCCTTCCACAATGACCCGCTCCAGTGTGGTTTCTTCCTGAACCGGGGCGCTGGCCGAAATGGGTGCGGTGTTTTGTACCAATACGCTTTTCGGGGAGGGGTTCGTTGCAACCGTAGAAACGGCTCGGATGATGGGCGAAGCAGTTGAACTGGTGCCGCCGACCCGAGCGGCCGAAGTCGTTTGGGGCGCTACGTCCGCAGGCCTGGTTTTTGTGGTAAAATAAGCCGTAATGGTACGTCCCTTGATCTGGTTGAAATTCTTAAGCGTATCGAGCGAAATCACGAACGACCTGCCTTTCAGAAACATCGTATTGATCCGATTACTTTTTAACAACGCCCGCATCGAATCTGCTTCCATCTGGTATTTGTTCTGGCTCCAGACAATCGGCTTTTTATAGAAATAGATGGTTGAGTCGGCCGTATTGTACAGCAGCGAATCGCACTTGCTTTGCAGGTCAGACTTATAGACAAACACGTTTTTGTGCGCTAATAACCGGCGTGTATTCGTCGCTTTGTCATCGAAGGAAAATAACGTATCAGCTCTTAGAAACAAGGTGTCTCTACTGGCTTCGCTGGCGAGGCTTTTCATGACCGGATGGCCCGTTACCCGCGAAATGCCTGCTTTACCGTTGTAGCGAACGTGGTCTCCGTTGATGATGATCTTGCGATCTTTAGCCACCATAATTACCTTACCTTTGGCAATTCCTAACTCTGTTACGTTGTCGTAATACAAGGAGTCGCCCGTGAGTCGGTATTTAGGGGTTTCAACCGTGGCCCGGCGCTGAAAGTTTGAGATGCCCGTTGTCGTATTATACTGCCCTTCAATGGCCGTCAGCACGCCATCTTTATTGGTGATACGGGTTGGGCCCTGAAAGGTGGCGATCCGGGATAGGGAATTATACAGCAGTGAATCAGCAGTCAACGTACCTTTCTCATTGACCAGACGAACATTTTGCCGGAAGGTGAATAGTTTTGAACGGGTATCGTAATAGCCTTCGCGGCTGGTCAATACGTTCTCTTTATCGACAATCCGGCCCGGCGTGGGATAGTGCGCTATGCCGGAAATCATATCGTAATCGAGCTGAGTCGTCGTGAGCGTCATTTTCCGGTCTTTCATGATCACTCGGCCACGTACATTCGCCTGGCGGGTATTGCCGTAATACAGCATAGTATCGCCCCGAACGCTGATGGTATCGCCCTGGATCATGCGAACGTTCCCGTAGGCTTCGATGACGTTGCTCGTTACGTTCTGGATAGCCAGATCGCAGTACATGAGCACGCCTTTCTGACGAAACCGGACGTTATTATAAATCTTGCGAACCGCCTGACCCGGTATATTCACGATCACTAAGCTGTCGGAGCCGGGTAGCAGCTCCACCTTGTCAGCCGCGGGCGTGGTTGGGCGACCCACCTGCGCCAGAGCGTTGGGGGCAGCTACCAGAAAACTGAGCAGCGTAAAACCAAGAAGAAGGCGAACTGTCAAACGATACATGGTAACAAAACTACGGCATAGAGCCGACACCGGATGCTAGAGCAACATTTTTTAGGATTTATTAACGACAATCGCTTGTTCACGGCAACCGATCGGGTCCTGCTGGCGGTGAGTGGCGGACTCGATTCAGTTGTGATGGCCGAGGTGTTCCAGCGCAGTGGTCAGCCGTTCGCCATAGCGCACGTTAACTTCGGGCTGCGCGGGACGGAGTCAGCGGCTGATGCCATTTTTGTAGAAAACAAGGCAAAGCAGTATGAGGTTCCGTTTCATATAACCGAGGTCGATACCCGCAGTCTGGCTCGTGAGCGGGGCATCTCGATTCAGATGGCCGCCCGCGAATTTCGTTATAACTGGTTTGCGCAGCTTCTCCGTGATCATAACTATGCCTGCGTCGCAACGGCTCATCATCAGAACGACGTACTGGAAACGATGTTGCTAAACCTCACCCGAGGTACGGGTGTCGCGGGATTGCGCGGCATAGCGCCCAGGCAAGGTAACGTTGTTCGGCCATTGCTGATGGCAACCCGTGCTGAACTGTCAGCTTACGCACAGGCACATGCGCTGACGTACCGGGAAGACAGTTCCAATGCGGACGATAAGTATGCACGCAATCGAATTCGTCACCACGTTGTCCCCGTGCTGGAAGCGCTGAATCCGGGGCTTTGGGAAACGCTGCCACGTACCATCGAACGGCTACGGGCTACCGAAACCCTGGTACGTAATGAACTGGAGCGCTCCTGGGCCGATATTGCCGAACGGCGGGATGAGCTGATCTGGTTGCCTGCGGATAAGCTGCTTGCCTTGCCGGAAATGGCGTTTCGATTAGCGGAGTGGCTTAAACCCTTCGGCTTTACAGGTGATCAGGCCCGGCAGATAAGCATTACGTTAGCTAGTGAGGTTGGGCAGGTCGTTCAATCGGCCAGCCACCGTATCACGCACGAACGGGGAGGGCTTTTGCTGGCACCCCTGGTTAATGTAGCTCCGTTCGAGATTATCTTGACTCACTGGCCCGCGTCGCCTGTGGACCTAAATGATCAATACGTGCTTCGGGTTACGCTCAGTACACGAGAGCCTGAATTTAGGGCACCCACCGATGCGCACATCGCTTGCCTGGATGCAGACCGACTTCAGTTTCCGCTGACGATTCGGCCCTGGCGGCAAGGCGATCGCATCCGGCCGTTGGGGATGAAGGGAAGCAAGCTGGTTAGCGACGTCCTGAACGATCTGAAAGTAAGTCGCTCGGAGCGGGAGAATGCTCTTGTCCTGCTCTCGGGCGATCAAATTGTCTGGGTGGTTGGTCGGCGAATCAGCCACTCCGTTCGCATTACGTCCCAGACAAGCCGGATCGTGGAGCTCATTTGGCAACGTAAGTGATTCGATGTGTATACTAGATTACAAAAAATTGTACTTTTAAAGGGGCAATTGCGTGCACTGTTCTGATCGACCGGATTGGGTGTTCGTTTTTATAACTCTGGCACTCTATTTGATAGATTCCGTTCTGAGCCCATAGTTTCATAAACTTATTATTATCCATGAACCGAATTGTACGGGTCTTGCTACTTGCAGGACTGGCCTTGTGGAGCCTGACTGTTCAGGCGCAAAGTGCGCGGTTGCGAGCGGCCAACAAACAATTTGATAACCTTAGCTACGTCAGTGCTGTGCGGGCGTACGAAGAGTTTTTGCGGACCGATAAGAAAAAGGACCCTACAGAGACTCGCGAAGCCATGATCAAGCTTGGCTATAGCTACCGCAAACTCCAGGATACCCGGAATGCCGAGCGGGTATACGCCGATCTGGTCAAAGCCTACACGGACCTTGACAGTGAGGTGTACCTGTATTACGCGCAGTCACTGGCCGCTAACAGCAAATACCGTGAGTCGCAGAAGATGTATAGCCAATACGGCGAAAAACAGGCGCAGGACTTACGGGGGCGTCGGTTTACGGTATCCTATATGGATATGAGTCGCTTCTATCAGGATTCGTCATCGTACCGAATTCATAATCTTCCCATCAATTCACGCCAGGCTGACTTTAGCCCGATGTATTATAAAAACGGGCTGGTGTTTGTCTCGGCCCGCGACGAGTCGGGGGCGGTTAAGCGGGTTTTCAACTGGAATCAGACGCCTTTTCTGGATCTATATTACCACCCCGATACCAATCAGTTACGGGTGCCAGGGGCTCTGCCCCGCCCGGCGAGTGCGGCTGTGCTGGGAGGCAGCAGCGACACAAAAGCCACCGAAGCGGAAGTGGCCGCCGAGAGTCAGCAGCTCACTAAAGCCGAGATTTTCAGCCGGACCTTGAACACAAAATACCACGAGGGACCGATGACCTTTACCCGGGATCAGAACTTTATCATTTTCACCCGGAACAACACCAGCAAGGGAAAAGCCGGCAAAAGCTCGGATGGGATAAAAAAACTGAAATTGTATTCTTCCGTGAACAAAAACGGGAAGTGGAGTGATATTCAGGAGCTGCCATTCAATAGCAACGAATATTCAGTTGGCCACCCGGCCTTTTCGCCCGACAATACCAAACTCTATTTTGCGTCTGACATGCCCGGTGGCTACGGTGGCACGGACATCTACGTCGTTGAATACAGCAACGGCCAGTGGGGAACACCCGTGAACATGGGTAAAGAAATTAATACGGAGGGTAACGAGATGTTTCCGTTCGCCGATGAGGGAGGAAATCTGTACTTCTCCTCGGACGGACACGAAGGTCTGGGCGGGCTGGACGTGTTCTACGCAGAACTTCGGGATGGGGTTGCCTACAAAGGAGTTACCAACGCAGGCGCTCCGATTAATTCCGAGAAAGACGATTTCGGATTCATTACCGATAAAAGCCGCACAAACGGGTATTTCAGCAGCAATCGTAAGAAAGGCGTAAGCGATGACGATATCTATGCGTTCCGACGTATATGTAAACAGTTGAATATTTTCGTTTACGACGCGAAAACTAATCAACCCCTCGAAAATGCGGATGTCCGCATTCTGCGGAACGGCGTTAACCAGGAGCTTAAACTAACCAACTTGCAGGGGCGGGCGGATCTTTGCGTTGAATCCAATACCGAATACGAGTTTAAAGCTATTAAAGAAGGCTTTGCCATGAATAGTGTTCGTTTCTCGACGCTGACCCAGTCGCCCAAGCCGATCCTGAACGTATCGATTTATCTCGAACGCTCGGAGAATACGATTGTGAAAGGCGTAGTGAAAACCGAAGTCAATCAGTTACCTGCCTCTGGGGTGAAGGTGACGTTACGTAATGATAAAGATAAGTCGGAGCAAACGGTGATTACGGGACCCGACGGCGGGTACGAGTTCAACACCCGTCCTAATGCTCCTTATACCATTACGGCCCAGAAAGATCGGTACGCTACGAAAAAAGCACAGTACGCGAAGAATAAACGCAATCCTAAGGTTGTCACCGACTCATTGGGTTTATATGGCGTAGGTGACATATTTCAGCTCAAGAATATCTATTACGATCTGAACAAGTTCTTTATCCGGGCTGATGCGGCTCGTGAACTCGATCACGTACTGGCGATTCTGAAAGAATATCCGCAGATGTCGATTGAGTTGCGTTCGCATACAGATGCACGCGCTACAGATGCCTACAACCTTCGCTTATCGGAAAACCGGGCCCGTGCAGCTATGGATTATCTGGTGTCGCGGGGCATCAAGGCCAGCCGGTTAGTGGCTCATGGGTACGGAGAAAGTGAAATTGTAAACGGCTGCGTCGATGGGGTGAACTGTAACGAGAATGAACACCAGCAGAACCGACGAACCGAGTTTAAAATATTATCAGTACAATAAAAAAGGAGGGCTTAAGCCCTCCTTTTTTAGTAATATCAGATTAAAATAGCGTATCGTTTACCGCGTAACGGCCGACATCTGCTCGCCAACGCTCAGACCAAGAACTTGGCTCGTGTGCTGCCGGGTTTCCTGCAATAGCTTAGGGTCTTTGGCAAGCGAGCGGCCATACGATGGAATCATTTCTTTTAGCTTCTGCTGCCAGGCATCCGACGCCATCTCTTCTTTAAAGCATTTGTTGAGCAGATCGATCATGATCGATACCGCCGTTGACGCACCTGGTGAGGCTCCTAGCAGCGCAGCAATGGTGCCGTCGGCTGAGCTAACGACTTCGGTACCGAACTCTAACACACCGCCCTCTTCTTCGTCTTTCTTAATAACCTGTACCCGCTGACCGGCAATCTCCAGATCCCAGTCGTCCATCTTGGCATTGGGAAAGTATTCACGTAAGGCGGCTAGTCGATCTTCGGGTGATTGCATCACCTGTTGAATCAGGTAGCGGGTAAGCGGAATATTATGCAGACCAGCCATCAGCATCGGAGCGAGGTTGCCCATCTGGATCGACTTTGGTAAATCGGAATAAGACCCATGCTTCAGGAATTTGGTTGAGAAGCCGGCATAGGGTCCAAACAGGAGTTCACGTCGCCCCTCAATCATGCGGGTATCGAGGTGAGGTACTGACATCGGTGGCGCGCCTACTGACGCTTTTCCGTATACTTTAGCCTGGTGCTGGTTGATGATGTCGGGGTTCACGCATTTAAGCCACTGGCCGCTTACGGGGAAACCGCCGTAGCCACGTGCTTCGGGAATGTCCGATTTTTCCAGCAGACGTAACGAGCCACCACCGGCACCGATGAACATAAAGCGAGACCGAACGTCGCGAACGTGATTCGTTGTTACGTTCTCTACCCGAATTTTCCAGCCACCCAGTGACTTCGACCGCCATATATCGCGCACTTCATGAGCGAAATAAATGCGAACGCCTGGCATAGCTTGCAGCCGGTAGAACATGCTGCGGGTCAGGGCACCGAAGTTAACGTCCGTTCCCAGGTCCATACGCGTGGCCGCAACCTTCTGGTTGGGATCGCGATCTTCCATGACCAACGGCATCCACTGCGCCAGTTGCCCCGGATCTTCCGAGTACTGCATGCCGTGGAAGAGGTGATTCTGCTGGAGAGCCTCGAAGCGTTTGTGCAGATAGTTTACGTTGTCTTCGCCCCACACAAAGCTCATGTGCGGAATCGAGCGAATGAAATTCGGCGCGTCGGATAAAAAGCCCTGTTCAACCAGAAACGCCCAGAACTGCTTTGACTGCTCGAATGACTCCGCAATCTTGATCGCTTTGGAGTTGTCGATGGAGCCGTCTGGGCGTTCGGGAGTGTAATTAAGCTCACAGAACGCCGAGTGACCAGTGCCTGCATTGTTCCAGGCGTCTGAACTTTCGGCGGCAGCCCCGTCGAGCCGTTCGTAAATATCAATGGTGATGTCTGGCTGTAATTCCTTCAGCATCACGCCGAGTGTGGCGCTCATGATGCCTGCCCCGATCAGAATAACGTCGGGTCCTGCCTGTATAGTTTTGTCGTGCTTAGCCATGAAAGTAGCTGGGCAAAAAGTCCCTATGTTTCTACAAATTTGATCGGGCGCTTGTTCCAAAAAAAGCGTTTACGGCCCATAATATGACTTAGGTGAAGTCTTGTATTGGTTAGGTGCTATTGTTGGCTAACTGATTGCTGACTTTCTCTACGAACAGCCGCATACGTTGGTAGTGCGTTCCTTCCCAGTATACGCGACCACAGTGCTGGCACCGCCAGAATTGGTCCTGTCCCTCCCGAACTTTCGGCGGTAACTGGTCAATAATAAATGCTTTGTCAATGGGTTCAAGCAAGCCATTACAGGCTAAACAGCGCGCAAACGGGCGTATGGCAGCAGCTAAGCCGAAGCGTTGCATGACTTCGATGAGTTGCTTTTCGGGATTCGTGTTACGTAGGAAGTATCCATACTCAACAATCGTACGCATCAACAAACCCCGATCGCGGGTTAGCAGCACACGAGTTTCCTGATGGGAGATACGGGCTAATTCCTCATCGTCGTAATCATTCCGATAGAGCGTATCGAAGCCCAGCATGCGCAGGTACGTCGCCAGTGTACCCAGGTGTACATCCAGTACAAATCGGTACTCCGGTAAACGTACTGGCTGAACTTTGGAGACCACACCCGCAAAATGCTGACTAAGAGCCGGATAAGCGCTGATAAAATCATGCTCCTGAATAAGATAGGTAAAATCGACCGATTCGTTGTTGGCGAGCAATAACCCAATCTCTGGATGAGGTACCCCCAACGATTCGACCACATCTTTAACCGACAGCCTCGTCCCAAACGAATGCGTAAACGCTACGTATCGCCGGTTACGGGCGAGAAAATCATTGAGTGAATCCTGAAAACAAAACGTAGCGGTCGCCATAGTACCAATAACTGGAAAGGCAACCGCTACGTTTTCGACGCAGTCTGGCTATTCGTGTTTTGCGTCCTGATTGGCCAAAATTTTCTCCAGACACTTGACCGTAATCAGGTACGTCGGTTTTACGCCTAACGTACCCAGACTACCGGAGGCCAGCGTTCCACCCGTGATCAGGGGGTTATCCGACGCGTAATAGGCGTAACGTACTTTGACGTTGCTGGGAACGCTGTTGCGAATTTCGACATGAGCCTGAATCGCTTTTTGGTAGTGCGCTCCTTCCATTTCCAGACCAACGGCTTTCCATGACGAGTTGCGGAAATAACTGAGGATGTCCTTGTTCTGCAGCGACGTACCGAGGACGGTAATCATAGCGCCTTCGTAGACAGCCAGGCCATTGTCTTCAAAATCAGCTTTGCAGAAGTCGTTGACAAAGGGATAGTTATCGGCGGTGCCTTCAAAAATATGAGCGGTTGGCAGCATCAGATCGCCTTTGCCGCCCGTCAGGATACCTGCTTTGCCAATGACCGAAATAGATGCTACCCGCAGCGGGAATGAATCGCCATTAAACTCATACGGCTTTAACAGTTCATCCATGGTTTCGAACGCCTGTTCGCCGAAGGCATAATCCATCACCAGGAGTAGCGGCTGATCTTTGCGCATCTGATCGGGATCGTGCGCCAGTTCAGTCGATAATTGAGCAACATCCAATCGGGCGGTGTCGATTAACTGAACCAGCAGATTGGTACCGCCCGCATCGGCCAGTTCGTGCAGACCGTGGGTCAGGGCGTAGTCAACCACCCGCTGCCGAAGGTCCTGCTGCGCCGGTTGGCTGAGTTTCAGGGCCAGGTCGTAGAGGCTATCCCAACTCGTGGTTCCTGCCAGGGCCGCTGGGGCGTAGAGGCAGTTCATTACGCTGTGCGGGTTAGCACTGATGATATGCAGAGGTCGCTCCTGAAGGTTGTTCTCCCAGATATACTGTTTGATGCGGGTTGCCCAGCGTTCGCCGTACAGGTGCTGACCGATCCGTTCGCGGAGCATGGGCGTAAAGTTGATCTCCCGGTCGAGGTGGGTTTCGCGAATTTCGCTGATTGACACGCTGCCCAGATTATAGACGATCTGGAACAGCCCGTTGTTGGTGCCTGCCGTCTCCTCAAAACGGCGATAAGCGCGTTGGGTTTCCTCGAACGTGCGGCCCAGAATCGAGCTTAAGTACGTAAGCGCCAGTTCGCGTTCATCTTCGGTAACGGTACCGCCCGCCTGAATGATAGCCTCCAGTTTCTCCCATTCGCGGGTTTTACTGCCCCGTTCCTGAAACGCGTTCCGCCGAATCTTGTCGGCTTCCATAAACATAAACGTCAGGTGGGTCAAGATGTCGTAAATTTCGCTGCGTCCGTTGGTTACTTCGATCACCATCTGCTCCTGATCGATGCGGTAGCAGTTACGTCGACGTTTAGCGGGAACCAGTACCGGGAAATGGGAGTGTTCGAAGCCTTCGCGCGAGGCTAACGTAATAACCCGGCACGCTTCGATGCCCTTCGGCAGACGATCCATTACGTATACCAGACCGTCTAACTCAACACGTTGGGGATCCGTTACAAGACCGTAGATTTCGGGTTGCAGCGTGAGCAGTGCCCGACGTATTTCTTCACCCGAAACCCCCGACGGTTTGTAAAACCCCCGGTTAAAGAGGTGGCGCATGGTAATGTATAATCGTTCGATGGCAACGCGGGATTCCTGGGCGCGATTGAGGGGTGGCGATTGTTCGAGACTCATAAAATGACTGGGTATTTGGTTGCAAATTACGGCATCTGGCGTTTGTGTCGGGCATTATTCTTTTATGACCCGTTGGCTTTGGCACAGCCATAGGGGGCCGTCGTTCTGGTGTCTCTTTTACCCGTGCACTAAATACAATTTTAAATTATTGGACAAGTTTGTCAACGATTACCACAATTGTATATATCCTTATTTTGTAATTTAGGCCAAGTATATAACAAGCCGCAACGGTATGAAAAACGTGATTATAGCCCTGATTAGCCTGGGGCTGGCGGGATGCTATCCCAAAGAATTTGCGCCGAATGAAAACGCAGAGGCCCTGCACGAGAAGTTCCACGGGAAGTATAAAGCCATTCGATCCGTAAGCAGCGAGCCACTGGATGTTAATCTCGACGGGCAAGCATCGACCGATATGCTGGTTGAGATTCCGGATTTGACCCTGAATTACAGCAATTACCTTGAGTTGCGTATTTACTCACCGAATAAGTATAGTTCAAAATCTGCTTTTCTATTCACGCAGTGGTGGCCAGAACAACATATCTGGATGAGTACTACCAATAAGGTGTGGGACGGTGAGCCAATTGACTACGATCCTGAACGGATTGTTAATTACAACATGCAGGGGGTAGTCCGGTATTTTTCGTTTTCTCCCGATCTTAAACGGATCGATGTCGCGCCCAATACCAAGGAAGATCTATTCCGTTGGGTCTATCCCGAATCCGTTACAGTTGATCCAGGTAGCAACACGATTCAGGTTGTAAACAAGCGTCGGCTGTACACTCGCACTGGCGTGAAAGACGTTATCATAACGACTACCTATGCGCGTTTCACGATGATTACTTAACCGCCTGTATGAGAAGAACTTTTCTATTATTACTAGTTGTGCCACTACTGGCTACGGCTCAACGAACCCATAACGGCGAACCGTTTGCCCATACGTTCTCCATCGTCGCCCGCGATGAAAAGACCGGCGATTTAGCCGTAGGCGTACAGAGTCACTGGTTTTCGGTTGGTACCACCGTTTCCTGGGGTGAAGCCGGAGTTGGTGTTGTAGCGACTCAATCGTTTATTAACAAATCGTTTGGCTTGCGCGGATTGGCGTTGTTGAAGAAAGGCAGAACGGCTCAACAGGCGCTGGATGAGCTGTTGCGTCTCGACGAAGGGCGCGACGTACGGCAGGTAGCGATTGTCGACGCGAAAGGGAACGTAGCGGTTCATACGGGCAAAAAATGCGTGGATTTTGCCAGCCATCGCAAAGGCCGAAACTACTCAGTACAGGCCAATATGATGCTAACGGACAACGTGCCGGGTGCAATGGCCACCGCCTTTGAAAAGAACACCAACCTGCCTTTACCCGAACGGGTTCTGTCGGCCTTACACGCGGCCCAGGCCGCTGGTGGCGACATTCGGGGACGGCAGTCGGCCGTTATCCTGGTTGTGAAAGGGAAGGCAACGGGGAGTCCGTGGGATGACAACCATCTAGTTGATCTGCGCGTAGATGATGCCGACCAGCCGTTACGTGAGTTGGATCGGCTGTTACGTACCCACCGGGCGTATGAGCACATGAACCGCGGTGACCTGGCGGTTGAAAAGAACGACATGACCAAAGCCATGCAGGAGTACGGAGCCGCCATGAAGCAGTTTCCGCAAAATCTCGAAATGCAGTATTGGACAGCTATTGCCTTAGCTAATTCAAAGCAGGTGCCCAAGGCCGCCAGCATGCTCAACCGGATTTACGCTAAAGATGCAAACTGGCGTGAACTCACCCGACGATTACCCAAAGTTGGCCTGCTAACGGTATCTTCTGCCGAGCTGGCGCAGTTGGTGAAGTGATAATCGGCTACTTTTGGGCATGAAACAAGGGATACGGGCTACCGCATTGATTGGTTTATGCCTGCTCATTTTGGGCCAATCCGTTCAGGCACAACCGTTACCAGCCGCCCCTACTATACCGGATCAATCGGGTATAAACCAGGGTCGATTTATTGGCGTAGTTGCTGGTACAGCGGCTTTTTATACCATTACTCTGTTGCTGCTACGCAAGCAGTGGTATAAAAAGAAGGTCCCCTTTCATAGCTTCAACGACAATGCCGAGTGGTTGCAGATGGACAAGGTCGGGCATGCGGCTACGGCCTATTGTATGAGCCGGGGTGGCTATGAACTTATGCGCTGGAGCGGTGTTAATGAGCGGGCCAGTATTCTGACTGGCGGACTCCTGGCGCTTTTATTCCAGACAACCCTTGAAGTCTTTGATGGGCACTCGGAAGGGTGGGGGTTTTCGAAAGGCGATATGGTGGCCAACGTAGCGGGAACGGCCCTGTTTGTTGGGCAGCAGTACAGCGCCGGGCAGCAGGTTGTGAGCCTGAAATACGGATTCCGCAAAACGATTTTTCCGCCCTATCGCCCGAACCTGCTCGGGAAAACGACCGGCCAGCAGATGCTCAAAGATTACAATGGGCAGCAGTATTGGCTATCGGTGAATCTGGCGTCGGTGTTACCGGTTGGCCCGTCGTTTCCGCGCTGGTTAAATCTCGATCTGGGTTATAGCGGTAGCGGCATGATTGGCGGACACGAGAATCCACGCGTCGTTGATGCCAATGGGCAGGAGGTGAAGTTCGAGCGGTACCGACAGTTCTTTATTTCGCCAGATGCTGATTTGTCGCGCATCGGTACGTTCAGTCCATCGTTGCAACGATTCATTGGAACCGTGCAATTCTTCAAAATACCCGCTCCGTCGCTGGAGTTTAACCGAACAAAGGGCTTGCGATTCCACCCGTTGATTCTTCCTAAAGAGTGAAAGGGCGAATTCACCCTTTCACTCTTTATCGCTAATATCGCCCTCCGCCGATGTCGACGCCGAACTTGATACCGAAATACGAGTTGTTGCTTTCGTAGTTGAAATTGCTGCCCGATACACTTCCAATGATTCCCGTTGTTTTAGGAATCAGGTTGTATTCCAAGCCAAAATTGAAATGGCCGGCCTTGAAACCAGCGCGAACCAGACCACCAAATTTGGTACCCGCAGCAATGTCGCCATCCGTTGTTCCCTGACCACCCGTAACGGTAAAGCCGGTAGCCGCCGTTGAAAATAGACCAGCACCCACGCCCACGTAGGGACGGAAATTGTTGGTAGAGATGAGGTACGTTCCGGTCAGTACAAATGACGAAGCGGCTTTTAATTCGCCATCAGCGTCCTGACCATTGATGGTGTAGGCGCGAGCCATAGCCGCCAGCTCATACCGCAGGCCAATGTCGAACTGATCGTTTACGCCGTATTTGGGTTCTAACGAGAAAAGCACACCCCCCGACGCGCCCGGGCCAGTGGGTTTGGCGTAGCCTAACGAGATATTGAATTTGAAAGGTTTAAACTCTTGGGCCGAAGCCGATAAGGTAACAAACAGGAGAAGAACAGAAAAAATCCGTTTCATACAATACATTAACATGGAATGGTAGGAACAACTAAAACAAGAATTGCGCGAAGCTAAGCCATTTTTGCGACGTAACGCTACTCGGATTATACATTCCTTGATCAACCGTACATCATGCGTGCGGTCAAGTACGTAACGATTAGCTAGCCCGAACTCACCCTGTTCGGTTATAACCCTCCGGAGTGAATAGCCTATACGGTCACCTCTTGACCTGCAAAAAGTGGGGTTACTATTGTGATTGCTCTGAGGTCTGGAGTTGTCGTGCGGTTCAGAGTAGTAACAAACTCAGGGTGAGGTCAGTTATCGTAATGGTGCTGTTGTCGTTACTGCTTGTTTGGGTCTCTTCGCGAGTTTGCTCAGCACAAGCTGCTGAGTGAGTCTGTCATTAACGTGGCCATATCGAGCTCCGTATAGAAGTTGAGGTGTAAAGACGTATTCGATAAACACCGTCGCAAAAAGCATCCGTTCGAGATAGGTTCAGCCTATAGCCGCTTTCCGGTCCGACTCGTTCCCGTTTCGGTTCATTACCTGTACTTACAGATTGGTATTCACCATTTTCTAAATTGATACGTATCATGGACAAACTACTTGCTCCTTACACACCGCACCTGTTCGCTCTTGTGCGCATTGTAGCAGGCCTACTCTATGCATCCCACGGCAGCCAGAAGTTACTGGGCATTCCCGGCGGCGGCGAACCCGTGCCCTTGCTGTCGATGATGGGTGCTGCGGGGATGATTGAACTGGTGGGTGGCCTGCTCATTGCTATTGGCCTGTTCACGCGCGTGGCTGCGTTCATTGCGAGCGGACAGATGGCCGGGGCTTACTTTATTGCACACGTACCACAGGGTTGGGTGCCACTACTCAACAAAGGTGAACTGGCGATGCTGTACTGCTTCCTGTTTCTATACATCGCGGCCCACGGCGCGGGCATCTGGAGTGTCGACGGGCAGCCAAGGCGCCTAAGTCGGTAGGGAAGAAGTTACGTACCTCCGTGATTGGTAATGCACACTTATTGGACAGTTACGTTTGAACGCCAGAGGAGGTGTCAAACTGCGTAGCGATTTTGGGAGAAAGATCATTCGTTCAAGTGATTTTTCTCATACGTTGCGCTTTGACCCGTTCCTACCTTTGTTCAGTATAATCGTCGATTATGCGTCGTTGCATTCACTCACGTATTGGCACATGGGCAAGTTGTCTATCATGTTGCCACAATCTGATCTACGATGAAACGTATTCTGGTAGCAACCGATATTTCAACGAATTCAGGGTCGGCGCTTCGGTTTGCGCTTCAACTTGCTGCGCAGCGAGGGGTAACGCTGACGTTTATGAACGTGTACAACGTAATGAGACCTACCTCCTGGAGTGAGTCGCAGTACGTAACGTATGAACAGCGGGAGCTAGCCAACCGGCAGCAGCAACTGAAGGAGTTTGTCGAGGCCGTTCAGCAGCCATTAGGAGGAGCCCCAGCCGGTCAGTCCTACGTAGTCATGAATTCGTTTTCGGTGGAGAGTGTCATCATGGGCTATGCTGAGGAGCACCATTTTGATTACATCTGCATAGGCGTGCGGGGAGCCGGGGCTATTCAAAAACTTATCGGCACCACAGCCGCTACGCTGATCAATCAGTCGGCCGTGCCGGTGATTGCGGTTCCTGCGGTCTACCAGGCATCGCCGATCAAGAGCGTTCTGTACGCATCCGACCTGACGAATCTGGAGTCGGAGCTAACGCGGGTGATTGATTTTGCCCGGCCGCTGGATGCCACGGTCGACCTCTTGCACATTACGTCGCCGACCAGAGTCATGTTTGATTCAGCCATTCTGCAAACGACAATCCGTCAGTTTACCGATTATCAGGTTAACATACACCTGGAAGCCCCCGACCTCGGCAAAAACCTGACAGAAAATCTGGAACGGGCTATTCAGCGGCTGCAACCGTCGACCTTAGTGATGTTCACTACGCAGCGATCGGGCTTTGTCGAGCGCCTTTTTTCGACCAGTTACTCCGCCGAATACGCCTTCAACGGCAGCATTCCTCTGGTGGTATATACCAAGAAGTAAGTGTGCAGGACATAAGGTGAAACGCCGGACTAACCCGGCGTTTTTGTTGTTTTATCCATTTATTTTAATAACTGACTGTACAAACTGTCACGTAGAAAGGGCTGACCGAGTCTGAACGTAATGAATGGGTACAGCAGGATCCGATACGTTACGGAAGAAGCGATTAGCTACCTTCAGTAAGGAACTGGTGGCTTATGATACTGTGAATGGCAGTGCGGACGGTGAGCACCGGAAGCCTACTATTCCGCGTGGTCAAACCACCTTTCGGACCGTAAGAGTATGCTATCCTGCGCCAAACAACTGTCTTTGCAATGAGTCGTAAAGCTTCGCCGTTATATACGTACCGGGGACACTCGTTTATTAGACACCGGTAGTAGCCGTTCACGATACGTCATTGTTAGCCTAATTTCCCTAACTTGACAGCCGAGTGCTAGTCAAACCAAAAAGCTAACCGATGAACCCTTACGTCACCTTATCCGGAACGATGAATGAACTACGGCAGCAAGGCTACGTAGAAGACTTCAATTTGCTGCAACAATGCCTAGAATGCCGCAATGGTCAGTACAAAATCTTTGCGGATGACTTCGTGGTTGACAGCTTCTATCGCTTTGAAGGCCCGAGTGACCCGTCGGATATGGCCATCTTGTACGCCATTTCGTCGGAGCGATATGGACTGAAAGGCTTACTGGTCAACGGATATGGCGTTTCCAGCGAGTCCGTCACCGACGAGATGCTGCAAAAACTGGCTGTGAGATAGGGTAGTCAGCTCTCCCGGTAATGGGTGCAGGTACGTTATATCAACGCTTGCCTGCTGCCCAATCGCAACCGTTAATTTTAAGAATCGTATGGAAAAAGACCTCAATAATCGTTCGCGTACACGGATTACTTTGTTGATCATTAGTTTATTAGCATTAGTGTTGACAAGCGTTTTTCTGAGTCGTCGTACCGTCAACGAGATTCAGGAAGCATCGGCTTCCATTTTCAAAGACCGATTGGTGCCTACTGCCATCATCACCAAACTAACTTCACGGGTGTATCAGAAGCGGCTGCTGCTTGAACCTTATCTGGTGAATAGCGGCCAGTCTGATGCAGGCATGGTGGGGTCCAGGCTGGAGCGGATTAACCGCCAGATTGATTCGTTGCTGGTCGAATTTGACCGGACAAAACTGACTGACAAAGAAGCGAATCAGTTGAATCTGCTGAAACAACGCCTGGCTGCTTATAATCAGCTAGAAGGAGAATTTACCACGAACATAGCCGATTTGCCGAAAGCCCGGCAGGCTTTCGTTGCGGGGACCGGTAGCACGGCGTTTAATCAGGTAGCCCAAACGCTGGCTGATCTGTCAGCCTTACAGTTGTCAGTAGGCGAAGACCTGATCAGCGAGTCGAGGGGCAACGCAAATTATATCTACGTAGTAACGGCAATCCAGATTGGTCTTGTGCTAATTATTGGCGTAAGTTTTTTCTGGAATCGTCTATAGCAAAAAGTAAAGCTTCATTACAATACGTGGCGCTTCGATAAATGGTTAAAGCAACTAGCCGCCCGGTTGCGTTGCTCATTGGGACAAAGCGTTGCCGAGTGAAAGCCGTTAAATAGGGCCGAAACAAGCATGACATTTGACGAATACCTTATCCAGAAAAAGATCGACGCTGCCCGCTTTCGGCAGTCTGAGCCGGACCGTTACGTTGAATGGGAGCGGGAGTTTAGCCAATTGCACCCTGAGAGCTTTACCGCTCAAAAGAAATTTTTGGTAAACGACACCCGGCGTAAGTACCTTCTGCGCTAAATTGTGTATAGAAGCCTGAAGGTCAGGTAGTATCCTCAAATTTTAACCTATAATCCAATGGTCATGAGTATTACATTGGGAGAACTGCGTGGTGTTACGGAAGCAGTTCTAAACGCCTTAAAAGGGCAGGGATTAGTTGACGGAAATGCCTTGTTGGAAGCGGCAAAAACACCTCAGGGGCGAAAGGCCCTGGCCTCGGCCTCGGGGGTTGATGCTGCGGCTATTCTGGAGTTAGCGAATCGGGCTGACTTAGCCCGGATCAAAGGAATTGGTCGCGTTTACAGCGACTTAATGGAAGAAGCAGGAGTTGATACAGTGAGAGAATTAGCCCACCGGGTGCCCCAGAATTTGCACGCTACGTTGATTCAGATCAACAAAAAACGTCAGTTTACCCAACGACCGCCTTCGGTAGAGCAGGTGAGTGATTTTGTGGAGCAGGCCAAAAAGCTGCCCGTTCTGTTAGAGTATTAACGGCAAAACGTCGGGAGTCGCCAGCTTGTAAGGTCGCCCAGCTCTCTTGCCCGCGACTCCCCGACCGGCGACTCCTGGTCGTATCAGAATGTGGCCAGTATGCCCACGGATGCGTAGTTGATCCAGGTGAAGTTGTAGATGGTTTCGGTATCGGCACCGCCTTCTAAAACCCGGTAGCCGCCTTTCAGCCCGATTTTATCGCTTACCTGATACGTTATTCCCCCGAAGATGTCTTCAGCCCGCCCTTGTTTTGCTCCTAGGGCGTCGCCTTCCAGCAGTAATCCCAGGCGTTGCGTTGGGCGGTACGCTACATAGAAATTAACCAGCGGCACAAAGCCGACATTGTCGAAGTTTGTATCCCGGTTGTTCGATTCGCCAGCCAGCCGGATGTTGGCATCGCGGATCTTGGCCGTTAGGCCCAATCCGACGCGCCAGCGCTCCCGCGCCACGATGTCGTAGCGATAGGTAAGCCGGTACGAGTTGAATTCATAGTAACCCGTGAGCGCCTGACCGGCCGGGTAAAGAAGGTTGTTAAACGTTACGTCGCGATTGAAGTTGCCCCCGTACCGAACTGTAAGGGGAGCGTAAAGGGCTGAAATCGTGTGCCGATTGTTGATGGTATAGCCAAGCCGCACGCGGTAAAACACTTTTGGCTTTTCCGAGAGGTCGGACGAGAGGTCGAACTGAGTACCACCTACGTTCGGTATGCGGACGTCGTTGTAGTTAGTACCCAGTACTACCCCTGATTCAAGATCGAGCCGGAACTGCGCTGAAACAAGGGAAATACTGCTGATCAATAAGGCTACCGATAAGGCAGCCCGCCGTAAGAATCGTTGCATAAATCGGTGAGTGTTTTCTTACTCAAACGACAGATGATAAGAAAGGTTTATCGGGCCGCGCCCGGTTCGCGCAGGTAGCGTTCGAGCCGATCTTCCAACTCAGCCAACGGCAAATTGGTAAATAGCTCACCATTAAGAGCCAGCGTCAGCCTGCCGCTTTCTTCAGAAATGGCAATGATGGCCGCGTCGGTGGCTTCGCTCATGCCGAGTGCCGCCCGGTGCCGGAAGCCCAGAGCCGGGGGCAATTCGTCGTCGTTGGATACGGGCAAAATGCAGCGGGCCGCCCGGATGCGACCGTCGCCAATGATCACCGCGCCATCGTGTAATGGGCTGTACTGACTGAATATGGCCAGCAGCAGTTGCTTGGAGATGTCGGCTTCAATAATCTCGCCCGATCGCACGAATTTATCCAGATCGTCATTTTTTTGCAGCACCAGCAGGCCACCCGAAAACTCGGTGCTCAGCGATTTGCAGGTCTCCAGAATGGGTTTGAGGGGCGTCTGGAGGTCGGCCGGGTTTGTTTGCCGCAATAACCACCGACGCAGCCAGCGACTGTTGGTCAGATTTGTTGATTTACCGATCAGCAGGAGAAACCGCCGTATTTCTTGTTGGAAAATAATAATCAGGGCCAGCGCACCGACACTGATGAAGTACTCAAGAATGGTGGTCATCAGGTTCAGACCGAGCGCCTTAACTAACAAGTACGCCAGATAAACCAGCAGATAACCAACAAAAACCCGACTGGCGACACTCCCCCGGACGAGATTATAAATCTGATAGATCAGTAAGGCAACCAGGCCAATATCGAGTAAATCGAGCCAGCCAATATCTAAGAATCCCAGGCGAAAAGCCAGCATGAACGAAAGGCGAATAATTTGGGCTAAATATAAACAGAATCCCGTGGCTACATCTCCCAAACTTAGCAACGGCACATAAACGTTGAATTACGGTAAGGCTTTGTCCGGATTTTGTTGATACCGGCATGCTCGTGCGCTCGCCGTTCCGAAAAGAAGATGAACAGCTTAGCCAGTCCGGCAGTTTTTTATACACTGATGAATCGTTTGCTACGTATCGGCCAGACCGTTATTGATTATCTGCTGTTCAGCAATGTATTCATTGCGGGTTGCGCCGTGGTTATGACCGCCGGTACGGCTTCTGTATTTGCGCTTGATTTGCCCCGGCCGTTCTGGGGATTATCATTTGCGGGGGCCTTATGCAGTTACTCCCTGCACAGTTACTTGACGCTGCCAGTTGATACATCTCGCCGTCGATTAGACTGGATCGACGCGCATCGAAGGCTGTTGGTTACGTTGTTTATCTGTGCTGCGCTGGTGGTGATACTCTTGCTTTGGCAACTACGGGCGTATTGGTTGTACTGGTTGCCCGCGGCTATCGTTACGTTTCTGTATACCGCTCCGAAGATCAATCGATACCCGTTTATCTATCTGCGTAAAGTTGCCGTTCTGAAAACATTATATCTGGCTGCGGCCTGGACATACGTAACGGTGCTGTTGCCCTTATTGATGACCGTTTCGGACTGGCAGGAGCGCATGAACTGGTGGGCGCTTAACCGGTTTTTCTGGCTCTACTGCGTTTGCTTCTGGTTCGATTACCGAGATCGGGCGGAAGATGGGCAATCGCGTTTTCTGACCCTGGTCGCTGGCATGAACGAGCGACAGGCGACTCTGTTTTTTTCGGCGCTTGTGGGGGGCTTTACCTTTACGCTCTTTCAACTGTACGAACATGGCTTCTCGGCTAATCAGTTGACAAGAGCAGCGCTGCCCGTCATTCTGCTAGTATTCGTAACAAACCAATTGCGTCATACAACGTCCGATTACTGGTATTATGGCTACGTAGATAGCTTATTGCTACTGTCAGGAGCCGTGTGGTTTGTTTAGTAAAGATAAAAAGCTGATGCTAAGGAGTATATACGTTGAACCTCAACCGGAGATACCCCTCCCGACCTCCCCTATAAGGGGAGGAGCAGAACTAAACTAGCTTGCTAGAAAACTCCTCCCCTTGTAGGGGAGGTTGGGAGGGGTACAACAGAGGTAGCGTTCGAGGAGAAAAAATCCGCAGACTTTATCTTGAAGGCGTATAAACAAAAAGCTGACGTCATAGCTGGGCTAGACGTCAGCAAATATTCTAATCGATTAGATAACCTAAGCCAATACCGGCCGAGCTGAAGAGTATTTAACCGCTACGGCGTGCAGTTCAAGCAGGGGCTTGAGGAACTCTTCGAGCTGACCGATGTTCAGCTGGCTAGCTGCATCACACAAAGCCTCAGAAGGGCAGGGGTGAGCCTCAACAAACAGGCCGTCAACACCCGCAGCGACACCGGCACGAGCCAGAACCGGTAAGTATTCACGTGCTCCTCCACTCGCACTCGACGATGGAATGCCATATTTACGAATGGCGTGTGTTACGTCGAACACTACTGGATAGCCCGTATTCGCCATATGGAAGAAACTGCGAGGGTCAACGACAAGGTCATTGTAGCCGAACGTATAGCCCCGTTCTGTCAGGATAATCTGATTATTGCCAGCGTCCTCGATCTTCTTCACCGGGTGTTTCATGTTGTCCGGTGCCAGAAACTGACCGTGTTTTACGTTGACGATACGTCCGGTTTTCGCGGCAGCTACGATCAAGGTCGACTGCATACACAGGTACGCCGGAATCTGTAATACGTCGACCACTTCGGCAACGGGCGCGGCCTGATCGGGGTAGTGAATGTCGGTCAGCAGCGGGAAGCCGAACTGCTCTTTTACTTTGGCAAGAATCGCAATGCCTTTTTCCAGACCGGGACCTGTGTAATAATCGAGGCTGGAGCGGTTGTCTTTCTGGAACGATGATTTATAGATGATCTTGATTTTGAGCCGTTCCGAAATCTCTTTCAACTGCTCGGCAACCGTCATCATGGTGTGTTCGTCTTCGATTACGCAGGGACCTGAAATCAGGAATAACTCTTCTGAGCCGCAATCAATATCGCCAACACGAACAATTTTCTTTTCCATTTTTTGTACTGGTTTTAGTTAAAAGAACGCTGCAAGGCTTAGGCTTACAAGCGTCGGAACAAATCTTTTAGGCCATCAATCGTAATCTGCTCTTCCCAGTTCTCGCCAATGGCATGGCGCCACATGTGCGGCAGGTTATACGAGACATGCGCCATCTTGGTAATGGTGTCATCGTCCCATTCCGCTGATAAACCCGTTGGCAATTCAACCTGATTGAGGGCTGCTAATTCTTTGAATTCTGCGACGCCTTCCGGATAGTAATCGTCGAGGTGATTCATGATTAAGCAATTGGCATAGCAGTGCCGCGTGCCCAATATCTTCGACAAACCGTACGACAGGGCATGGCAAACGCCCACTTCCGAGTAGGTCAGGCTCAGGCCACCCATCATCGACGCAACCATGAGTTTATCATCGTTTTCGGGTGTCTGACCACCTTTGTAGACCTGACGGCAAAGACTCAGCGCCTGCTCCGCGTACGAATGCGAGTACGCATTGTTGAACTGTCCATTCTCCGACTCGATGCAGTGGATGAACGTATCCATACCGGTATAAAACCACCAGTCGCGCGGTACCGTTGCAATGAGTTCGGGGTCGAGCACAAGCTGGTTAAATACCGTCCATTCGCATTTGAGACCTAGCTTCTTAACGGGACCCGTCAACACGGCGGTCATCGATACTTCGGCCCCAGTACCCGAAATGGTCGGTACGCCCACGTGGTAAACGCCTGGTTTCTTGACCAGGTTCAGACCCTGGTACAGCGTAGACGATCCTTCGTTGGTCAGCATCAGCGACAACGCCTTGGAAATGTCCATGATACTACCACCACCGATGCCGACAACACCGGCCGGCAGACCCTTGCTGCCGAGAATCTCGTCACGTAACGTATCGATTTGCTCGGTGGTCGGTTCGTGTTCTTCAACGCTGATGAAATACACCAGGTCACCCTCCTGAACGGGTATGCGCTTTTCGAGGGGCTTGCCTTTGAAATACGCATCAACGACAAACACCATGTACGGATTCGGGCCTACTCGCTGCGGGGCCAGCACATCGCCCAACTGGTCAAAACTCCCCCGGCCGAAGACGGTCTTCTCGATGCCTTTAAAATTTTTATGCATTAACGCGTAGATTAAATGTAACAAAAGAGGCAGATTAGACCGACAACTAAGCAGCTACCGGTACAGCCTTGTTAACAGCGGCTTCGATTTGGTTGGCCAGGATTTCGACTTCTTCCTCGGTCCAGCTTGCGCGAATGCCGAACGAAATCAACCGACCGATTACGCTCTGAGCTTGGGGAATATCGAGGTTGCTGTAATCCTGCGGAACGCCCAATTTTTCGATGGGCAGAGCGGCAGCCGTCCTCATTTCCTTGATATGATCCCATTGGTTAATGAAGTGGTACATGTTCGTAAACCAGTAGTTGAAACCACCCACGCCAGCCGCCTGAAGTTCGGCAACCGTTTGACGGGCTGCGGCTTCGTTCGGCAGTAGCAGGTTCAGGAACGTAGCGGAATCGCCGTTTGGATCAGGAATGCGCGCGAACGAAATACCTGATACGCCCGAGAGCCGTTCCATCAACCGCTTTTTATGCTTGTTATTTTGCTCAACGATCATGGGCACCCGGCGCGTTTGGGCGAGGCCCACGGCTGCGTGTAACTCGCTGATGCGGTAGTTGAAGCCCAGGATGGGGTGCTGCTCCATACCCCGGTTACTCCCGATGTGGTCGTGGCCGTGGTCCGAGAAGTTATCGGCGTATTTGTACGTTTGCTCATCGTTGGTAACGAAAATACCGCCTTCGCCTGCCGTAGCAATTTTGAAGAAGTCGAACGAGTAGGCACCCGCGCGGCCCCACAGGCCCGTTGAAACGCCTTTGTAACTAGCGCCCATAGCCTGTCCGGCATCTTCAACCAGCACGAGGTTATGTTCGTTGATTACGGCCATGATCGCATCCATATCCGCCATTTGTCCGCACATGTGTACCAGACAAACGCCTTTCGTACGGGGCGTAATCGCCCGGCGGATACCGTCGGCACTGAGGCAGAGCGTATCGTCAATATCCGCGAAAACAGGCAAAGCACCCGCTAACAGAACCGCTTCAATGGTGGCGATGTACGTAAAGGGAGGCACAATAACTTCGTCGCCAGCGCCGATGCCAGCGGCTACCATCGCGCAGAGCGCAGCCGCCGAACCATTGGCAACGGCGTGGGCGTATTTAGCCCCGACAAGTTTAGCCACTTCGGCTTCGAACTCACGGGCTTTGTAGATGTTGTTACGTTGTGCTTCGTGATTATAGCGAAACAGGATTCCTGTTTCGAGAACGTCATTGATTTCGGCGCGCTCCTGGGCTCCAAAAAACTCCATGCCGGGCATAGAAGAAGTGTTTACGTTGGAAATGAAAGTATAACGTGCGGACGAATCGGGCAACGAGTACCTTCAGCCAGCACACTGTTCCTGGAAACAGTTATTTACTAAGAATTTGGCAAAGCAGACCTACTCTGGGCGATGAGGCCAACAAGGAACGGTATGTCTTGCTAATTTCGCTCCAAATTTACGGAAGCTAGCGCATAGTCGGGCTACCTTCCCCTCACTTGTTCGTAATCTCATGCCTGCGGGTGCGAGAGTACGGCTAAAGATCAACGACACCATGTTTATCGGTATTATCCCCGCTCGGTACGGCTCAACGCGTTTTCCGGGTAAACCACTGGCCATCATCAATGGCAAACCCATGATTCAACTCGTTTGGGAACAGGCAAGCCAGGCTAAATCATTAACCCGGTTAGCCGTAGCCACTGACGACCAGCGAATTGTAGACGCAGTTCAGGCCTTTGGCGGAACGGCCGTGATAACCGGCGCCGACCACGCCAGTGGAACCGACCGCTGCTGGGAGGCTTTTCAACTACTTCAACCCGAGTTAGGCGACACGACGCTGGATTCGGCTTACGTAGTTAACATTCAGGGCGACGAGCCATTCATCGACCCGAATCAGATTGACGAGTTGACGGCGATTCTGGATGGTAACGTACAGATTGCAACCCAATGCACAGGCGTTGAGTCAGCGGCTATGCTGCACAGTTATGAGGAAGTGAAAATTGCGCTCACAACCAACAAAGAGGCTTTGTATTTCAGCCGTGAGCCGATTCCGCATCTGCGCGGGATTGACCGAGAGCAGTGGCATACTCAGTATCCATACTATCGGCACGTCGGACTGTATGCGTACCGCGCCGACATTCTCGAACAGATTAGTCAGTTACCGCCCTCGCCTTTAGAAAAGGCTGAGTCATTAGAGCAGTTACGGTGGCTTGAAGCGGGTTTCAAAGTTAACGTAGTGTCAACCCAATACATCAGCCCGAGTGTCGACTGGCCCGACGATATCGACAACCTGCCGACGACTGATTAAATTAACCGGGATTTACCTGATTTTAATTGATCTATCTGATTCACTTTCATTGAAAGCGTTAGCACATCAATTAAATCAGCTTAAATCAGTTAAATCCCGGTTCTGATTTAGTATAAACCTATAAGTGCTTTCTTTCACAAACAAAGGCACTCGACATACCGCAAACGCTTTTTCATTCCTATGAACCTTAACCGCAGAGATTTCCTCCAGCAACTTGGCTTCGGCGCAGTGGGCCTTAGTATTGCTTCCAGCTTCGATAGTATCGGTTTAGCTTCGCCGACGCGTTCATTTAAACTGCCCCGTAGTTTGCCAGAAGCGCAGGGTGTATCGCCGTCGGGGCTGCTGAACTTTGTGAATGCGGTTGAGAAGAGTAAGCTCCATGTGCACAGTGTTATGGTGCTTCGCCATGGGCAGGTAGTGGCCGAAGGCTGGTGGGCACCTTATGCGCCACAGCTCAAGCATACGCTGTATTCGCTCAGTAAAAGCTATACGTCGACAGCCGTGGGCATGGCCGTTGCTGAAGGCAAACTGACAGTGGAGGATAAAGTAGTTAAGTTTTTTCCATCTGAACTGCCTGCAACAGTTAGCGAAAACCTGGCTGCTATGCGCGTTAAAGACTTGCTGACCATGTCGACGGGTCACGATAAGGACTCGACCCCTGCCGTGCGGGGTAATGACAATAAGGAATGGGTTAAAGCATTTCTGGCGCAGCCCGTTGAGCATAAACCCGGAACGCATTTTGTGTACAATAGCGGAGCGACCTACATGCTATCGGCCATCGTTCAGAAACTGACCGGACAAACGGTACTGGCTTATCTGAAACCTCGCCTGTTCGATCCGCTCGGCATTGAAGGCGCGGACTGGGAGGTTGATCCGAAAGGCGTTAACACCGGTGGCTGGGGCCTTCGGGTACGTACCGAAGACATCGCGAAATTTGGTCAGTTATACCTGCAAAAAGGCATGTGGAATGGTAAGCGGTTGATTCCAGAGTCCTGGGTTGCCGATGCTACGCAGAAGCAGGTACAATCGGCGGGAGGTAAGCGGAAAGCCGAAGAAAATGACTGGCTACAGGGCTATGGCTATCAATTCTGGCGCTGCCGGAATGATGCGTACCGGGGCGATGGAGCCTACGGCCAGTATTGTATTGTGATTCCTAAACAGGATATGGTTGTCGCCATTACCTCGGAAACGGGCGATATGCAGGCCATTCTGGACGAAGTGTGGAACAACATCTTACCAGCCGTTCAAGGCAGTGGAAATCCAGATAAGACCGCGCAGGCTGAGTTAAAGCAAAAGTTAGCTTCCTTGACGCTGCCTCCACCTATCATGCAATCAACATCGCCCGTTGCTGCGCAGGTAAGCGGTAAGGTATTCAGCATCGACGATAACCCGTCGAAGGTAAAATCGGCAGTGCTCACGTTCGGCAAGGACGGGTGCATTTTTAAGATGCAGGACGATAAAGGGGATCACCAGGTAACTTGTGGTATCAACCGCTGGGTCGATGGCGAAACTACGTTCCCCACGACGCCTTTAAAATTAGTGGCAACTCCGGTGCCGGGCGAAACGAAAACGAAAGTAGCGGGCAGCGGCACCTGGAGCGACGCCAATACGTTTGTGATGACCTGGCGGTTCATCGAAACGGCTCACTACGATACCATTACGTGCAAATACGGCTCCGATGACGTTGAGATAAGTTTCCAGAACAGTTTGTCCAAACTGACCGGTGCACAAGACCAGCGGCCAGCGCTCCACGGTAAACTTCAGGCCGTAACGCAGAAAGGATAATAAAAACAGATTAGCCAGCTTCACTAAAGCTGGCTAATCTGTTTTGAAATAAGGTTGTGGGCATAGCCCCGCCATGGCGTACCGTTTTGACTCCGCAATCTGTCTAAACGTTAATCGTCTTTCCTTCTTCGGCTAAGTAGGTTTCTGGAAAAACTGCCCGAGCTTCGTCCAGGAATGAGTCGAATTGCTTGTATCGGGATGAGAAATGGCCAATCAGCAGCCGCCCAACCTGAGCTTTAACGGCAATAGTAGCGGCCTGCTGGGCCGTAGAGTGGTATACTTCAGCTGCGCGCTGGGCATTATCTTCCAGAAAAGTAGCTTCGTGATACAGTAGATCAACCCCCTGCAACTGCGGCACCAGTTCTTCTACGTAACGCGTATCAGAGCAATACGCATACGAGCGGGGTGCCGGGCCCGGTTCCGTGTATTCCGCTGCTGCGTAAAGAATCTGCCCGTCGGCATCGACAATGTCCTGTCCTTCCTTCAACTGCTTCAGATACTGCACGGGTACATCGGCCGGAAGCTTTTCGCGTAACAAGTGCGGTTTGGGCGGCTTCTCGCGGAACAGGTAGCCCGTACAATCAATTCGGTGTTGAAGCGGAATCGATTCCACCGTAACCTGTGGATGGTCGAGCAGTAAAGCAGGCTGTGTTGGGTCAACAACCTGAAAGTGTAAGTTGTAACCAAGCCGAGAATCAGATACCCGAAAGATTGTCGTCAATACTTCATCCAATCCGCGCGGCCCGAACAGGTACAAATCTTCGGTGCGGCCTCCCAGATTCAACGTAGACAGGAGAGGAGCCAGGCCAAAGTAATGGTCGCCATGCAGGTGACTGATAAAAATATAACGTAAGCGGCCGGGTCTGATTTTCTGCTCAATCAGTCGCAGCTGCGTGCCTTCGCCACAGTCGATCAGCATATAATCGCTACCCACGAGCAGCAACTGTGCCGTTGGATGCAAGCGCAACGTGGGCGTAGCGGATCCGGCTCCCAGAATAGTGAGAGCAAAGGGCAAATGTGCCGGTCGTAGGTGGTCCGAAACCTGACTGGTCACTGACTCAGGTTTAGTCGCGGCCGATGCTTCATCCGGCGTCATATTGGTCGTCCTCGCTCCGAAAATCGTTCTCTAATTCATTCATGAAGACGGCGTCTATGGCTTCTTCTACAGTCGGCAGAATGGTTAGGTCGCTCATGCCTGCTTTATCAAGGGTTTCGATCAACGTATCGTCTTTTGTTACCAGCACCAGCAAACCCTCTTCATTCGTACACTGCCGGTTTACCTTCCGGATAACCATTATGCCCGCACTGTCTACGGATTGAACCGGTGCCATATCCACAATAATATTGCTGTACCCCTCTCGAAACAGCACACGGCTCAACGTTTCGAAATCAGTGGATACATCCCCCTCAAAAGCGCTTTCGGCCAGGCGGATCAGGGCATATTGTTCGTTTTTTTCAATGGTATAATTCATAGAAACGGCCAATCTAAAAGGAATACTCTGAAATGAGAAATGTTGTTCGACGGCATTCCCCGGTTATATGATTAAGGTATTAACGAATTGCCCCTAAAATATTGGCTTCGATCCGGGAAATGGGGTCAGCGTCCTCGGCGGCCTGAAACGATTGACCCGTAACGGTCTCAAACAGTTCGATATAGCGGGTCGTAATTTGAGCGACCCATTCATCCGACATTGATGGAACGGCCTGGCCTGTTTTGCCTTGAAAGCCATTTGTGATGAGCCATTCCCGCACAAATTCTTTGGATAATTGTTTCTGCGGCTGATTCGCCTGTAGATTATCCTGGTACGTGTCAGCGTAAAAATAGCGCGACGAATCGGGCGTGTGGACCTCATCGATCAGATAGACCATTCCGTCCAGATTGCCAAACTCGTATTTTGTATCAACCAGAATCAGTCCCCGTTCGGCGGCCATGGCCGTTCCCCGCTCGAACAAGGCCAAGGCGTAGCGTTCCAGTTGAACGTAATCGCTTTCGCTGACAATACCCCGGCTTAAAATCTCTTCTCGACTAATGTCTTCGTCGTGACCTTCGTGGGCTTTGGTCGATGGCGTAATGATGGGTGTTGGAAGCCGGTCATTCTCGCGTAAGCCTTCCGGCAAGGCGACTCCACACAAGGTACGATGCCCATCGCGGTACTGACGCCAGGCGTGCCCTGCCAGATAGCCCCGAACCACCATTTCTACGGCATACGGTTCGCATTTCAGGCCAATGCTCACATTCGGATCGGGTACGTTGAGCAGCCAGTTTGGCACGATGTCGGCGGTTGCTTTCAGGAAGTAAGCCGCTGTTTGGTTCAGCACCTGCCCTTTGAACGGAATCGGGCGGGGTAATACGACATCAAAGGCTGAAATTCGATCCGACGCGATCATCACGAGTTTATCCGGAAACGAATAAACATCGCGAACCTTACCGCGGTAAAAGGCCGTCTGGCCGGGAAACTGGAAGTTGGTTTCTTGAATGGGCACAGTTTTAATTATCAGGTTTCACGTATACGCACTAGCTGGCTAAACGGCAGCCTTCTAGCCAGCTAGTTAAATCTTTAGTCGATTGACGGAAGACGTTATAACTTCTCAAGGACTAATGCCGATGCGCCCCCGCCACCATTACAGATACCGACGGCTCCGTAGCGGCCACCGTTTTGCTGCAATACGTTGGTCAGCGTAGTCACAATGCGGGCACCCGAAGCACCCAGCGGGTGACCAATGGATACAGCACCTCCCAAGACGTTGAGTTTATCCTGAGGTACATTCAGAAGTTCACTAAACGCCAGAGGCACCACGGCAAAGGCCTCGTTTACCTCGAAATAATCGATATCGTCGGTGGTTAAACCGGCGCGTTCGAGGGCCAAAGGTACAGCTTTCGTCGGAGCCGTTGTAAACCATTGGGGTTCCTGTTCGGCATCGGCATAGGCCAAAATACGCGCCAGGGGCTTCAGGCCAAGTTCATCAGCTTTTTTCTGGCTCATGATTACCAGCGCCGAAGCACCGTCGCTGATCGGCGACGAACTGGCGGGTGTCACCGTACCACCAGAGGTGAAAGCGGCTTTGAGCGTCGGAATCTTGTCGTAGATAACGTTCTTGTATTCCTCGTCTTCGCTAACCGTTACGCTGCCTTTCCGACCGGCCACCTCAACGGGCACAATTTCAGCGCTGAACGTACCGTTCAGCGTGCTGGCTTCCGCCCGGCGGTACGACTGAACCGTGTAGGCATCCTGCGCTTCGCGGCTAATGGCGTATTTATCGGCCGTCTTATCGGCAAAAACGCCCATCGCGCACTGGTCATACACGTCAACGAGACCGTCGCGGGCTAAACCATCGACCAACTCCGCGTTGCCATATTTATAGCCAAAACGAGCTTTCGGTACGTAATACGGCGTGTTCGACATACTTTCCATACCGCCTGCTACGATCACGTCAGCCTGCCCTAGTTGTATTGTCTGAGCCGCCAGCATTATGGCTTTTGTGCCGGATGCACACACTTTGTTAATGGTTGTACAAGGGACGTTAGCGGGAATACCAGCTTTCAATGCCGCCTGCTTGGCCGGAGCCTGACCGACGTTGGCTGATACGACATTACCCATGTATACTTCCTGTACCTGATCGGGCTGTACACCCGCCCGGCTAAGGGCACCTTTAATCGCAGCCGCGCCGAGTTCGGTGGCCGTTAACGTTGATAATACGCCACCGAAACCACCAATCGGCGTTCGGACAGCAGAAACAATTACGACTTCGTTCATGATTGGATGTTGATGTAACGTGTTTACCAGCGATTGCCTTCGGGAGCTGGTTTCGTTGAGCGCCGGGCCGCCCGCGTCAGCGCATACGGCAGATCGTCGTTCTGCATCGCGTCGAGGAGTTGTAAAGCCTGCTCTTCGCTCAGGTTTAAACGCTTGAACCGACGTAACAGCTCGTCCTGACGCTCGGATCGTTCGACCTGCTGCCCACCCGACGGCTGAGGTTTATTGACCTCATTTGGCTGATTGGCGTTGGGTTTCTGACGTGACTTCTTTTGGGGAGTTCTGCCAGAATAGTACCTCTTTATTAACTCAAAATTGTACCGTGCGGGTTCATTATCGGGGTTTTCCAGGAGGGCTTGTTCAAATAAAGATAATGCAACGGCGCTATCACCCTCCAGACAGGCCAGTACGCCCAACTGGGTAGCGGCTCCGGTGCGTAAATCTGGTCGGTCAGAGCGAAGTAAGGTTTGGTACTGGGGCTTTGCCTGGCTGTAACGGCGTAGTTTGAAATACGTATGACCGAGGTTTAAACGTACGGCTGGATCAATCGTAGTTGTGGTCTTACTCAAATATGTATACAAACGTAACGCTTCGGCGTAACGACCGGTCTCATATGCTCGCTCGGCCTGCTGCCGGGCCTGATTATTCCGTGAAATCTGGTTTACTGGCAGCGGATCAGCCCAAAACAGCCAGGCGAAGATGAACAGATAGATCATACAGTACTAACGTTCGACCGGCCAAAAATAAGACGAAACCCTGAGATGAACTTACAACCGAAAAGTCCGGATGGTAATAACCAGATCGAGGACCAGCAAGAATAAAGCCGCAAGCAGAAAATAATAATACTTATTGGTCGAAACGGCAACTCGGTTCTGGTCAGTAACTCGTCCATGCAGTGATCGTAAAATACCTGCCAGCTCATTAACGTAGCGTCCGTCAGCGTCGGCCTCGATGTATTGACCTCGTCCGTCGCGGGCGAGTTCCTGCATAAATACCCGGTTGAGTCGGCTCCGGACAATCTGCCGATCGGCATCGCGCACGAAGTCGCGGCCTTCGCGGATGGATGATCCGGCTTCGGTACCCACGCCAACGGTAATAAGTGGTACGCCAAACGTGCGTAAACGGGCCAGTTCTGTGCGATCGCAGGACGTAAAATTCTCGCCATCGCTAAAGAGAACAATTGCTTTAACACTCTGATGAGTCGATGAGTCGGTAAGGAGTTTCTGACGGGCTAATTCGATGGCGCTGCACAAATCTGTGCCGCCCGTTGGCGAAACGCTCGTGTGCACCTCGCGCGTGAATTGTTTGAGTGCATCGTGATCGGCGGTTAACGGCGACAAAACAAAGGATTCCGATGAAGCTAGAATCAGGCCGAACCGATCGGCGGGTAATGTATCGCAGAGTTGCTGTACGTCGTATTTCACCCGTTCCAGACGCGTCGGTACAATATCACCCGCATCCATCGACCGCGAAATATCAACAATCAGAAACGCATCCCGGCCGGTTGCGACCAGATCACTGCTCGCTTCTCCGAACGACGGACCTAATAGGGCAATGATCAGCAGGGTGAGGTAACTACTACGCAAAAAAAACTTTGGCACCACGCCCCAGGCCGACGTATTTAGCTGACGAGCCAGCCAAAATGTGCGCCAGATGTAGAAACCATAGAGGCAAATGAAAATAATTATAAAAAAAAGTTCGGTCCTCGAAAATGGGTATAACCAGTTCATTTGGATTCGTAATCAGGCTGATGCGACGCTAATCGCGTATCGGGACTGCCGTCGGAAAGGGGCGAAATTAGCGATTGTGAAAAGATTTTCTGGCTTACCTCTTGCTGAAAAGATAGAATCACTCTATCTTTGTGTCCCAATCGTTCGGAAACGAATGGTTGAGCACGGAGAGATGCCTGAGAGGCCGAAAGGAACAGTTTGCTAAACTGTCGTACTGGTAACGGTACCGAGGGTTCGAATCCCTCTCTCTCCGCGGAGAAATTAGTTGTAAGGTTAGAGCGTTAACAGGTTGTATGTCTGATAAGATGTAAACTGAGCACTCGAAAACTTTCAACCACCTTCGGGGTGTAGCGTAGCCCGGTATCGCGCCTGCTTTGGGAGCAGGAGGTCGTAGGTTCGAATCCTGCCACCCCGACACACTAGTTAAGCACTTATCAGCAATGGTAAGTGCTTTTTTTATGCCTTTCGGTCGAGTATCGTCTTTGCTATCCTATTCATTCTGTATCTGCATATTCGGATTAGTGTAACGGTATCAGCTGCTGAATTTTTACGCTTCAATTATACCGCTCCGGCTGTTTATTGATGTATTGGCAGTTGGCTTTGTATCAGTTATGCCTTTGTCGAGATAATGTGCGCCCGAATTGGTGCGATAGGTATGATTTATACCTCTTGCTGGTTACTTGTGACGTCGGTTGCCGTCAATATAGCATGTGATGAGCTAGTAAATATTAGATGATCATTAATTGATAAATTGATGTTTTATGACTTTTAGTCAATTTTTTCTTGCTATAAATCTATGTGCTCATATTAATACGTATATATTAAAACTAACCGTAAGAGTACTTGCAATGGGCCGCGCACTCATAAATAAGACAATAAATTCTTTCTCCCAGAACCAGTGGATAGACGCCATTGACGCGTTTAATCAGTCATATTATCAGCTCGTTAGTGCTTATCTGAATCAGGGAAATAAGCCAGTAGGACTGTGTCCCAGTAAGCAGTTGTTGGCTCACATTTGGCAAATGGAAAACCAGTTAGAAGTTTTACTGGCTGACGCCGATGAATTAAATGGAGTAGAGGGCTTGGCCACCCACGCTGATTGTTTAAACAAGCTTACCCTGCAAGCTCAACTGATGCTTCAGCTAACGAGTCAACCGGCTTGTTAACGAAAAAGGGGTACTAAACGCAAATTTTCTGGGATGAGTTATATGCCGCTGACTAAAGGACACTGCTGGTTATTGGAAGATGCTTAAGATAACTGAATCTTACCTGTTGGTTAACCGGCACTACGTTGTTTGATATGTATGAGACCTACGTTGTCGAGAACGTTGATTGCTTATTTTAGCTACTCATGCGTGCCAACTATACCCGGAAATTCCGGGGTAATCTCTATCGGTTCCAGCTTTGTTACCGACACGATCAGGGTTGCCAGAGCTTCTTTCGTAACATCGTTGACCGTTAGTACCCAATCTGTAGACAGCACCCGATGCGTTTTATGCTGGATGGGGTTGCCAACGGTGTTATTCTTCTCGCCTTTCCGCGAACGGGTTACGTTAATGGCATCTCCTTCTTTAAAGGAAGGAACGAAACTAAAATAGCCATCAGCTAGTACAGATCCTTCTTTATCCGTTGAGCCAGGCTCGTAAAAAATCACTTTCAGGTCAGAATCCTTGGCCATGGTACTTGTTGTAGGCTTGGTAGTGTACAATTGCTAACTGCCACCAGCAAGTAAATGTTACGTAACGCAACCAAAGTTTGGGGGTATGAGTGTTTCATAAAGCGAAGTTAGCGGAGAAGAGCAAAGCCCAAAATCAATTTAGAAACGCTTATTTTGTAAAATACTTCCATTCGGCGTACTTTTGGTGCATATTGTATTTGCTCTGTCCCTTCATTATGTTGCTGGTATAGGCAAATACATCTAAAAAAGGTCCTGTAGCTCAGTTGGATAGAGCATCTGCCTTCTAAGCAGACGGTCAAGCGTTCGAGTCGCTTCGGGATCACGTTGACAATGAGCTAGATAACTTTGATGTCATCTAGCTCATTTGCTTTTAGGTACAACGTTAGTACAACAATTGTTTCAAATGTAGCTTTTTCCCTTAGTGTACTAGGCTCGTAACTGTGCTTCTTCAGCTCAAGCCATAACGTCTGAGTGTTCTTTTCTTTAAGAAGATAACCACCCGGGGTTTTTTCAATAAAATACTTACTTGGATTACGATCAACGGTTTGTGTCTTTCCTTCCGCTATTATTTGAATCGGACTATTCTGTATATAGAGTGAATCCCCAACTAAATGCCAGGTAAGTGGATTATCCTTAATAATTGTATCTCCATTTTTGACTCGGAATGCAGCCTTGCTATCCTGATATAAGATAAGATAAAGGTTTAAGTCATTTTCAGTCCTACTAGTGTCTGCCTCATCCCGCAGAATAAAAGTTTTATCAGCGAGGTCGATGATTCTGGTTGCCGTCTTGGAGTTAGCTACTTTTTGCCCTACTGTTAAGAAAGGCGTAAGAATCAATAGACTTAAAAAGTAAGTGATTTTATTGGCAGACATACTATGCTTGATTTTTAATTAAGTATAACTAAGTTGTCGAGTAGGAAGCAGCTACTGTGTGGCTTGCAATATTGATTTGCTAAAGCCTATTATTAAGCTTGCTAGGGTAAAAAGCCCGCCAACGAGAATAAACGTTAAGGCACCGGTTACGCACAACCCTTTCCCTTGAGTGCCTACTGCCATACCTGAAGAACTGATCATAAATGCCGCTAACGTGCTGACGCAACCAACTAGTATACTGCCTATTGTGCTTAGAAAAAGCAGTGAAGTTGATTGCCGAACCCGTTCTAAATTCGTTAGCTTAAGCAATGTTACAAGGGGGAGAGAGGTTACCAGTAACGGCAGCAGCAGAATCAGAACTAAGCGTGTAAGATAAGTTGCAGTGTCCATAAAACTTCGACGGTTACATGATTTGATTAATACCAATCTGGCTAAAATGTAACCGGTAAGTATGAGGCTAGCCTATAGGGTAACGCGACACGATAATGATCAGTCCAATAGTAAAGAAGAAGGTAAAGCACAAACAGCCCGACGTTCCTAGCGCCGGGCTGTTTGTTGGGTAGCTATTCAATTTATGGCTTAATCACCTTCACGCTCTGCCGCTGGACTGGTATACTCGCACCAGCTTCACTGATAACCTGTAAGAGGTAAAGACCTGAGCTTTGGGCTTGCAAATTCCAGTCAATGAGTTGTTGACTATTCGCCTGCGACCAGTGCTGCTGACGTATCGGCTTATCGCTCAGATCAACCAGCTCAACCTGCAAGGAACGTCCCTCTGCACCATGAATGGTAGCCCGTAGGCGATCCTGTTGAGTGGGGTTAGGTGCTATCTCCGCATGTAACGGTACTTCTAACTGTGCTATCTCTCGGACCTGGCAACTCGCATCTACGGTTAAGCGATATGGACCATATACTCTCACTGTGCCTGAGCGGTCCGTTACTTTCAGGTAGAAATTTCCTTGTGTGTTAGTCTGAGCGTTGATCAGCGTTAAGCTACTAGTGGACGTGCCCTGAAAAAGCTGGGGTGTTTCTATGAGTTTTGGACTAGTGAGCGTGTTCTTGTACCACCCGTACCGGATAGGATCGCCATCGACCGTTACGTTAATCACCGCCGTTCTACCCCGAAATACCGTTGGGTTGTTACCACCTAACACTGGCGTAGACGCTGTAGCCGTACAGCCGTTGTCTTGCCGAGTCACGGTTACCGAGTAAACGTCCGCTCTAGTGATCCTGGACGTGTTGGAACTGCTCCTCAGCAGCGCCCTGGCTGAAGGAGTAGCTGTAGCCCGCTCCTTCTGTAGCTGTAAGCGTCACGCTGGCGTTGGTAAACGACAATGACCTACTGTTGGTTAGCATAACACTAGGTAGTACGGTGTTCTGTCCGTCACCTATATTGTAGCCGTTGCTGTACAGCCGTTAATGCCGCTCACCGGTACGGTATACGTACCGGGCCATTGACCGTAGCTAAAGTAATTCCATCCTGCGTAACGGTGGACGAACCGGGTCCGGCAAAACTGTAACTAAGCGTACCTGTTGAACTGCTGGCAGCCGTCAGACTGACACTGGTCTGGGCACAGTGAAGTGGTCCGGTTTAGCGGTATACTAAGTTTGTCAGATACGGCAGCGGTGCGACTATACTTAAACAAGAACCAGGAAGTTGCCTTGTCAGGTTGAATACGTAATAGGCCATAAATCCGTAAACAAGGGCTGATTTAAGCGCAATTGATTATCTTGCCCACGCCTTTGGCTAGGCACCAGTATCTTGTTTTCTAATTGCGCTTAAACAGAAAATCATGAAAACATCCGTTGTACTTTTATTGAGCAGTGTATTGGCAGGTCTGTCTTTCGGTGTCCAGGCACAGTCAGTTACGTTACGTCCCGTCTGGGAAACCGATACGACCCTGCGAACGCCTGAGTGTGTATTGGTCGACCCTCAGAATAAAGCTCTGTACGTTGCCTGTATCAATGGCAACCCAACCCTTGAGAATAAAGGCAGCTATATTGCTAAACTGGACCTGAACGGTAAGGTGACCAAGCAGAAGTTTACCGACAACCTGAATTCAACGAAAGGGATGGGGCTGTTAGGAAACAAACTTTACGTTACCGAAATGACGCAGGTCGCTGAAATAGACCTGGCTACCGGTAAGATCCTGAACCGCTATCCTGTTCAGGGCGCTAAGTTCCTCAATGATATTGCCGTTGACAGCCAGAAAGGCGTGGTGTACGTCACCGACTCGAACGACAGTAAAATCTGGGCCCTAACCAGTGGCAAGATGAATCTTGTGTTAGAAGGCGCTCCGCTCAAAGGCACCAATGGTCTGCTGTTCGAAAACAATCAATTGCTGATTGGTAACGGAGATGGATCGCTGTTGAGCCTCAATCCCGCAACGAAGCAACTAAGCACGATAGCCAAGGGCATGGGTGGTATCGATGGTATTGTGGCCCTGGGCGATAAGCAATACCTGGTAACGGAATGGGGCGGAAAGATTTGGCATATCCGTGCAGACGGTACGCCGGAATTGAAGCTGGATACGTCTTCGCAAAAAATCAATTCGGCTGATATCGGCTATGACTCATCGACTAAACTGCTGTTCGTGCCTACTTTTTTCCATAATACTGTAAAAGCGTACTCGCTCAAGTAAGTTGGTAGAGGTTTTCTTTAGAGCGGTCTGGAACCGACTTAACAAGTTACCGGCCAGGATTTGCCGAAATTATTACGTAGCAACAGGGCTAAAAGGTTGCGATCGTATTGACCAACTAACGTAACGCCTTTGTGGGCTAGCTTCCGAGCGGATTTACCACTGCCGGAAAGCTAGCCCACAAAGGCGTTACGTTATGTTTATAAATTCCTTATCGTAAGTACACTACGTAGCTAGATTGATCCTTCAACGGGGCAGTATGACGACGGACGTTTCGTATGTTCAAGCCTGTTGCCCAACAGTAGGCAGACGTACTAATCCGAACCAGTATTGACACAAAGCGCGAATCTGCTCCAGGGTGTCTTGCTTGAAGACAACGGAGTTGGCCCCGGCTTCGTACAGGCGAATATTCTCGTCGTCAGATATGGAGCCTGTCCAGACGATGATTGGTATGTGACGCCAGGCTGCTGAATCGCGAATCCGCTTCACCAATTCTTCTCCTTTTACGACCGGCATACGGGCGTCAATCATGATGAGATCCGGTGAAGGCCCCAGTTGCATTTGCTGGAAGAGTTCCTCTGCGTCGCTAATGTGTGTTAGGTTAACCGTTTGTGTACATTCTTTAATCCGGGTAGCCAACAAGAGGAAGTCATCTTCATCATCATCTACCATTATCAAGTTGTATTCCATACGATGCGGCATTGAGGTCAGCAAAAGTACAATTCACCCTAAGGAAACCGGTCCCATTGGCTAGTTGGCGCGGTTTTACTTATTTTATGAATCAGTTTTACTCCGGTATCGACGACTTAGGCAGTGTATCGACAACAGACCAGACACGCTGACTGCGGCTGAGAGTCTTACTGCTCAGGCGGAAAGATTAAAGCACCTCCGTCGCCAACGGGCTGTAATACGGCAACGCCAATACCGGACGTGGCGCCTGCGGAGTCAGGCGTCTGCCCGTTGCCGAGAAACGTGATCACGTCCTGCTCAGCAGCGAACCCGTATTGATTGGCTACTGTCCGGCCCTGTAGCCAGGTCGGGTCAATGGATGAGTCGGCGGATTGTTGCGGAAAAATAAGCAGGTTTACAACCGTGAAGTCTTTAGATCGGGCCATTACGTCCAGGTACTCCGATTGACTTGCCTGTGTATGCCGTTTTGTGTTCAGAATCGTGAAATAATTTCCTTCATCTTCCGTATTGTGAAGGAGCCACTCGTAGATTGTTTCCATGTTGTTCAGATTGCCTGCATTAATAACCGATACGGTTCCGTAGTGTTATGGATAGCGAGAAAAGGAGACTTTAAATCGTTGTCGTAATAAACCTCACAGCGTAGTGTCGGGCAAAGCGTAGATCAGGAAGGGTGGGAGAGACCTATTGTAGAGAGCAGTAGACTGGTTAACCCAGCTGGTTTTCAATGTCCCGATATAACCTTACTGCCGACATGACGGCAACGTCCTGATTCTTAGCGATCCACAGGACTGTATCGACAATCAGATAAGCTTCCGGGTGACCCTGATAAATGCGCCAGACAGCATAGGCATCAGCGTACTCATGGCCAGTTTGACGGGCTATGTGGACTAATTGCTCAATATCTGAGGGCAGTGGATTCATGGCACAATCCACTAAAGATACAGGCCACACATTTATAATCAGTTGAGGTAACTGCTCATTAGGTTCACCGGGTGCTTCCATAACAGGCTGTTTTACAGAATATTATGTTAGCAAAAACAGTACCAATCAAACAAATCGGAAACGCATGTACCTATGATTACGAAGGGGTAACTTTTCGTCTTTATATGTTACCTATTAGTCATGAGTATAACCGTTGACGATACCGTCTAATCAATTATAAAATGGTAAAAAATAATATGAAAAAGTTGGCACGGGCGTCAACGTAACGGGCTGGCAAATGGTACGTTGCCGATCAGATAATCGTTGCGACGAACAGGAGATAAATTGCTTAGTTGCTTTTTTCGCGGAGGGCCAGCCGTACCAGTTCAACGGTGTTTTTAACCCCGGCCTTTTTAATGATGCTTGCTCGTTGGTTGGCGACCGTATTAGGGCTGACATCGAAGCGTTCGGCGATCTCGCGGTTGCTCATACCTTCGGTCAGACAGGTGAGGATCTGGGCTTCCCGTGTGGTGATTTTATGCCAGATCGATCCAGTATTGACCGAGCTTAACTCATCGCTGGTGAGGGTGTTGTTGGGCGAAATAAAGTGCTTGATAATAATTGACGACGCCCCTGGTGGGTAATACAGTTCGCCCGTTGCGACCATACGTACCGCCTGCAAAATCTCTTCTTCGCGGGTATCTTTCAGCAGGTACCCGGCTGCACCGCTCCGAACGGCGTTTAGAACGTAGTCTGGGTTATTGTGCATACTGAAAATCAGGATGCGTACTGTACTATATTGCTGCGATACAACTTTCGTTACTTCCAGGCCAGACATGCGGGGCATGGTAATGTCAAGCAGCATGACATCGGGCTTACTACTGGCAATGAGTTCAATGGCTTCGTCGCCATCTGTAGCTTCTCCCACGATCTGAATATCATCTTCGTCTTCGAGTAAGGTCCGGATGCCTTTTCTTACTACGGAGTGGTCGTCGGCAATCAGCAGTCGTATTGGCATAGTTAGTTGGCGGAAGAATCGGGTACGGTCAATCTGACCATTACTTTTGTACCTTTTCGAGGTTTTGAACTTATCGTAAAGTCGCCCTGCAACAGGCGGGCGCGGGTGCGCATATTTTCCAGTCCATGACTTATCGACAGCGGCTGCGGCTGGGTTTGGTTTGGGACCGTAAAACCCCTTCCATCATCCTCTACTGTTAAGGTTAGTTTCGCTTTAGTACGTTGAAGGCTGATCCGAATGCTTTGTGCATCAGCGTATTTAAGGGCATTATTGAGCGCTTCCTGAGCAATACGGTATAAACCGATTTCGACGAGTGGATTGAGTCGTTTTTCGGAGCCGGAGCCTTCAAACGTAACCCGGCTGGCTGAGGAATTGGCCGTTTGTTCGGCCAGGAGCTGCAACGTAGCGTCCAGCCCGAAGTCGCCTAGTACCGAAGGCATAATGTTATGCGAAATCTGGCGGGTTGTCTGGATTATGTCCTGAATCAGTCCGCACAGTTCTTCAAACCGCTTTCGTTGCTTTTCATCCGGCAAGGGACTTTTTTTGAGCTTCTCGGCCATAAGCTTGAGGCCGGTCAGCATTTGCCCGATGCCATCGTGGAGTTCGCGGGCGAACCGCCGTCGTTCGTCTTCCTGGCCTTCAATCAACGCTGCCGAGCGGACCATATCTTCCGCCCGCTGCAACTGGTATTTCTCGGCCGTTGTGCGCAGCAGCTCTTCCTGCGTCTGCAGTAATTTACGATTTGCCGCTTCCAGGTCAAGATTCGCCCCTTCCAGCCGACTATTGGCCAGTTGCAGGGCTTCTTCGGATTCGGCAAGTTTCCGGATGACCTGCTGGGTCCGCCGAACCACCGGTCGGAAAATCAGGAAGCCTTCAACCAGCAAGGTTAGCAACGTAGCGGAGCCCAACAACCACTCAATCTGTTCGAGGTGCTTAACGCGGGCGAAACTTTCGGCATCGAACTGAAAAACGATGTCGTTCATTTGCTGGAGGTAGGCAGGCTCCTGCGCGAGAATAACCTGCAGAGCGCGTTGTTGCTGGTCGGGCGTACTACGGGCATCGTTCACGCGGACAAAACTTTCGTAGATGGCCTGATAAACCGGCTGAATTTGCCGAAACATCGCGTCGAGTTGTTCGCTTTTCCGCACTACGTAGGTTTGCTCCATGACCAGCGCCCCCCGCTGCAATTGCTGATGATTAGTGCTCCACGCGTTCAGCAACGAATCGAAAGGGGCCTGATCGGCCGCGGGTATGCCCGTACTGCGCAAAAGAATGAGTTTGGTCAGGCGCTGGCTGAGCATCCGCTGGCGACCCGCTACGTTAAGCACGCGGCCGTCGTCGTTCAGGTTATTGATCGTGTGTTTGATGAACAGAAGCCCACTAACGGTCAACAACGCAATTACGGTCAGGGCAATGACGTAAAAGCGCGTAAGTCGGCGGGCTACCTGCTGATCGAGTTGCTGCATAGTCTTTTTCTTCGGTCATTCATGGTCATTACGTAGTCATTAGCTGCGCTGTCATTGATGAGCTGACCTTAAATGACTATCAATGACAAGGCAGCTAATGACTACGTAATGACCAATATTTAGTCGGCGAGTCCGATGTAAACGAACTCGTTTTTTACCATGATGGGATACGTATTGATCTGGTATTCGCTGTCGGTGAGACAGTTGCCAGTTTCGAGCGAAAACGTCTTTTTATGAAATGGACAGGCTACTTTCGGCTCATCGCCCTGGCTGCCGATCATGCCCCTGGCCAGCGCCATTTGCTGCCGGTGCGGACATTCGTTGTCGGTAGCATACCATTTGCCCCGTCGGGCGTAGTGAAAGAGGGCAATCTGCCGACCGTTGATGAGCACACAGGCTCCGCCGTCGGCGGGTACATCCGTTACGTGGCAAGCGGGGTGCCACGTAATTTCTTCGGTATCAATGAGAATGGATTCCATGGGATATAGGTTGTATGGGATTGAGAACGGGTTTGGACTAACGCCACTCTTTCGCGCGTTTCTGGCTGCGAAGCGGTTCGAACTGCACCGACGGATCTTTCTGCTGGGGCGCGTTGATAAAATGAGAAAAGCGCTGGCGTAGATGCGGGGTTTCGACCGCTTCTTTCCATTCGCAGGCGTAGTTGTCGATCAGCCCCTGCATTTCGCGCTCCAACTCCCCGGCAATGCCCAGCACATCATCGACGATCACCGCTTTCAGATAAGTCATGCCGCCTTCCATTTTGTTGAGCCAGGTTGCGGTGCGGGTGAGTGGATCGGCGGTTTTGATGTAGAACATCAGGAAGCGGTCAATCAACCGCACGCAGGTGGCCTTATCCACATCCGACGCCAGTAACTGGGCATGCTGTGGTTTGGAGCCGCCATTGCCGCATACGTAAAGATTCCAGCCTTTTTCGGTGGCAATGATACCGAAGTCTTTGCTTTGCGCTTCGGCACATTCCCGGATGCAGCCCGATACGCCGGATTTGAGTTTGTGCGGGGCCCGGATGCCTTTGTACCGTTCTTCTACCTCCACGGCGAACGTAACGGAATCCTGAACGCCAAACCGGCACCAAGTGGAGCCAACGCAGCTTTTAACGGTACGTAACGCTTTACCATAGGCATGACCACTCTCGAAACCGGCGGCAATCAGTTCTTCCCAAATGGCAGGCAGGTCGTTCAGGTGCGCACCGAACAGGTCAATTCGTTGCCCGCCGGTGATTTTCGTGTAGAGGTCGTATTTCTTGGCAACCTGACCAATCACGATCAGCTTCTCGGGTGTTATCTCGCCAGCGGGAATGCGGGGCACCACCGAGTACGTACCGCCTTTCTGAATATTCGCCAGGAAGCGGTCGTTGGAGTCCTGAATCGTTGCCCGGTCTTTTTCAAGGATATTTTCGTTCCAGAGGCTGGCCAGCACAGATGCCACGGCGGGTTTGCAGACTTCACAGCCGTCGCCTTTTCCAAACTGATTCAATACGTTCCCGTACGTTCTCAGACCGTTGATCTTGACGAGATCCAGCAACTCCTGGCGCGAATAGTCGAAGTGCTCGCAAATTACGTTGCGGACGTATTGACCCTGCTGTTTAAGTACGCCCTGGAGCAGGTCTTTAACCAGGGGGGTGCAACCTCCACACCCCGTGCAGGCTTTGGTCGCTTTTTTGAGCTGATCGAGCGTAGTATGGCCATTATCGGTGATCTCGGCGCATAAGGCGGCTTTCGTTATGGCTTCGCAGGAGCAGATGAGTGCATCGTCGGGCAGGCCCATCACGCCCCCACCGGATGAGGTTCCACCGGTTTCACTGCCCCGAGAACCAAGAATGAGATCTTCGGGGTCGGGTGGTAGGATAATTTTGTTCGTACAGGTTTGCAGGAGCATATTATACTGCTCAGCCTCGCCCACCAAAACCCCGCCCAGCAGTTGGCTGCCGTCGGCCGTTACGTTGATTCGCTTGTAAACGCCTTTTGCCTTGTTTTCATAGCAGATCGTGCGGCAGTCGGGACCCTCGGCAAAGGGGTTGCCGAAGCTGGCTACGTCTACGCCAATCAGCTTCAGCTTCGTCGACATGTCGAAGGGCTTAAACACTTTTTCCTGACCAAGCAGCCGAGCCGCAACCACCCCAGCCATTTCGTACCCAGGCGCTACGAGTCCGTAGATCATCTGATGCGCCAAGGCGCACTCGCCGATGGCGAAAATAGACGGGTCGGATGTTTGCAAAAACTCGTTGACAACAATTCCCCCGCGCGGATGCGTGTCCAGTCCGGCGCGTTTGGCCAGCTCGTCGCGTGGACGAATACCAGCCGAAATAATGAGCATGTCGACGTCCAGCACGGACCCATCGGTAAACTGCATGCCTTCGATCGTATCGTCGCCGATGATGGCCTGGGTGTTTTTAGCAAGGTGAATGTTCAGTCCCAGCGATTCGAGTTTGTATTGGAGAATCTGCGAGCCGGCATCATCGATCTGGCGGGGCATGAGCCGAGTCGCAAACTCAACCACGTGAGCCTCCTGCAAACCCAGATCAAGCAACGCTTTGGCGGCTTCAAGACCGAGCAACCCTCCGCCCAACACGGCTCCACGACCTCCCGTATTGCGTCGGATTTTTTGTGCATAGGACGTAATATACTCCAGGTCCTCAATGGTCCGATAGACAAAGACGCCTTCTTTTTCAACGCCGGGAATCGTGGGTACAAAAGCACCCGAGCCAGTTGCCAGCACCAGGTAGTCATAAGAGACCAGAAGGCCGTGGTGTGAGCGGACCTCTTTGCGGTCCCGATCAATGGCAACCACCGGGTCGGAAAGATGCAGTTGGATACCCTGTTCAGTGTACCAGTCGCTGGTAGCCAAGGCCAGATCGTCAGCGGTTTTTCCCGCGAAATACTCACTCAGATGAACCCGGTCGTAGGCCACGCGGGGTTCTTCGCCGAAAACGGTCAGCGCAAACCGATGTTCCTCTTTTTGGTAGGCCATAAGTTTTTCGCAGAACTTATAGCCCACCATGCCGTTGCCAATGACAACAACCCGCTTGTTTGTGTTTGTTAGCATAGTTACTTGTGACTATGTTAGTATAAAAACCCTGTTTTTTAATTGTAATAATCTAAGAAAATGCCCCCATCTGTTAGATAGTATTACGGTTCAAACTTAAACTGTTATTTGGTTAATTCCTAGTATTAAATTTGTCAATAGTTAATTCTTAAAGCATAAATTATTGAAAAGGCTTGTTTTTTAGAATATGTGCTATACTTTTGAACCACAAATCAGCACAAAAAGCGTTTTGTGTTAATAGTACATTATTAATAATTACCTATAGTATAAAAGTACTATGAAGCCAAAGCTGACACTCGTGGGGGCGGGGCCGGGCGACGGTGAATTGATCACCTTGAAAGGGATTAGAGCACTCCAGCAAGCCGACGTAATTCTTTATGATGATTTGGCCAATGCCAGCTTGCTTGACTTTGCGCCGGAACAGGCTGTGAAGAATTACGTCGGTAAGCGGGCGGGGCAACCATCGGTCTCGCAGGACGAGATCAACCGGAGTATTGTCCGGCTAGCCCGGCGGTTTGGCCACGTAGTACGGCTCAAAGGCGGTGATCCGTACGTATTCGGCCGGGGCTACGAGGAATGCCTTTACGCCAGGCAGCACGGCATCGACTGCGAGGTCATATCGGGGGTGTCGAGTTGCATTTCGGTACCAGCCTCGCAGGGGATTCCGGTTACGTGCCGGGGTGTCAGCGAAAGTTTTTGGGTAATTACCGGCACTACGCAGCACGGCGAACTATCGGACGATATGCGCCTGGCGGTGCAGTCGAAAGCGACGGTGGTGGTGCTGATGGGATTGAATAAACTAGAGGAAATATGTGCTATGTACAGCCAGTACGGCCGGGGGCATTTGCCGATGGCGGTTGTGCAGAACGGGACGCGCACCAACGAACGGTGCGTGGTGGGGCAGGTCTGGGAAATGCCGCGTCTGATGGCCGAGCAGGGTGTGGGGGCGCCCGCTGTACTGGTCATCGGCGAGGTGGTTGCGCTTCATCCGTCGTATACGATGGAATACTTACGCAGCCTACCCGTGGCTTACTCGTGAAAAAAGCCGATCCGGTGTGGGGGCACCTTTGGATCGGCTTAACAGGGTTGTCTATGTTTAACACAAACGCTTCAAAGAAAATGAAAAAAAGCGACTAACGCAACTTTGCCTCTCCGGTCGGTCGGGTAGAACAGGCCTCTGTTTTCAAGCGCCTGCGCCGACCTCATCACCTGCTTCTGACTGCCTTTCCTGTTTACCCGATTCGGGTATCCCTGCTCTTGCATTGCCGTTCCAAACACGCTCACTGTCTTTTCATGAAATCATATCTACTACGGCTGGTGCTGGGTTGTATGCTGGTGACAGCCGCACAGCCTGATCTTTTCGCTCAGTTTTCGCTGGTCGGTCAGCTCCGCACACGCACTGAAGTCCGAAACGGGCTGGGCAACCTAGCCCCGAAAAATAGCCCTTCAGCGGTATTCACGTCGCAGCGTGCCCGACTGACCTTCAATTATAAATGGGACCGCATTACGTTCCAGACGGCCGTGCAGGATGTGCGCGTCTGGGGGCAGGATGCGGCTACGATTAACAACGCGGATGGCAACCGGCTGATGATGCACGAAGCCTGGGCGGAGGTGACGCTGGCTAATCACGCCGACAGCACCATACACTTTACAGCTATTCAGAATCTGTCGCTGAAGATTGGTCGGCAGGAACTGGTATACGACGATGTGCGGCTGTTGGGCAACCTCGACTGGCTCCAGCAGGGCCGCCGGTTCGATGCGGCTTTGCTCAAGGCCCAGCACCACGGCTGGGCGCTTGATCTGGGTGTTGGGTTTAACCAGAACACCGATGCGTTCGGAACGGTCGGTACGTATTACACGGCTGGTAACGTACCCGCTTCGGCCTTGTCGACCCAGAACGTAACGCTGGCAATTCCGGCGGGTTTTTTGCCGACTAGTGGCAAAGGGGGGGCTCCGGTACTGGCGACGCCCTTAAGTACCAACGGCCAGAATCAGCAGTTCAAGTCGTTTCAGATGGCGTATCTGAGTCGTACGTTCAACGGGTCGGCGTTCGGGCAGGTTAAATTCTCGGGGCTCGTCTTTAAAGATGATTTCCAGAAGTACCGAATCGACTCGCTCGGCAACGCGGCCCAAGGTTACGTATATGGGAGACGGTACGACGTAGCGGGGGTTAACTCCCGCATAACCTACGGCGGTATGCTGATCGGGCAACTCGGAAACGCTACGTCTCGATTAGGTAAAGTGCAGTGGCAGGCGTTCGCCTACGGCCAACGTGGAAAAGATCGGGATGGTTTAACGCTCCGAAACGCGTACCACTACGGTGCCAACGTACTGATTCAAAAAGGGCCGCTCAGTTTTGGTCCGGGCTACGAAGTGCTGTCCGGTAATAATGCCACAACAATTCAGGCCGGTGAAACAAGTCGCTTTGACCCGCTGTACGGGACTCCACACCGCCATTGGGGCTATATGGATTACTTCTACGTGGGTACCGGATCGCCAGCGGGTGGTCTGAAGGATGCATTTCTAAAGTTCAAATACACGGGTAGTCGCCTGACAACGGGTCTGGACGTACACTATTTTGCCCTGGCCGCACCTACGTACAACAAAATGCCCGATGCCCCCTCGGGTGCTCTGGTTGATGCTAAGCTGGGTATGGAGTATGACTTCACGGCGACTTACAGCCTCAACAAGTTTACGATGCTGGAATTCGGCTACTCGATCATGAGCGGCACCAACAGCCTTGAGTACGTTAAACAAGGTACGATGAACCAGAAGAATAAACTCGGTACCTGGGCGTACCTGATGATTAACATCCGACCTGAATTTTTAAACACCAAACCTGTGGCTGCTCGGTAAGTCACATCAACTCATTTCTGTCTTTCAACACCGTTTATCGATATGCAACCAACATTGAATAAACCACTGGATTCGCTGAACATCTTCCGCGTTAAGGGCGTACAGATGCGCAGCTTTCATTTGAGCTGGCTAGCCTTTTTCGTTTGCTTCTTTGGCTGGTTCGGTCTGGCTCCACTCATGAAAGTCATTAAAGACGATCTGGGGCTGAGCAAAGAACAAATCGGCAACATCATCATCGCATCGGTAGCGGTTACGGTGGTAGCGCGTATTGCCGTGGGTAAACTTTGCGATACCTGGGGACCTCGTAAAACGTATACCACCCTGCTGGCGCTGTGCTCGATTCCGGTCCTGCTGGTAGGACTGGCTCACAGTTACACTTCGTTTCTGCTGTTTCGTCTGGCCATTGGCGTTATCGGCGCGTCGTTTGTGATTACACAGTACCACACCTCGGTCATGTTCGATAAAAAGATTGTTGGTACGGCCAATGCCGTGGCCGGTGGCTGGGGAAACCTGGGCGGGGGCGTCACGAACATGGTGATGCCCCTGATCTTTGCCGGTTTTGTGGGGTTGGGGTACCTGCCTGCTTCGGCCTGGCGGCTGGCGATGATTGTGCCGGGCGTTGGCTTGCTCATTATGGCGGTGCTCTACTGGAAATACACGCAGGATACACCCGCCGGAAATTTTGATGTACTTCCCGACCGTCAGCAAAAAGCTCAAAAAGGCAGTTTGGCCGATGCCGCCAAAGATTACCGCACCTGGGCGTTATTCCTGGCCTACGGTGCCTGCTTTGGTATTGAAGTAACATTTGACAACGTAGCGGCCCTGTTCTTCGCCGAGAAGTTTGAGGCCAGTCTGACCATGGCCGGTGTACTGGCGGGTTCTTTCGGATTCATGAACCTGTTTGCCCGCGCCCTGGGCGGTATTCTGGCCGACAAAGTTGGACGTCGGTTCGGGATGCGCGGCAAGGGCCTGCTACTGGCCGTACTGCTGGTATTGGAAGGAGCCGGTATTGTGTATTTCGGGATGACGGGTAATCTGACGATGGCGATTGTCGCAATGGTGCTGTTTGCCTTGTTCCTGAAAATGGCTAATGGGACTACCTACGCCATTGTGCCCTTCATCAATCGAAACGCATTGGGCTCCGTAAGCGGAATCGTTGGGGCTGGTGGCAACGTCGGGGCCGTGCTGGCGGGGTTCCTGTTCAAATCGTCGACGATCTCGTATTCAGAAGCTTTCATCTATATCGGTGTCGCCGTAGCGGTTGTCGGTGGCATTATAGCGCTGACGCGGTTCGCCAAAGCGGAGGTAGCCGTGGTTGAAGCCGATCTGGCCGTCGCCTGATCGATAACCCGGCAACGTTACGTTCCGATTACTTAAATCCAGTCTGCAATGAATACCCAGCCAACCCAACATCAAACAACCTGCTGCTATTGTGGCGTAGGCTGTGGCGTTATCGTGAATCAGGAGGCTAACGGCCGCATCACAGTCGAAGGGGACAAGCAACACCCGTCGAACCGGGGAATGCTTTGCTCGAAAGGGATGAACCTGCATTATACAGTAATGGATCAGTCGGATCGCTTGCTCTATCCACAGATGCGGTTCAACCGGTCGATGCCGTTGCAGCGGGTGAGTTGGGACACGGCTCTGGAACGTACTGCGGCTGTGTTCCGCAGCCTGATTCAAAAATACGGGCCGGATTCGGTGGCGTTCTACGTATCGGGGCAGTGCCTGACGGAAGAGTATTACCTGGTCAATAAGCTCATCAAAGGGTTTATTGGCTCCAATAATATGGACACAAATTCGCGGCTTTGCATGAGTTCGGCGGTAGCGGGGTACAAGCTGTCGCTGGGCGAGGATTCTGTGCCGGTTTGCTACGACGACCTCGAAGAAGCCGATGTGTTCTACGTACAGGGGGCTAACCCGGCCTGGTGTCATCCTATTCTCTGGCGACGTATTGAAGCGCATAAAGCCGCTAACCCAACTGTTAAAATTATCACTGTCGACCCGCGCCGGACGGATACAGCGCGCTCATCCGATCTGCATCTGGCCATTCGACCCGGCACCGACATTGTCCTGAACAATGCCCTTGGTCGGTTACTGATCGAAAATGGTTATACCGACGACGGGTTTATCGTCGATCATACCGATGGTTTCCTGGCTTACCGGGAACAGGTGATGCAACGTACCATTGAGGAAGCCGCCGAGCTTTGTGGAATTGATGCCGAGGCCATTCGGCAGGCTGCCAACTGGATCGGACGGTCGAAAGGATTTCTGTCGCTCTGGACTATGGGGATGAATCAGTCGGTGGTGGGCGTCAATAAAAATCTGTCACTTATAAATCTGCACCTGATCACGGGGCGGATTGGTAAACCGGGTAATGGGCCATTTTCGTTAACGGGGCAGCCCAACGCCATGGGCGGTCGTGAGGTGGGTGGGCTAGCGAACGGGCTGCCCGCCCACCGGGACGTAACAAACGCCCGCCACCGCGCCGACCTCGAAACGTTCTGGAGCAGTCCGGTCAAGATCGCCGACAAACCGGGTCTGACGGCCACCGAAATGTTCGAGGCACTCGCTGATGATCGGCTGAAGGCCATCTGGATTATCAATACCAATCCGCTGGTGAGCTTACCCGATCTTACTGCCGTCGAAACCGCTCTGAAAAAAGCGCGTTACGTAGTGGTACAGGACGTATCGAATCGGGCCGATACGGTCGCATTTGCCGACGTTGTACTACCAGCCGCAGCCTGGCTTGAAAAAGAAGGTACCATGACCAATGCCGAACGGCGAATTACGTACCTGCCGAACGTGCTTGACGCCCCCGGCGAAGCCTTGCCCGATGCCGAAATTATTTGGCGATTCGCGCAGAAAATGGGCTTTGGTTCGGCCTTTTCCTATAATAGTGCCGCCGACGTGTATCGGGAGTACACGCAGATTACCGCCGGGACAAATGTAGACGTAACGGGTGTCAGTTACGAACTGCTGAAGGCAAACCGAAGCGTACAGTGGCCTTATCCGGCTACAGGAATTAGAGAAGAGACGGAAACGTCTGGAACGAAGCGATTATTTAAAGACCACCTCTTTTATACGCCGAATCAGCGCGCGCAGTTACACGCCGTACCGGATGGTAATGCCTCCGAGCCTACTGACGACGACTTTCCGCTTGTATTAACCACGGGCCGCGTTCGTGACCAGTGGCACACCATGACCAAAACCGGGCAGGTGGCGAAGCTAAATCAGCATACACCCAGCCCTTTTTTACAAATTCATCCGCAGGATGCTGAAGCCCGCGCTATTCAGGAGGGGCAACTGGTGACCATCAAGAGTCGGCGCGGAGAAGTACGTGTGAAGGCACAACTGACTGACGATGTGCGACCGGGTTTGTGCTTCCTGCCCATGCACTGGGGTAAATTTCTGAGCAGTAACCTGGCGCGCGCCAACAACCTGACGAACACGCTCATCGATCCGCGTTCGAAAGAGCCTGATTTTAAGTTTTCGGCGGTAGAGGTGATGCCTTACCACAAGCCGGTTGAAAAAATCATCATCATCGGCACCGGCTCAGCCGGGCTGGGCTTCATCAATACGTATCGAACACTCAATTCAGCGGATGAGATCCGCGTCTTTTCCAAAGAGATTTACCCGTTCTACAACCGAGTGCTGTTGCCGGACTATATCAGTGGCGCACAGCCGTGGGAGCAGCTCGTACGACTGCGCGAGGAGCAGTTTGAGGAAGCCAATATTACTGTTCACAAAGGCGTTAGCATCGTTCATATCGACCGCAAGAACAAAGTAGTTACGGACAGTAACGGAGCTGAACATACGTACGATAAGCTCGTGCTTGGCATGGGTAGTCGGGCCTTCATGCCCAAGGGTGTACCTCGGTTGCCGGGTATTTTCAATATGCGGTCACGGCTGGATGCTGACTCGCTGCTGCCTTTTCTGCGGCAACCGGTTGTGGACGGTACGTCGTCCGAACGTACAGCAGCAACCGCTGAAACGCCAACGGCCGTCATTGTCGGTGGTGGGTTATTAGGTCTTGAACTGGCGGCTTCGTTACGGCACATTGGCGTTGGCGTAACGGTTATTCAGCGGAGCAGCCGCCTGATGGAACGCCAGCTCGATCCACTGGCTAGTGAACTGCTGTATCAGGAATTGTCGGAGCGGGGTATAGCTATTTATTTTAACGATGAGGTACAAACGTTTACCGGTACCGATCGGGTTACGGCTGTTCAGTTGCGCTCGGGCCGAAAAATTGCCTGTGATGTGGTTGTTATCGCCATCGGTACCGTCCCGAATATTGAACTCGCCCGCGAATCCGGACTGGATTGTAACCGGGGTATTCTGGTGAACGATTACCTGCAAACGTCAGATCCTGACATCTTTGCCGCTGGCGAAATAGCGCAGTGGCGGGGCGAAATGTGGGGCATTACGTTAGCCGCCGAACAACAGGCCGAAGCTGCCGCCCGCTTTATAGCAGGGGATGTGACCCAGCCCTACCGAGGAAGCGTTCCGCTGAATATACTGAAGATGGAGGGCTTACATCTGTGCAGCATTGGGATGGCCGAAGCTCCGCCGGACGACCGCAGCTACGAAGAGATTGTGTTCATTGATAAGGCCCGGCGTTATTACAAGAAGTGCATTGTGCATCAGGATAAACTGGTTGGGGCCATCCTGATCGGTGATAAAAATGAATTCCAGGAGTTTCGCGAGCTGATTGCCAACGGCATAGAACTGTCCGATAAGCGGCTTCAACTCCTGAGAGCCAGCAAGAAAGTAGACCCTGTAGAAGGAAAATTAGTGTGCTCGTGCAATAACGTGGGCCAGGGAAATCTGGAGCGGGCCATTCAGGCGGGTTGCCTGGATTTTCAACAGCTGTGTCAGAGAACAGGCGCGGGAACCGGCTGCGGATCGTGCCGTCCTGAAGTACGTAGTATTCTTTTATCAATGAGAGAATTGGTGAATGAGTGATTGAGCGAATGCTTAGAGGCTTGTTTCATTCGCTCAATCACTCATTCGCTTAATCACTAATTACCCATGCGTGATTATTATTCGCTTAAAATCAACCTACCCGCGGGTATAGTGTCGCCGGGGGCGCTGCAAACTATCCTGACCCTGGCTTATGAGGCAAAAGTCAGGAAGGTGCGGTTTGGGAACCGTCAGCAACTATTAATGACAGTGCACTACGAAGACATGCGCTTTCTGGAGAAAGACCTGAAAAAGCACCAGATTAAGTACGAACTTAATACTGACCAGTATCCGAACATCATTAGTTCGTATTGCGGGGAGGAGGTATTTCGGACTGGAGCCTGGCTTCAGGAAGCCGAATACCATACGGTACTTGACCACATTGATTATCAGCCCCGGCTAAAAATAAACCTATCGGACTCGAACCAGAGTTTTACGCCGTTCTTCACCGGTAATCTGAACTTCATTGCCTCGTCCGAACCGCATTTTTGGTATTTATACGTCCGCCCAAAGCAAAGTAACGCTCTATTCAAGTGGCGGGACCTGGTGTATACCCATGAAATTGGCCGGCTCGCCAAATCTGTAGAAACGGCTATGCTCAATCAGGGGGCTCGCGACGAAGAAGCGCTGTATTCGGCCGTTACGTCGGAGCAGACATTTATTACTCAACCGGCGGTTCAGGACGTAGAGCTTCCTGAGTTTTCGTTGCCGTACTACGAAGGCTTCAACCGATACGGGCACCGCTCCTGGTTGGGGCTGTACCGGCGAGACGAACAATTTTCGATTGCCTTTCTGCTGGACATTTGCGCGATGTGTCTGCATACGCGCATTGGCGAGATTTGCGTTACGCCCTGGAAATCGCTTATCATCAAAGGTATCGAAGAACACGACCGGGCAAAATGGTCGCACGTGTTGGGTAAGCACAACATAAATGTTCGTCATGCGGCCAATGAACTGGCCTGGCAAACCGAAGACGATACCGACGAAGGTACACGGATCAAGAACTACGTAATCCGGTATTTTGAAACGAACGATACCCGTACATTCGGGCTCTGTTTTGGTGTACAGACCCGGCCTAAATCAGAAGTGTTCGGCTCAATCCTGATCCGCAAACGGCCACTGCTGCAGATCGGCCAGTTAGCCTTGTTTAGTGTGTACGACCTGTACTTCACCGAAAACTTTAATCCGAACAGCCGAACGTATCTACCCTTCGATAAAGGCCTTCTTAAGATTCACCTACCGGCTCAGATCGACCGCTTATGCCGACGCTACAATAGCCGTCGAATTAGCCAGAGCACTGAAAGCATTCGACCGGAGGGACAAGAGACAGAGTTGAGTGTAAGTTCATTGTATACCGTTCACCAGTGCCAGCATTGTCTCACGGTATACGATGAACAGTATGGGGATACGTTACAGGACGTACCCGCCGGAACTTCATTTGATGCACTTCCCGAAACGTACGGTTGCCCAATCTGCAGTGCCGCCAAAGCAGAGTTTCTTGAAGTTGACCTACAGGCAGTAAGCTAGGAGATGAGCTGCGAACGAGCCTAAAAATTAGGCTGAAAGCCGATTATGATCGCAACTTAAGATAAATAGGCTGAATGTTTTCGTAAGTGCCACGGTAATCGCTGTGGGGGCAGAACTCGTATAAGGTTACCTCAATGTCCTCAATGTCATCCAGGTTGAAAACCTGCCAACGGACCGAGGACCCGGATTGTACGGTAGGAACTACGTCGCGGCAGAATCCATAAAGACTTGTTTGTTGAGTACCCTTGTAAATGCCTGCGATATAAGGCTCAATGGTGCGCCAGGTGTTGTTGTGCTTGATCTGAACTACCCGGTGATTGGTGATGGCCGAATCAATAATGGTCAGAAAATCATTCTGTAGTGCTGCATCCATACCTGTAGTAATTTAGCTAACGTATCCGGTAATGTACGTGTATGTAAACACTCTCGTACACATAGTATGCCAAACCCGGTTATGGGATGATTTTTATTTTTAATTAGGCACGTTCAAGACCAAAAGCGCGTTAAGTTGATCAAATCAAAAAGCCGCCCGATCAGTGACCGGGCGGCTTTTTATTTGGATAGGATCGAGACTACAAATAATCGACTAAGCGCCGACTAATCAGGCCGCTCTGCAACTCTCGACGTAATACCGCTTTCCGACGACGGGGGTGAGTTGATACATACATAACCCGCATTTTAAGCGTGAAACTCACCATCATATAAATGCCGAATAAACAGCCGAGAATAATTAATGACTGCGTATTTGAAATGTTGCGGTGCAACAGAAAAAACAAAACCGTATTCAAAAATGAGGCTCCGCACAGAACGGCCGTTGCCGAAGCGTGTGACAAACCATTATCAAGCAAAATGTGGTGCATGTGATTGCGATCCGCGGAAAATGGGGAACGACCCGCTAAAATCCGCACCAAAAAAACACGTAACGTATCGAAAATGGGAACAATCAAAATCACAATAGCGATGATGGGCGCATTGAAAAAAGCCGTTGGCTCGTAGCGATAGGATGCATTTAAATTCACAAAACGAACGGCAAAAAAAGCAAGCATAAAGCCGATAATCAATGAGCCGGTATTGCCCATAAATATCTTGCTTGTTTTCGAAAAATTGAACCGCAGAAAACCAATTAACGCGCCCGATAATGTAAACGCCAGACACGCCATCGTGAAGTGATTGGTCAATAAAAACCAACCGCCAAACGTAGCGCTGGCAATGGTTGCAATGCCCCCGGCCAGGCCGTCGATGCCGTCGATAAGGTTAATAGCGTTCGTTAAGGCAATGAAAATAAAGCAGGTGAGTAAGATACCAATGATCTCGGTAATATGGTGAAAGCCCATAATTCCGTAGAGATAATCGACACGCAGATCGCCGAAGAAAATCAGGATCATAGCGGCCAGTACCTGGAATAGAATCTTTTTGTTGGGATCTATACCGACCAAATCGTCTTTTATACCAATAAAAAACAGGATGGTCATGCCAGCCACCGATAAGTTGGTGCGATATATGTCGGTTTGATCAATGCTGGGCCATAGAAAATAAGCAACCAGAATAGCCGCGTAAATGGCAATACCGCCAAACGTAGGCGTAGGCGTAGAGTGAGCCCGGCGCACCCCCGGATTCTCCATCAATTGTTTTAACTCCGATATTTTGATGACAACCGGAATAGCCACTACGGAAATAAAACAGGCGACCAAAAACGAAAGTACACACTGGTATAAACCAAGAGTGAACAGGTCGTCCTTAAATTTATGTTCCAGAAAAGCGATTAATAAGTCAATATTCATATAGTGGGATGGTTGCGTTTAGTTAAAGTGCGGTCGGCACTTTTTTCGTAAAGCTCGCCAATTTTTGTCAGCTTATTTTATCCACAAGCCACGTATTAATGAATGCATAGCTCGTAAAAATCAATGGTTTATTTAACTTCTCAACATGAATTTGATTTAACGGCTTGCTGGTCTAATTGCTTAGCAATTCAGGCGGCTTGCTAACGTACTGAACCAGCTTTCGTAAAGGCTTCAGCCATAAGGTAAAAAAGTAAGGCTTTAACCCGTTTAGTTCCCACGCCAGCCGATCTTCCTGATTGGCCCGTAACCGATTCGTCAGGCTGCTGTTACTGATACCGCCCGCCCGCATCACAATGGTCACCTCATCCATATAGGCAAGACGAGCCTTGTTTTTATGAATGAACCGAAGCATTAACTCGTAGTCGGCTGCACTCTTCAGGTCAAGCCGAAACAGACCGTGCTGTTCGTATAACTTCTTTTTGGCAAAGAACGACAAATGGCCCGGCATCCAGCCCCATAAAAAAGCATTGGTTCGATACCAGCCCGATCGCCAGTACCGTTTCAATTTAGCCGTGTCCTCACGATCCACATACAACATATCCCCGTATACGGCATCGCTTCCGGTCCGGGTGAACGTAGCAACGACATGCTCGATAACGCGGGTATGTCGATAGAAATCATCAGCGTTTAAAAGGCCGATCACATCGCCGGTGGCTAGTGTAATCCCCTTGTTCATCGCGTCGTATAACCCTTTGTCGGGTTCGGATATAAACCGGGCAACTTTTGTGACGTACGAACGTACGATGTCGATGGTACCGTCGGTCGACTGGCCGTCAACGATGATGTATTCTATATCTGAATACGTCTGATTCAGCACCGACTCGATGCAGTCCCGAATGTGCTGAGCGCCGTTAAAGACTACCGTTATGATGGATACTTTCACGCAGTTATATTTCGTTGCCGGACTCGAACCGCCGGATTTCCCTGATAAACACCGTATGCACTCAATGAATGCGTAGCGACTGAGTTTACCGCTAATACGGAGTGTGATTCACAGCGGACACCTGGGCACACTACCGACTTGGCACCAATCCAGACACCGTCCTCAATGGTAATAGGACGCGTGGTAAGATCGAACGTTGGCGACTGGTAGTTGTGGTTGCCCGTTAACAGCATCGCCCCCTGCGACACGCAGGTATTGTCGCCCAGCTCGACTTCACTCAGGTTATCAATCCACACCTGTTCTCCAATCCAGACGTAATTCCCTATATGAAGTAACCAGGGATATTTAATATTTACGGCTGGCTTGATCATGACGCCCGTGCCAATTCTAGCCCCAAAAAGCTTTAAAATGCTGATTTTGAGTCCTACCGGGATAGGTAGATACGTATTCAGAAAAATTGGATTGGCCAGAAACCACAGCAACACCTTCCAGCGGGGACCGGGCTTATACCAGCTGTTGTTAAACCGTGACAAGTCCGTTTTGCCAACAGTCGGAGAAGTGGTTTGGGGCGACGGCATGGGTTCAGGACTGACCGACGGGTTGAGTCCGGATGGGTCTGAGGTCTTTGCCATATTCCGTTAGAAAATAGTTGATGATCGCTTCCTTATCGCGACCCGCCTGAAAATACACTTCAAATAGCTTCGCGTCTACCAGAAACCGGTACCACAACCCCTGCAGAAAATGCCACATCAAGCCCGCCCGTCCATCCAGGAAACCCAGCCTGAAGATGTACCGATACAAAAAGTACAAAATTGGCCGGGTGAACAACGGCAGCGAAGCATATTGGATTTTAAGGTAACGGGTTCGCTGATCCTGGGAGCCGAACAGGTTCGGAGTGACCCGTTGCGTTTCGTCAAAATTATATTTGATATTGAGTAGATCAATGACCTCCCGAATCGCGTAGTTGTTATGCTTCTGCGTCCACCAGGTCAGGTTGTTCAGGTTATGATCGACCAGATCATACTGGAATTGAATGGTTTGAGCGGGTTTGGTGCCAACATCGTTCAATTTAATGTGCTCATCCATCCAGATTTCTTCGCAAACGCCCTGCCCCCGACGCCAAAGCCGCAACAGCCAGATTGGGTAATAGCCACCATTCCGCATCCAGCGGTTGAAAAAGAGCACCCTGCGCTTCACATACACCCCCGACACCTCAGCCGGCAAGGTCGATAAACGCTCCCTGATCTCATTGGCCAGTTCGGGCATTACGTACTCGTCAGCGTCCATGCGCATCAGCCAGGTCGTCTGAAACGGGTTGTTGGCGATGCCGAAATTAAACTGCTTAGCGTAATTAACCCAGGGATTCTGAACGACAATGGCTCCCATCGATCGGGCAATGGCAACCGTCTGATCGGTCGAAAACGAGTCAACAATGAATATTTTGTCTGTAAATAACTGCAGACTTTGTAAACACCGCTTAATGTGTTTTTCTTCGTTGTGGGTTAATAAGATGACAGAAATATCAGTCATTATTGGATGGCGCGAGGACAAATGCCGCTGCGTTTAGTGCAGATATACCCCTAAAGACGTTATTTTTACTGAAACGTTGGTACATCTATAAATTACGCAATACTATAACTTTTTTTAGACGCGAAAAAGCCGATGAAGAGACTTTACGGTTCTATTGTATTGTTTTTATACTATTTTTCGGCCTTAGGGCAAATTACATTTGATAAATTACCGCGCGATTTACAACTCTATCCCCGTGAAGCAAACAATCAGGCAGATGTAGTGGTGAGTGGTCAGGTAACGGCCAGCGGGTACGCAAAAATCAGCATGACGCTGCTGCGCGAAGGGCAACTGACCAAACTCGTTAGCCAGACGCTGGCACCCGCGGATACCAACTCTGCGTTTACTTTATCGGCTCCGATCAAGGCAGAACCCGCTGAATATTCAGTCCAGGTATTTCTTCACAAAGCAACCGACTCAACCCTGGTAGCCGAGTGGAAGCGCATTGTTTGCGGGGATGTGTATATCATTCAGGGTCAGTCAAATGCCCTGGCCCAGGCGGGGCTGGAAACCAATTACGCCTTTAATTTCGACGACAAATATCTACGGAACGCTACGTATCCTTACGATTCGAAAAACATTCCGGCCGACATGGCCTGGTACGCATCGAAAGATCCCTTTGGCAGTGTTGGCGGGTTCGGCTTAACGCTACAGCGGTTGATTTTACAGACCTATGGCATCCCAACGCTGGTTTTGAACGGGGCCGTTGGCGGAACCGCTATTGCGCCCTTATCGCTGCGCGATCCGGTTAACCACGCTAACCTGAATACCATCTACGGCCGCTTATTGTTTCGGGCTAAGTGGACGGGTGTTGATAAGCACGTAAAAGCCATTATCTGGAAGCAAGGCGAAGACGACGCCGGAAACGGTCCGGAAGGATACGGGGAAAAATTTAAAACGCTGTACAACCAATTCCGGGAAGATTACGGCGATGCCCGTATTTACGTTGGGCAGATCAACATTTTAGCCGATCGGCAGGATGGGGCTGCTGCTCTGCGCGACTTTCAACGACGTACGAAAAGCCTGTTTAAAAATGTGGAGTCAATTGCTACCGTGGGTGCCAATGAATATGACGGGATTCACTACGGGGCCAAGGGTCATCAGCAGTTGGCGTTTGAGCAGTTCCGGCAGATCGCCCGGGACTTCTACGGGGCAACGGATACGCTGCAAATCGATTCGCCGGACATACAAAAGGTGTTCTACAACGCCCGTAAAGATTCGCTTACCCTTGTCTTCGACAACGACGTGCAGATGGTTTGGAAGAGCGATACTACGTTCTATAACTTCGCTACCGGAGCCGTAATAGCCGTCAGGCAGCTTAAGGATTATTTTTATCTGGACGGGCAGTCGGGTTGGGTGATGGACGGTTCGGCCGCTCAAAATCGGGTAACGCTGCGGCTGAAGCAGCCAGCCAGCGCCAAAGCGCTTCGGTATCTGCCCGCCTATTTCTCGGATGCTACGTCTGATTTTTACAATGGACCGACACTGCGAAACACACGCGGTATGCGGGCGTTTTCGTTCGATGGCGTGCCCATTGCTGAGGCTATTACGTCGGTGACAACCCTGGCGGCTAAACCCATAACCGAAAAACAGATTCAATTGAACTGGACTCCATCGGCCAATGCCCAAACGCAGGTGCTGGAACGGGCCGATGGCACGCCGACAACCTTCCGGCAGATTGCCGTCGTGAACGGGACCACAGCGACCTTTGCTGATACCGACTTGCCCGATCCGTTTGGTACCTATTATTATCGACTGAAAGCGTTTAGCAACGTATCCGAATCAGCAGTAAGCAACGTTGTTAGCGCCCGTCCGCTCATCCTGGGAATCGAACCTGCCGTTCCGCTCGCTCGCTTATACCCCAACCCGTTAGCGGCTGACCGGATGCTACACGTAGAGGCCGACCAGGTAACCATTACAAACCTGGTTATTCAGGACCTGATGGGTCGGGTAGTGAAGAGCTGGTCTGGTTCGGCCCGGAACACGCTGTCTCTCTCTGTAACTGAGCTGGCAGCGGGGATGTACGTAGTCGATCTGCAAACCGCCACGGGTCAGACGATTCGGCATAAACTGGTTGTTCATTAATGAAATTAACATCAGCTTGACGCTAAATCTGTAGCTTTGTGCTTCTAATCACTACAACTGACGAGTATGCGCCTTGTGATTTTAACGCAGGATGATCCTTTTTACTTAGCCCGAAACATCGATTATCTCTTAAAAAAACTACCTCCGTATGCCGAAGTCGTGGCAACGGTCGTCTTCGATGTGTCTCCGTTCGGGAAACGGGAAAGCTTCAGCGATAAGATTAAGAAAACGTATGAAATCTTCGGCCTGCCGTTTTTTATCCGCTACGGATTCAAGTTCGTAGCGTCCAAACTGGACAGCCGCAACAACGTTCGTAAGACGCTGGCCGACCGGGGAATTCCACTTATTCACATTGAAGGCGCGATCAATAAAGACGAAAACCTGGAGAAGCTCCGGGCTTATAAGCCCGACCTGTTTGTTTCCATTGCGGGAAATCAGATTTTCAAGCGCAAGCTGCTCGACGTGGCTACGCATGGTTGCATTAACCTTCATACGGCGCTCCTGCCGAAATACCGCGGCTTGATGCCGTCATTCTGGGTTCTTAAAAATGGCGAAACCCACACCGGCGTGTCCGTTTTCTTTGTTGATGAAGGCATTGACAGCGGACCAATTCTGGTTCAGAAAAAGTTGGCCATCGGGAACATGAGCCAGGCCGAACTCATCGACGTAACCAAAAAAATGGGGATGGATGCGATTTTGGAGTCCATTGAGAAAATCCATAGCGGTTCGTATGAGCTAATCGAGAACGATGCGTCTCAGATGACCTATTTTTCATTTCCCACCCGCGACGACGTAAAAGCATTTCTGGCGGCTGGTAAGCGGTTTTATTAACGTACTGGCAAGCTGGTATGCTTGCTGACTTACTCATTAGTTATGAACATCCTGACGTTTGATATTGAAGAGTGGTTTCATATTCTGGACAATGCCTCTACGCGGACCGAAGCCGAGTGGGGTCGTTACGAAACGCGGATCTACGAGAATATGGACCGTATCTTTCAATTGCTGGATGATACAAACAGTAGGGCTACGTTTTTCTGTCTGGGCTGGGTTGCTGATAAGCACCCCGAAGTAATTCGGCGGATCAATGCCGCTGGATACGAGGTGGCCACGCATTCATATGCTCACCAACTCGCCTACGAGCAGTCACCCGCCGAGTTTCAGGCAGACCTTGAACGATCGATTAAGCATTTGCAGGATCTGACCGGTAAGCCCGTTCGAGCGTATCGAGCCCCTGGGTTTTCCATTAAAGCGTATAACCGCTGGGTTTTTCCGATTCTGGTAGAACAGGGCATTGAAGTTGATTGCTCGGTGTTTTCGGCGCGCAGGGCTCACGGTGGCGATGCGTCGCTGGGAATGTTTTCGCCAGGCTATCTCAATGTAGATGGAACACTGCTCAAAGAGTTTCCGATCAACACCGCGGCTGTGCTTGGTCAGGATCTTATTTTTTCGGGGGGCGGGTATTTTCGACTGCTCCCGTACCGCGCCATCCGGGGGTTAATGCGTCGCTCAGATTACGTAATGACGTATTTTCACCCCCGCGATTTCGACGCCGAGCAGCCGATGATTCCGGGATTAAGCCGGGCCCGGCGGTTCAAATCGTACTACGGTCTGAAAGACTGTCTCCCCAAGCTCAAACAGCTATTAATCGAGTTTCCCTTCATTGATCTGACCGAGGCCGAGCGCCAGGTCGACTGGACTAAGGTGACGCAGCGAAACGTAACGCTTTCCTAAGCGCTAACCAGTTTTTGTTTGGCGACGAGCTGCTGGTAGATCGTTTCCCACTTATGAATGTTCTTCACGATCTCATAGTCTTCGACCAGTTCGACGGCATTGGCGCGGTAGATTGCGTACGTTTCCGCGTCGAGGTCGGCCATTGCGTTCAAGGTCTGGGCCAGCGGCTCCACTTCGTTCGACGACCAGAAACCGGCCTTGCGCTCGCTCAATACCTTCCAGGGTGTACCAAACGAAGCGATAACGGGGGTGCCCTGCGTAAGCGCTTCGGTGACGACAATGCCAAAATTTTCGGTATGTGATGGCATTACCATGCAGTAAGCGTCGGCCATTAACTGATACTTTTCGGTACCTCGTTTATGGCCCAGAAAATCAATTTGTGAACTAAGTCCCTTCCGCTCGGCGAGTTCGATCAGTTGCTTTCCGTAGTCATTGTTATAATCCCCAATTATTTTCAGCCGTTTTTTCACCTTAACCAGTGGCAGGGCTTCGATCAGGCGCTCGATGGCTTTTTTGGGGTGGATGCGGCCAACGTACAGCCAATAGTCGCCGGGTGTTCGCGTGAGCTTGGGCGTCAATTCCATGAAATATGGAAGCTGGACGATACGTACCCCAGAACCAAACTGATTCTGTATGTAGGTTGTCTCAGCGTCGCAGGTCGAATGGAAAACCACTCGCTTGCTCATCCATCGGATCAGCGTCAGCACCACTTTTTTCCGGCCCGTACTGTAGATCAGAACGTCCGGATCAAGTTCGCCGTGCGGGGTCCAGACCACCTTCTTTCCCAGTAGCAAGGCGAGTGGTGCTAACAGCCAGGAAATAGGATAGAACATCGTTGACAGGTGAACCACGTCGCAACGAAACAAGGGGAGGAGTGACGCAATAAGCAGTTTTAAAGGAGCGTAGTGAATGGCCGTTTTTACGTACCGAACCTGGCCGCAGTCCATAGTCAGCCAGCGATCTTTCACGACCTCTGGTCCCACACCGTCGTCGGTAGTGGCTACCCAAACCTGGTGTCCGCGCTGAACGAGGGCTTTTGCGTGCCAGTACATGATGTTGTCGGGCCCCCCGATCTGAGCCGGATAAAACGAACCGATTGGTAAAAAAATAGTCATTGCAAACTCCAGATGTATTAAATGCCCAGGTCTACTTAGCAGGCGAGGGCAACAGACGACTAAAACCGTTGAGCATTTCGCGAGCGACAGCTTCCGGTGCGTACGGGGCGATAAGTTGCTGAGCACATTCGCCCATGCTTTTCGTATCGACCTGATTATTCATAAATTGTACCAGATGACGGGTCAGCTCCTGGGGTTGATTCGGGTCAAACACAAAGCCGTTCTGGCCATCCCGCATCAAATCCGGCACACACCCACATTTGTCCGACACGATGACCGGAAGGCCGCAGACCATCGCTTCGTTGACGACCAGCCCCCAGGGCTCCGAACGACTGGGTAGAACCAATACGTCAGAAAGCGCCAGAATTCCCGGCACCTGATACCACGGCCGACCGGCCAGAAAAGCGACCGAATCCGCAATAGTTAATTCGTTGGCCTGCTGCAGCAATGCTTCACGCTCCGGTCCATCACCCAGCAGAATGATTCCCCAGTCCGAAGCGTTCGGGACCTGACTTCGTGCATCGGCGAAGGCTGACAGCAGTGCCGATACGTTCTTGAACGCAATCAGTCGGCCGACAAACACAAAGTTATGCGGCCGTAGACCAAGCTGTTGTTGCTGTTCAGTACGTTCGGGCAGCGCTTGCTGATACGCCTTCCATAAGGCCGTATTATCGACCGCACTTTTGCTCGACAGAATTTTTTCGGGTGCTACGCCGAGGCCAATCAGGTAGTTAGCCGATTGACTTCCGAAGCAGAAAAATCCATCACATCGGCTCATAATTTGCCGTTTAATGAATTCTTTCCAACCCCCGCGCTCGTGATCAATGGCGGTGCTTTCGTTCTGCATAACAATACGTATGCCCCTTCCCTTAGCCCACATCAGCAACAAAATCTGCGCGGGATCGTAATACCCCGTTAACGTAATGACATCGGGCCGAAACCGTTTAGCCTGGCGAATTAGGGCAGTCGCTCGCTCCTGAACACTAGTATCTTCCAGAAAACGGTTGAAGAGCAGATCATACGTATAGCTGTATGTAGGCGCGGTAGGGTCTGCATTGGCCTCGAGTGCTGCTCGCGAACGCTCGTTGCGGGCGATCTGCACTACGTTCAATACGATGTCCGGCTGCTGATCAGTCAACTGCTGAAGTGCCTGAAAAACGCTTGATTTATAGTGCGCCCATACGATGTTGTGAACGATCAGAATGCGCATCAGGCGGGCTGAGCTTTAGGAATTACGGTGTACTGATCGCTGAGCGGCTTACCCTGATGATTTGATAAGTAAGCCGGAAACAGATGATCAACGCCCATAAATCGAATCATCAGGGCGAGCGGTAACCAGAACGAGATTTCGTACGGTCGCCCATTGGTGAATGAGGTAACCAGAATGAGCAGATAAAAATAGGCCAGGAATGTGTTCAGCGGGTTCGGGTTATCGCGCATGGCGAGAACCGAATAATACAGTGTTTTGAGATTCACCCCTGCGAACAGTACAAAACCCAGTATGCCTAGATTCGTCAGCGCTTCGAGGATGGGTACGTCCAGGTACAGAAATTTATAGCCAAATCCGAGAATGAGCCGATGGATGTGCCCTTCCAGTACGTTAGAAAAGAACAGAGCACTCGTGGAGCGGTTGGCCGCCGAGTCATCCAGAGCGGCCTTATAAGCGGCCCCGTTTGCTTTTAGTCCTAGTATGGCATACACGTTTTCCAGGTTACGTTCCATGAAGGCAATGACGTAACCGTACAGAATGGCATAGGCATCGTAGTAACGCCGGAAGAAGTAAATTATACCCAGTAAGCCAACAAACATAAAAATAAGTGGCACGGGTTTGATCAGGCTACGAACCGCCGTCCGGATTTGAGCCGGTCGCACGTTGAAATAAACGAAGAAGGCAAGCGCCAACAATAGGGCAACGATTGACGATCGAGTCTGCGTTAAGACCAGCACGGCCAGGCTGAGCGTCCCGGAGAATAAGCACACGAGCCGGAATAAAATGTTCGTTTGTGAACGAACCAGCCAGACTCCGCAGGCAATTACGCCCATAAATGCATTGCGCGAAAACACGTGAGGGTTACCAGAGCCGTCGTCGCTGTTACCGAGCGTAATCGTTGCCCGTTGCCCGATGGCCCAGCTTGGATTCGTTAACAGTGAATAAATCAGGCCAAGATTTGACACCAGCGTAAATAAGATAACGACCGGTACAAACACACGGATGATGTCATTCGGAATGTTGATGAGCAGAAACAGAAAGATGAATACGTACAGGTAATAGATGAGATCCCGATCGTAGTCTTTAAAGCCGGGATCGCCCATGTAGGTGTACATATAAAAAATACTGAGCAGCAAAAACGAGATGCCCATCCAGAACATGGTCATGTTGGGCCTGTACAAACGACGCAGGATCGTAAACGGAACCATCAACAGAAGACCTCCCGCAAAGGCAATGGCCGTGAAGGCTGTGCTGCCAGGAGCTAACTTTAGGGTTTCCCGAAAGAAGAAAATAATTGGGTAGCCATCTATAAGAATACAGATGCCTACAACCATTCGCATATAATCAAGCGTCTGCAAAAAGCGAAGAACACTACCCATACTTCAATTAGTTGACGAGTTGAGTCAATCTGATACGACCCAACTGAGCCGATTACGAATTTATTACGCTAAACCGTCTCGAAACTGTTCACGCTGCCAGGATATGTCGCCTGCTGAGTAACGAGAAGTAAACTATCCTATATTACGTAGCGGCTTTGCCTTTCAAACGAGTTAACAGTTGTATTATTCTCAGAAATACGTCCGCAAAAATAGGGTATTTATTGATATGTTTCGGTCTGCTACGTGCAATCAGCGAATGACGGGCAAAGGAACCTGATCAATAAATTGTTTAATACTTGTTAACCCATTAATCGTCACCCGTCGCCATCCGCGGATTATTTTGGGTTCTGGTTGTTGACCCAACGCGGGCGGAGTCGTTAATCCGGCTGGGGTATGTTGCTGTACCGTTTGCTTATACTGAGTTAGCAGTTGTGTGATAGTAGATTCGTTTTTGAGGTCTATTCGGGTCTGGTGCGGAAAAAACCCTTCGTCCGGGTCGAACAGTCCTTTAAAATTCACGAAAAGAAGTGGCACCGACTGGCTCACGGGCTCGTCAACTCGCCAGTCTGTGCCGGCTTGCTGCAAGCGCCGTTCGGCTAGATTCCAAAGGGCGACATGCCAACCTCGGTTTTTGACAATTACGGTTTCTTTGAAAAATACCGGTACGTGCATCAACCAAAGTTGGTCTGTGCAAAGTCCCGAGCAAAAATCGATGTGAGCCCGCGTCCGCACGCGGTCATCCCACCAGGCCAGCAACCGATCTGTTTCCGTAGACCGACGAAAGGCCATAAAATCGGAACTATACAGGCCCACGTTCTGAAAGAATTTCTCGTCAGGCCAGGCCGTATCGCTAACTTTCTGGGTAATGTGTGGAGTCAGTAGTACCGTACCGCCCCCCAGCGTTTCCCATATAAGAGCCGTTGGCCCGTAAAACGCGATGTTCGGGTCGGCATACAGTACGTGATCTGTCTCCGGATATCGACGAAATACTTCCGAAATGAATAAGGGCTTATAGGCCGCTTTTAGCTCAGTGGGCGTATAGACTGCGGCAAGTTGCTGCAACTGCTCCGGCGCTATTACGTCGCCGAGTGGCAATAACGGATAGGGAGCAACAAAATCAGACGGTAAGTTGGCTGGGTCATCGGCTAAACCAATCAGTACCGGTATAGGCTGATTAACTGATTCGGCAGAATACTTGATGAAGCTATCGCCAAGCGCAAACGCTTGTGGCAGCTGGCGGATTGTACAGATGGTTACTAACACAGTGGGTGCAAAACTAACTCATTCGAGCATATCGCCCAAAGCCGCCAGGTAGGGAGCCATCCAATTGGCCGCTGCGTCGGCATATCGCTTATAGTTTCCCTGGCGAAGATTGCTCAGTACAGGGCGAATTCGGCGAATGCGTTCGTGGGGTAAGCAGCTTCGCATGGTGAAGTGCTCTAACCGCCGATGGAGTAAGGTCATTCCGGGAGCCGTGGGAGCTACCCGTTCGGCTAACAAACGGCTGATGACAGCCAGTTGAGCCTGCTTCTCGCGGAGCGGGGCCAGTTTTTCGCCCCGGTGACGAATAAAGCGGTCGCGCAGACGGATACGACGGCCGGGTTCACTTTCGCGCACGCCAACCTGCTGCTGTACGTGTGTTCGATAGAGCTGTAAAGGCTGATCAATGAAATGAATCGTATTGTAAGCGGCTCCAACCAGGCCCATCCACCCGTCGTAGATATAACCCGGAATCGTTTCAGGAATCGGCAAAACGGTTTGTAAAAAACTGCGCCGGATAACGCTGGCACACCCCATAACGCGGTTGCCGTCCAGCATTACGTCCATCATATCGCCTGTTTGCCAGCGTGTCTTGGCCTGACCATCAAAGCGCACGCGTTCCCAGAACCGGCTTTCCCGCTGTTGCAGCGCTTCGTCAGTTACCCAGGCATCGCAAAAGGCAAGCTGTGTTTCCGGGTGGTCGACCATGTAAGCCGACATGGTACTGATTTTCTCGGGAAACCAATAATCGTCCTGATCGCAGATAAAGAGCAGGTCACCGGTACAGGCGGAAAGGGCTTTTTCGAAGTTCTTATTATACCCTAATCGAACCGGATTTTCCAAAATACGAACCGTAAATGGCGCTTTTTCGGCAAACTCACGAAGCAGTTCCCGGGTTCCGTCGGTCGACTGATCGTCGCAGATAACTACTTCATGGGGTAGTTGATGTTGCTCGAGCAAACTTTGCCACTGAGTGGGTAAGTAGGCGCTTCCGTTATAGGTACAGAGCGCTACAGAAATAGTTGGTTGTGCCGATGCCGTCATGCACTTCGTCATAGTTAGATGTGATAGCCGTAATCAGCGAATACAGATCGCCAGTAATCGGTGCCGTGAACATCCCAGGCGTGGCAGCCAAAAGGAAGCTGTCCGTTATTGTAATGTTCAATGGCCCATTGCGGGTAAAATTCAATTGCAAAATGCAGTGCTTTCCGGTAAGAAGGAATACGCAATAATGGCCAGTAGCGATTTACTTCTATCCCCCAAAATACATCCTCATTGTATTGATGCAGGTGTTTCTCTTCGTAGGCCTGTAGTTTATGCGCAAACAGGCGAAGCCCGCGAAGCATACTTGCGGTCCGCCGAAGCGACAGACCTCCGTTGCCCACGCCGTTGAGGCTAACGATTTCGCGGGGCGTAATGCCATCGGCTTTTTTTAAATCAAACACGGTCGCTATCCGTTGTTTTACACGAAACCAAAGTTCATCCCGCCAGCCCGTGAAGTCGCGGTCACGAAGCCAGGGCGCACCAATATAATCGTACCCCTGCCGACACCAGTTGGCCAGATCGTCGCGGAAGACAAAGGCATCCAGCTGGTGAATCAATATATAGTCAACTTCGGCAAATGCCTGATAGAATTCCTCGGACAACATCAACCGATTGTACCCCTGAATGTCGGCGAAATAACGATCGTCGAACGTTTTGAGTTGTAAAGTTGAGGATATTTTACGGTAATAGGAAGTATCGAGCGTATGCGGAGCGACCAGACAGATTGGGTAACTGCTTAATACGCGTAAGCATTGGGTTAGTGAAATGTGCTCGTACTCAGTAATCTCAGGCTTATAGACGGGTATAACGACGCACACGCTGGGAGCGGCAGATGACTTCATACAAATTTTGGTTGGCTCAGTTGCTGCTGAGTCGCGGTTTGCACCCAATCGTAGGGAAGCTCAGCACAAGGATGACCCGAGAAGTTAAGGATGGTCACTCCCTCTCCGCGTTTATAGCGGCCTGAGTAGGGCAGGTAATGCACGAAATCAAACAATTGGCCCAACAGGATAATCCCGGGCGTGTTCATGGCGTTCGCCATGTGCGCGGGTCCGCTGTCGATGCCAATAAACAGTTGGGCGCGGCCAATGACCTCCGCCGTTTCGTGCAGACTGAGTTGACCGCACAGACTGCGGAAGCGCGGATTTTCTTCGGTTACAACCGGAGTCAGCCCCACTTCAATAACCGAATGCGGGTAATTGGCCAGTAGCCACCGGACGAGCCGGTTCCAGTTCTCGCCGGGCCAGTCGCGCAATACGTGGCTGGACTGGCAGTGAATCACAATCGGCTGATGCGGCAGTCCCAGGTCGGTTATTCGTTGCTTTACCGGCTGTGGAATATACATCTTCGGATCAGCCGTTAGAGCGGGCAAGCCGGCGGCCTGCGAAAACATATACAACAAATCGCCCCGGTGGTAATAATTATCGAACGTCAATCCGATGCGGTCCGCCGTGGGGTTAATGGGATCTTCGGGGCAGTATTTACACTTTCGGTGCGATATATGTAAGTTATACACCTCGTCATAAATACCTGACTTCAGCAACCATACGCGTTCGCTGGGGCATAATTCGACTAGATATCCATCTAGATCCGGGTGCGATTCGACTAACTCAACGTACGGTTTGCGAACAACCCAGATGATATAGCCGGTTGGGTGCCGCTGGCGGACTTCCCGAATCACGGGCTCACAAGCGATGATATCACCCATCTGCTCCGATAGAATGATCGCTACCAGCGGCCGATTCGGGTGGCGAATCTTCAACCGGCGGAGATACATATATTTTAGCGCAACGGACCAGAATTTACGCACAATGTGCGTGTACTTATGATACCGATGCGTCCATAGTGCCCGAAGGTGTGACCACGATTGGCCCGGCCGTGCAGCCATATTCATTAGGATTCTAGCAACGCGATAATTCGATTAATGGGAGCTTTGAGCCCCTTACGCACCCGCTGGTATCGTAACACAACGGGCGATTTGATATAAACGCATGCATACGTCCGGTATTTATCGTTGTGATTGGCCCGTAACCGCTCTGCATACAGTTCGAATAAGGGTTTGGCATCCAGCCGTAAACGACCGGGTTGCTCCGAAAAATCAGCTGCCGAAAAACTATACCGCGTTTGATACTTTGAGACCTCGTCCGGTCGGTCAGGGTTGTAACCGCTGTAATGAAAAAACTGTAATTCGCTTATCGTATTGTGTTCATCCGGGGTTGAACTTACCTGCCATTGCCCGGCTGAGTCAGCAGAAAAGTAACGTTCGTGCAGGTTCCAGTAGGCGGCATTGTAGCCTAAGTGGTGTTCAATCAAGACGTTGTCGTAATAGACGGGGGCGAAATTAACCCAGTGCTGATCGACAAAAAGACCCGCGCACAAATCAATACGGCATTCATAAATCAACCGGGCTTTCCACCAGTCAACAAACTGACGAGCCGTTACGTCGTTCCGTAAACCAATAAAACCCAGGTTAAAAATGCCCGTGTTCAGATGGTGCTGCTCGTTTGGGCGTTCCCAGTCGGGAGTTGGTGAGCAGGTGTGGGGCGTCAGGACAAGGCTATGATTCGTCAGATCGGCGTTCAGCTTATCTAAAGGCTGAAAAACAATGATGTCGGGATCAAAATAAATAACCGACGTAGCATCGGGAGCCGTCCGGAAAAAATAATCGATATAAAACGGTTTTACGGCCGTGTTCAGTTCGGTAATGTCATACCGATCGCACATAGCCTCGAAATCGGGTATCCCAATCTGATCGACTTCCAGCATGGGATAGTCCGGAATCAGGTTGTCGGGAAGGTTTGCAGCACTTAATTTATCGACCAGCCCGATTACATATTGATAATCAGGGTTCGTTTGTCGTAATGAGTCACCAAGAGTACGTGCCTGCGCTAAGTAGTTAATGGAGCAAATTGTAAAAGCAAGAGTCATCGGATCATGGATAGTCAGTCAGCAGGTTGTACATCTACCGACTAATCGGATTTGGTACCGGTTTTTTGTACGCAAAATACCGTTTTAATTCATTGATTGGTCGTTCAAAGGCATACCAAGATAGAGAAGAAATCACTAACAGTACGCCCAGGCTGATAAGACGGTGCTCCCAGTAATTCAACGTTGGCGATATGCCGAATCGGTTAAGAATACGTAACAAAAGGGGAATAATGTAACCCGGCACAATCATGTGGAACACATAAATGCCATAACTGATACGTCCTACGAATTGTAGCAAGCGGTTGTCGAGTACATATCCAATTGGCCCGGTAAGGCCAACGCTGGCCCACGTCACTACGTAAAGCGCAACTATTGAAATCAGGAACCGCTGAAACAAAACCACCAGTAAATGGTCGGGAGGCAACTGAAGTAAGCCAATAAAACCTACCGTAGCCAGCACGGCGGCTATTGTCAGCGTTTTGCGGTACCTAGTCAGCAGATCAGGACGGATTAGGCTGACGTAAGCCCAGGTGGCTCCGAGGCCAAACGCATCCAGGCTGGCGGGCGTCAGCACACCGTCCAGATCGCCATTTACGTAGCCGTACCCCCGAAACGCAATGGCAAACATGACCATACCGGCCAGCAACCACCGCAATAGAGACTTGGGCGTCAGCAGAATCAACCAGGGCCAGACCAAATACAACTGCTCTTCGACGCCCAGCGTCCAGAAGGGAGAAAGCAGATCCCCCCAGTTACCGGTTCGATGCAGCAGGATGTTGTAGCCGTATAAATAATAGTACAGAGGATGCTCGTCGATGTCGGATGCGGCTGGCAAAAAGATCAGGACACCTGTAATCACCAAGTAATACAGTGGAAAGATGCGCAGCGCCCGCCGGATGAAAAAGTTACGATACGTAGCGCCTAAGGTGGCTTTTCCCTGATCGATTCGTGAACGGTTTTCGAGTAATATCCGGGTGATGAGAAAGCCGCTAATAACAAAAAAGATCATGACCCCAATGGTGCCGTTGGGGAGCCAGTTGATACCTTCGCCGGTAGGAAACCAATGATAAACAACCACTAACAGCACGGCAAACGTCCTGAGCGAGTCTAACTGTGGCATGTAGCCCGAAGGTAGTTTAAGCATTGGTGAGCTGGTTAAACAGGCGAATGAGCGTCTCTACACTTTGTTTGGCCGGGTGGCGCTCCAGAATTTTCTGGTTAAGTCGTTTACCCATCGACTGACGAGTGGCGGGCTGGTCGAGCAGCGTCAGGATGCGACTACTCATGGCATCCAGATCCAGGTAAGGCACCACAAACCCACCATCCGCTTCGACCAGCTCGGGCGCTCCGCCAGCGCCGTCGAAACACACGACCGGAACTTCGCACAGGCCAGCTTCAAAAACAACCAGCGGGTAGGGGTCTTCCCGTGAACATAAGACGAATACATCAAACCGGCTAACGTACCGTAACACGTCCGGCGTAGGCGGAATCAAGTGAACCCGATCGGACAGACCGGCCTTTTGAATATCAAGTACCAGGTCGTCGTGCAGTGGTCCCGGCGGCACGCCTACCCACACAAAATGAATGGGCTTATCGGCCTGTCGACCAATGACCTGACGAGCAATGGCGATGAATAGGTCATTGCCTTTTCGCCATTCCGCGTTGCCGCAACCCCCCACAATGAGCGCATCTTCCGGTAGGCCCAGCGGAGAATAAATAGTCGGCTGCTGTCGGGCCAGTTGAACATTGCGCTCCATCATCGGCGTATCGATGAGCGTATAGAGCATGATACGTGCCGGATCAAATCCATGCTGCTGTTCATAATACCGAGCCGTTGCCCTCGATACGGCCAGTAGCCGATTCGTTCGCTGAAGCAAAAATGCCAGCTCATCGGGCCGGGTGTATATACGTACTGACATAGCCAGCTCATGCACAAACGTTACGACGGGTATTTGCGCAGGAATGGGCAACTGACCAAACCAGCGACTACTCGTAACCGTATTGACCAGAACTAAATCAACCTGATCGATCGCCAGTTCAGCGCTGACCGTCTGCTGCTGCTTTGTGGTTTGCTGGTGATTAAACCGCTTCCACAGACCAACCTTACCCAGAACCTTGTCCGTAACTGGACCAACCACGTAACGGTTAGGAGCTGGCCAGAGCGTAACGGGGCAAATCGCCTGATAATCGGTCAGGAGCGGGCCTCCTTCGCCTAAGAGCAGGTGCAGCTGAATACCCTGCGCTTTCAGCAGGCGCATCAGATTGAGCAGAACGAGCTGTGCGCCTGCGCGGTTTGCATCGTGGCCAATGAGAAGAATGGTCATTCGAAGTGGGGCAGAGCCGTGGATTGCCTTTAGAGAGCTAGCGATAGCTTAGACTTTACCAATGGCAATAAATAGCCAAATCTAGTACGTTTCGTGGCTGGGTTTTGGAAGCTTGCGGGCTGGATTGCCAATGTAAACGCCCCAGTCATCTGTATCTTTATAAATAGCCGAAGCCATACCCAGCAACGTACCCGTAGCAATGTGCAAAAAATCACGAATGGTGCTGTTCACCCCAAAAAAGCAGTAGGGCTCAATGACGCAATGTCCCGACATTACCACGTGTGAGGTAAAGAAAACGTGATCTTTTATCTCACCATGATGGCCGATGTGGTTACCGCTCCAAAGCACCACATTATTACCAATTTTGGTAAAAGGCTGGATGGTGTTGTCTTCGAGGATAAAGCAGTTCTCGCCGATTTCGTTACCGAAGGTCGTTGCTTTTGAACTGATGTAGGAGATGAATTCGTAGCCTTTCGCTTTGGCATCAAGATAGATACGTTCGCGGTTACGGTTCATTCCGCGCCCGGTCATAGGCGCGAAAAACTTATATTCCTGGGGTGGGAACAATGTCTCTACGTCTTCGAAGGCAACCAGGGGCAGGCCCCGAAACTCCGTTCCATTCAGATACTCCCGGTTCACCGTAAAGGCGGCTACTTCATGTTCCGAATCATGAGTCAGGTAGAAGTGAGCGAGTTCGGCGGTATCCATCACACCGAAAATAACAATTTTTGCCATACTGTTAGTGAATGAAGAGGTTGGGCGGTTAAGCTGGTTCAAATAATGTGCGCTTTATCGATCCTGATCGATAAACGCTACACCAGTTCGTAGGCTTCCAGCATTGTTTTTACGGTAGCAATGTCGTTAAACATAAGGATATCTAAAATAGACAACCAGGGAACGAACGTATGGCTACCGTCAGGCCGCTTGAACTGAGGGTATTCAACTCGCTTGGATTGAATGAAACACAACTCAATGTCCGACTGCGTAAATGTTGGTTTATCGTACAGTTCTATGCCGCCAATCGGGTTGATGTACCGGGTCGCCTGTTCCTGCCGACAAATATCCAGAATCCGCTCCTGCGCTTTAAGATGACCGTTGTTGTATACTGTAGAAGAAGCGACCAGGCGGGTAGTTAACCCTAAGAAGTTGTTCAGTTCAACGAGACTATTCCGGATCAGTTCGGCAATCGAGTCCGTCGCGAAGTTGATAATTTTTTCGGTTACGGGCATGACCACGCCGTAATGGGGAGCCTTCCGATACCCTTGTTCAATCGTTTTCAGCAGTTTGCTGCGCCACTTCGGATCGTCAGCGAGATAAACTTCATTGATTCGCTTATTCTGGCTTGCATCTTTCAACGGCACCGTAAACAGATATTCCTGCCCGTTGATCAGCAGGCGATTCCGGTTTACCCAACCTCGGTTAATAAACGCTACGTCGTCGTACAACACGAACGTATCTACGGCGTTCATCAACTGCATGTAGCCGATATAAGGCAAAAAGTAGGGCTGCATGATGGCAAGCGTCATACGAATTCAGGTTTGAGCGTGAAGTTAGATGTCGAATGGTTTCCCAACGCTACTTCAACTTACGCAGGTAATAATCTTCACCCGGCACGATCACGGCAGTACGCATCGTGGTGTCGGTGCCCAGGCGTACATCGCCGGGTTGAGGGCGAATGACACTTTTCGCGAAAAACAGGTAATCCGCATTTTTTGGGATAGGCCGCAGCCCCTGTTCGAACGGATTGATGGCGATCAGTCGACGCGACAGTCGTGGTCCGTAGAGCGGATACTCGTAGTCGTCGTTAATAGTACCCAGGGCTACAGTCGCCGTATCCGGAACGAGTTCGTCGAAGCGTTTGTACGGCACGTAAATATCCGGGCGGCCAAGCGTCATCTGCCGAATGCGATCAGACTGGAACGCCGACGTGTACGTATGTCCGTCGGGAGCCGTCCAGCCAAACGGTAAAGCGCGGATGTTCATGAAAACGCTCATCAGCGCTGATATACAGCCCAGCACGGTTATCAGCGCTACGTAACTTTTCCAGATCGTTCGGTTGGGAACGGCCACAGAGGTGCGCGGATGCAGAAATAACAGGGCTAGAAACGTAACGCCGAACAAGCCGGTTTCGATGAAGTAGCGCCCTTTGAACGGGTCGTACGGAGCTGAGTAGGAGAGGGCCGCGAAATGAAGCAGCAGAGCTAAGCCCAGAAAGATGTGCGGAGTTGACCGAACGTATCCGATCAAAACCAGAAAGAGCAGCGGAAAAATTAAGCCAAAGCCAAAGACACCCCAGTAAGGATTGGCGTTGTAAAAAACAAACCGGCGGTCGAAAGCAAACGGCTGAATCGAAAAGTCGGTTTCTTCGTCTAACCGCATGTGGAGTTTATCTTCCAGAGCAACCAGCGGTTTACGCATGGTATGATTTATGGAGGCTCCAAGCGTCGTGTTACGTATACCATCCAGGTTCACGTGATCGTAGCCATACCGGACGACATTCCGGCTGCCCTGTTCCAGTAGGTTCCTTAATGAGCCAGCCCGCTCAACAGATTGATGCTTTAAGGCAGTTGGTGGGCCTATGGGATGACCAAAGACTTCGATGTTTTTAAGATAGCCGGTCGGCAAAGTCCACAGGCAGATACCTACCAGAATGGCCGCAGCTAACCGCCAGGTTCTGGTAAAGGTAATACTCCACGATGGCGACAAAAAGACCGTATAGACCATGATGACAAACACCGAAGGCAGCAGCAGCGCAAAGGTAATTTTATGACCAAAGGCAATGCCGAACGCCATTCCCGCTAGATACAAATACCGGTTGTCCTTGGTTTGCTGATACGTAAACAGCATGTAGAGCAACACGCTCAGGTAGGCTGTTAAAACAATATCCGTTTCAGTAGTGATGGCCTGCATCAGAAAGTCAGGTAGCAGAGCGTATGCCAATGCACAGAAAAAACTAGCCGACAGATTTTTGCCGATACGTTGTACGATACCGAAAACCGCAACAACAGCGGTCCAGTAACTGAGGTGATGAATAAACTTGAAGCCGTTTTCAAAGTGGCCCGTCATCAGAAACGAATAAATCTGGAGCGTACAGACGCTCTTCGGATACGTATCGATGTTCCAGTTCGTACCACCGAAGTGCCTCATGCTGCCACGCTGTAGGTACTGCATCACCCGGTTCAGGTGGCCCGTCATGCTATCCCATTCGTTCGGAACGGTGAACAGCACCAGCAATAAATTGGTGAAGGCAATTATACCTAACGTAACCAGCAAACTGCCGAATATAAATTTTGAATATGTCGATAAGCCGCGAAACCAGTTTTCGAAGGTGCTGCGGCTGGTACGTACCAATTCTGGTATGGAAAAACGCGTTCGCTCAGTTGTCAGCCGGTTCAGGATCGCGCTCAGTACGGTAGCCGTAACGAAGACCGAAACGGCCCAGACAGGAGCGCTAGCCGTTTGGTACAGCGCCGATAACACGAAGCCCGTTAGGATTACACTACCGGCTCCTAATAGAAAAATGGTCAGGAGCCACTCGGCAAGGGACGGACGGCATATTCGAGCGGCTAACCATCCGAGATAGGCAATAAACAGAAAACCAGAAATAAGGTACAGCAGCGTCATTCGGTCGAATTACTGAAGCATACAGCTCAAGGGGGTGAGTTTAACGGCCGGTTGGCTAATTAATGATCAACGTGGTCTACCGCAACGGCTTCATTGACTAGTGTTGCAATCCGGTCGACATCCGCTTCGGCTAAATCCGGATAAAGCGGAAGACACAACACGCGTAGCGAAATATCTTCGGATAAAGGACAAGACTCAACCGCTCCTGACCGAAGCTGACTTACAAACGGTAACGTGTTGAGCGACGGATAAAAATAGCGCCGGGGCACAATGTCCTGAGCTCTTAGGGCATCGACAACACGCAGTAACGACTCTTCTGAGTCGAAGACAACGGGGTAGTAAGCGTAATTGTAGTCAACGCCCGGAGCTAGCGTTGGACGGCTGATCCGGGTGAAGTCGAGCCGGTCATCATAGTAGCCAAATACCTGCTTGCGGGCGGCAATCAGATCCGGTACTTTCGGTAAAACACACAAGCCCATAGCCGCGTGAAACTCGGAGTTTTTCGCGTTTATGCCAATGCTATAGTAATCATCGTTGCGGTGGCCAAAGGAACGGTAGAAGTGTAGCTTATTCGCTAACTCATCATTATCTGTGACCAGGCAGCCGCCCTCAACGGTATGAAAAACCTTTGTAGCGTGAAAACTACACGTACTGACATCACCGTAGCTTAAGATCGACTGCCCCTGATAACTAGCGCCAAACGTGTGGGCTGCGTCGTAAATAACTTTGAGCTTGAAGCGTTCAGCAATGGCCTGAATCTGCTCAATCCGGCAGGCGTTACCATACACGTGGGTAGCCATGATGGCCTGCGTGTTTTCAGTAATCAGCGGTTCAATTTTATCCGGGTCAATGCAGAAATCATCCGGACGAATGTCAGCAAATACGGGCGTACAGCCTTCCCACAGCAAGGCATTCGTGGTGGCCACATACGAAAAAGGCGTAGTGATTACTTCTTTGGTAATGTCGAGCGCTTTCAGTGCCATCTGAAGAACGATCGTTCCATTCGAGCAGAACTTCAGGTGTTTCACACCCAAATACTCCTTCAACTGATCTTCGAGCTGGCGGAGCAGAGGACCATCATTCGTCAGGTGGACACGCTCCCAGATACCCGAAAGGTATTTGGTATATTCGTCTAAGTCCGGCAGGTATGATTTGGTGACGTTAATCATAGATTGTCTTCACGGGAACGCTCATCCTGTTTTCAGGAGTCAGGGGAATGGCCGCTGAAATCAGTTGAACTATACACTCATTTTACAGGAACCTCCTCCAGCATCTCCATCTGGAACGGGAACTGGGGACGTACGTAGCCCGGCCATTTTCCGTACCAGGCAATGCCTTCCCGGTAGTCCTCAACATCAAAGGTAATACCCTCCTCCATAACATAAAGCGGAGTAACGGTATCCTTCACAATCATTACGGAAATCGTATACGTACCGTCGTTCAGGAAATAGCCGGGAATGGTGCATTCACCGACAATCAACCCTTTTCCGTAGGGCTGCGACTGGGTACCAACGTTAAAAATGCATTCGCCCGTTAACGAATTTAGGTGCAGGCTTAAGTTTAAGTTAGCGCGTTCCATCATATTCCAGAACTCGAATCGCACTTTCATCGGCGTCCGAACATCGATGGTCGTTAAGTCATCCTGGTATTCCGGAATCAACTCAATCCGACGGACGCGGACAAGATCGTTGCCAGGGGCATCTTCGGGATTATCCCAGTGGCGGGTCAGGCGCGTCTTCGACACTTTGCTGAGGTACGAGGCAATGACCTGATTGGTCTCACCCTGCTCAATCAACTGCCCCCGCTCAAAATACAAGGTTTTGTTACAGAGTGCCTGTACCGCCGTCAGATTATGACTAACGAAAATAACGGTCCGGCCGCTCGCCGAGTTGTCGCGCATTTTGCCGAGGCTCTTTTTCTGGAACTCCGCATCACCCACGGCCAGTACCTCATCGACGATCATGATTTCGGGGTCGAGATGGGCCGAAATCGCGAAGCCCAGCCGCACGTACATACCCGACGAATACCGTTTAACGGGGGTGTCGAGAAACTTTTCAACACCGGCAAAGGCCACAATCTCGTCAAACTGTTTACGAATCTCACTCCGGGTCATCCCGAGTAGCGACCCATTGAGGTAGATGTTTTCTCGGCCCGTCAATTCAGGGTGAAAGCCGGTACCAACCTCGAGTAAGCTGGCTACCCGTCCCCGAATGCGGACGCTACCGGTGGTTGGTTCAATGATTTTACTCAAGATTTTGAGCATGGTTGATTTTCCAGCGCCGTTGTGGCCGATAATGCCGACGCGATCCCCCTGCTCAATAGAAAAACTTACGTCACGTAAGGCCCAGAACTCTTCACGAGTTGTTTCAGTCTGCTGTTTTCCTTTTCCGAACAACTGCCGGAAATTTTCGGAAATCACATCCCGGAGCGTGTTCGAGCCCTTGCCTTTCTGGTGGTCAATGATGTATTGCTTACTTATATTTTCGACGGTAATGACAGACATAGTGATTTATGATTTACGATTAACCAGGTATGATCGATAATGAACCCGCACAGGAGATCAAAATTCTGGTCATACCGATCATAAATCGTTAAATATCATCGACAAATGTGTTTTCGCGTTTGCGAAAGAAATAAATGGATATAGCCAGACAAACTCCAACAATTGCAACGGAAGTCAGCAGGCTCCGGGGGTTAAAGTACGCATTTTCTCCTAACAAAGACCAACGGAACCCGTCGATAATGCCAACCAATGGATTCAGGATATACAGCGAATACCAGGATTCATTAGCTACGAGTCGACTACTGTAGGCAATCGGGCAGGCGTAGAATCCGACCTGCACCAAAAATGGAATCAATTGCCCAACATCACGGAATCGTACGTTGATGACAGCAAAAAATAGTCCAAACGCAAACGAGGCTAATACCGCCAGCAACATGAATACAGGTGCAAATAGAATGTGCCAGTCCGGCACGAATCGGTACCAGGCGGCCAGTAAAATGAAAAGGCCCAGCGAAACCAAAAAATCAATGAAGCTAACCGCGATCGAACTAATGGGCATGATCAAACGCGGAAAATAGACTTTCGTAACCAGATTTGAGTTCAACGTAACGCTGTTACTGATCTGGGTAAACGCGGTCGAAAAAAACGTCCAGACGGTAATACCGCCCAATACCATAAGCGGGTAGGGAACACCGGGGTCGGCGGGCAGCTTGGCAATTTTGCTGAATACGAACACCATGATCAGCATCGTCGTCAATGGGCGAATCAGACCCCAGGCCGTGCCAAGGGCGGTCTGTTTGTACCGTACCGACACGTCGCGCATGGACAAGATATACATCAACTCGCGGTTGCGCCATAAATCTCGCCAATAATGCCGCTCAGCGCGACCGGGTTCAATAATTACTTCGTGCGTTTTCATGGCAGTGGGTGTTGCCGTTCGTTTATGGTCTGTTCTGCAATTTGGTCTGGTAGTAGCTGATGGGTCGGTTACCCTTCCTGCATGATCGAACGATACGTTTCGCGCAGAAAGACAATAACAATCGACAGAATGAGCCCTAACGCAATACCAGCCTGCATACCAACCTGCGTCTTGACTTCCTTATACAGGGGAAAGGCTACGGGTTCAAGGATGGTAAATAAAGGCGCTTCACGAATCAGCGACAGCCGCATATTATCCGCACTTTGCAGCGCCTGGTAATACAGCGTTGTCAGGAACGTAGAATTGCGGGTCAATCGGTTCTCCATAATCCGGCCCTGTGCAACGACTACCTGCTGATTCTGGTCCATGTACTGAGCCAGGCGATTTTCGGTTCCGCTCAGGATACGGGCGATCGAGTCGGCCCGCGAGTTAAGCAGATCGAACATCTCGCGCGTCTTCTTGGTTTGCTTCCGCCGGTAATCTTCCTCAATCGTCGTGAGGTGTTTGGTAATGAAGTGGGCAGCCAGCATTTCGTCCTGCATACCGCAGCGAAGCTCCATAAACGAGGATTTTCGTTCAGGTTGGGTTACGCCCATTTCCGTTTTAATCCGGGTATAAATGTCTGACATCACCCGCTGTTCAAGCTTGGTGTATTCACTTGGCTCTTTACTTTTTTTGAAGTAAAAGGCGCGAAGGGTATCATCTTCTTCCCACTCTTCATCCCGAATTCCACTGTGCCGGATGTAGTAGTTCACCAGCAGCGTGTCTTTGCCGTTGATCGTATCCCGTTTCATCAACGTTTTTTCGACAACGGGTCTCGATTTGGCGTAGATCAGGAAGTTGTCCCCCACAAAGATGTTCGCATCGGCGGCACCCTGACTGAGACCGAAAGCGCTGGCTAACGCACCTAACTCGCCGAAACTACTCCCTGCCGAACCACCACCACCGAGGTTAAAGAGCATTGTGGCGCTATAGATAGGTGCCTTTTTATGGGTTAGATCGTAGATAAGACCAATGGTGCCGCCAATCGCCGTTAGTATGAGCAAGAGCTTCCAGTTCCGGCGCGCGACATCCTTTAGTTTAAGAATACGTAATACAACCGACTTCGGCGAAATTTGATCGGGAGGCAAAGGCCGACCCGTTGCCAAGACATCAGCGTTACTGTTTATCGGATTTGTTGGAGTCATAGCAATATTAGATTATCGTCCTACCCGACTTAAGGCGATGACCAGGCCAATTACTGATAAGAGCGACGAAATAGTACCAGCTGTTGAGCTAAGAATTTGCTGTGGCGTGAGTGGTACGGAGGTCTTCTTTGGAATTACGACCTCAGCACCTGGCTCGACGCGGGGATATACATTGAAGAACATGAATTTACGCGTACGGTCAACAGAACCGTTTGCATAAATCACGAATGATTTCCTGCGCTGTGATTTCGCGGTAAACCCACCCGACTGCGAAATATAATCCTGGAAGGTTTGGTTTGGGCGGTATTTAACGGTCGTTGGTAAGAGCACTTCACCCTGGATCCGCACCGTTTCGAGCAGCTTGGGAATACGTAACAGATCGCCTTCCTGCACCAGAATATCCTCAGAAGAACCTGGCTTAGCCAAAATCTTTTTCAGGTTGATTCCGATCGACTCTGGCTTGTCCGAAGACACGCTGTCCGTTTCTACGGTAACCTGACCAATACTGGCTGCATCAGCCACATCTGCCAGCGACTGTTTCCGACGGGCAACTTCGTCGGCACTGAGTCTTACGCGCCGAACCAGTGTTGCCCCTTCCACATAGGCTTGTGGAGTAAGGCCCCCGGCTAAAGTGACCAGATCAGATATCTTCTGGTCTTTACTGCGGATCGCGTACGAACCAGGGACGATAACTTCTCCTTCGATATTGGCGTACGTCTGAACCAAATAATTTGGCGACCGACGAACGATGACCTGGTCAAAAGGCTCCAGGATAAACCGGTTCTCATCTGAATTAATCGATAGATCGCGGTTAACATTGAACCGATGAATTTCGGCTACCTGTGCCGAAGCGGAGCGTGGATCGACATCTTTCTTCCGACGAACGACTTCAACCAACGAAGCGGCTGCTGATTCTTTTAATCCGCCCGCGCGGAGTAAGGCATCGTTCAGCGACATATTCGCCATGTACTGAATGTTTTCGTCGGGATAATTGACTTCGCCCATCACCGAAACTTTAGCCTGCTCCGTCAGATCAAAACGCGATGGAATAATAATTTGGTCTTCGCGCTGAAGCGTTACGTCGGGTTCCGTACCGGCCAGAATGTTGGCTAAGTTGACGGTTATGTTCTCGATGGCCAAGTCTTCGCGGGTCCGGACAATGTTAACCCGGCCCGTAAAGGCGTCACCTTTGAGGCCCTCGGCGGTGCTAATTAGTTTCTTCAGGGTCTGGTTATTGTCAAGTGAATACTGACCCGGCCGGTAAACTGCGCCTTCGATGGTAATCTGGTTTTCGAAACGATCCAGAAGTTGCTCGACTGTAACCAGGTCGCCATCCTGCATCTTAAAAGTTTTAAACTCGGGAGCTGTTACATCGAGAACCTTACGTTCCCGATCCGTCAGACGCGTCACTTTAACCCGGCTTTTGTAAGCGTTAGCCGCGAAGTCCCCCGCGTAGAAGAGCAGCCGATCGAGCGTTTCGTTCGGCATCATCTCAAAAATGTTGTTCCGTTTTACGGTACCGGTGATTTCAACCCGCGTTAGGTACGTAGTAAACCGAATGTTGTCGTTGTCCTGTAACCGGAAGTCGTTCCGCTGTGTGCCGTTCAGCAGATAATCATACAGATCAAGCGTAGCAATGGCCCGGTTATTACGGATCAGTTGCACTCGCCGGAACGAGCCCAGTTCGTTAGGGCCGCCCGCCTGGTAAATGGCGTTCATAGCCGTCGACAGGGAAGAAAGTGTATATGTACCGGGTCTGACAGCGTCACCCGTTACGGTTACGCGAATGCTGCGAATAGCGCCCAGCGAAACTTCCAGAAACGTATTTTTGGGGCCGTATGAGGAACTCCGTAACCCAACGTATTTGGTAGCCAGGCGGCTTTCGATGCGGGCTTTTGCCTGCTCAACCGATAAGCCCAGCACCGATACCGGACCGATCCCCGATTGGTTGGCGAAGTAAACCGCTCCTTCCGGCGAAACCGTTTGCGAGTAATCAACTTCCGAGTAACCATAGACTCGTATGTTTAACTGATCGCCGGGGCCGACAATGTAATTGCGGGGGGTAGCAATATTTATATTCGGTTCGAATGTCGCGGCATTCGTTGGATCGTTGAAAATCGAAAAACCGAAGAGCTTCCGACGCGTTTCTTCGCGTTCCTGCCGACGCGCCCGTTCGTAGCCGTCTTCAATGACTTCTTTCTCCGTCTGTGGACCCTGATCGGTTGTATCGGCCGGATCGACTGCGGCTTGATTCCGCCCGGTCGTCGGATTGGTTCGGAGCGGATTATTTGTCGGTTGAGACGTCGTACGACCGGTACGTACGTTACGTCCTGGAATTTGCCCACCCGCCTGGTTGATCTGCTGCTGAATGTTGGCCGGTAGATTACTGGTGTTAACGCCACCCGGCAACGTAGCGCTTCGGCCAGGCTGGGTTGAGGTGGCTGGTGATGAACCGGATCGAACAGCACCAGGCGAGGCTGTGCCGGTACCAGCGGGGGCAGGGGCAATCTGGGCTTGCGTGATGAAGCCCGTTACGGATAGCAGCAATGCCGTAATGCCTGTACAAAGTCGACGTTGAAAAAGAGCCCTTGCGGTATGAAAAGAATTTAGGGGAAAGTCGTGAATAATTCGCAAATTTTGCATATTTTTAAGATGTCGAACAGCTTCTGCGGCAATAAAGGCGAAGACTTGTATCTAACGACATTTTAGGTCTTATAGTACAAAGCACAGTTCAGCTGGCAAAGTAAACGAACTTTTGTCGGATTGCGAACAGTTTTCTATTCAGCGGAAACATTTATTGCCTTGCCTGAGCAGGGTATGATTTTTCCAATGTCCGTTAAATACATACGTTAAGCCAGCCGCTTTCATAAAGTCTATTATTCACTATTCCTGTATGGCAGAATTGACAAATCAACCCGTTCAATACAATGAAGATAGTATCCGCTCACTCGATTGGCGGGAACACATTCGTCTCCGGCCGGGCATGTATATCGGTAAACTTGGCGATGGTTCAGCGGCTGATGATGGAATCTATGTTCTGCTTAAAGAAACCATCGACAACTGCATTGATGAGCACGTCATGGGCTTCGGTAAGATCATTGATATTCGCGTAACGGATCACCGCGTCGAAGTTCGTGACTATGGCCGGGGTATTCCATTAGGCAAAGTCGTTGAGGTCGTTTCCAAGATTAATACCGGTGGTAAATACGACTCAGGGGCCTTTCAGAAATCGGTAGGCCTGAACGGCGTCGGTACGAAAGCCGTCAATGCACTGTCGACCTATTTTCGGGTTCAGTCGTTTCGGGACGGACGTACCGTATGGGCTGAGTTTGAGCGGGGCGAACTTAAACAGCAGGGCGAAGAAGCCACCAACGAACGGAACGGTACGCTGATCTGCTTCGAACCCGACGATACAGTCTTTAAGCATTTTCATTATATACCGCAGTATCTGGAGAACATGATCTGGAACTACTGCTACCTGAATGCCGGGCTGACGATTGCCTTCAACAAACAGAAATACATATCACAGAATGGACTGCTGGATCTGCTCCGTAATAAGACGGATGAAGATTCGCTACGTTACCCAATCATTCACTTGAAAGGCAATGACCTGGAGATTGCCCTAACGCACGGCAATCAATACGGGGAAGAGTACTACTCATTCGTGAACGGGCAGTACACAACGCAGGGCGGTACGCACCTCAACTCACTCAAAGAGGCTGTGGTTGAAACGGTGCGTAAACACTTTGACAAGAATTACGAAACCACTGACATCCGGGCCAGTATTATTGCGGCCATAAGCATTCGCGTGCAGGAGCCGGTATTTGAGTCGCAGACCAAAACAAAGCTGGGTTCGGTAAACATGTCGCCGGAAGCCAATGCGCAGTCGGTAAATTCATTCGTTAAGGATTTCGTTAAAGAACGGTTAGACGATTTTCTGCACATGAACCCGACCGTTCGCGATGCACTGAAAAAGCGGATCGAGCAGTCGGAGCGGGAACGTAAAGAACTCGCCGGTATTAAGAAACTGGCCAACGATCGTGCCAAGAAGGCAAGTCTGCACAACAAAAAGCTTCGCGACTGCCGGAATCACCTGCCCGACGTAAAAGCGGATGATCGGTATCAGTCGACCCTATTTATTACCGAAGGTGATTCGGCCAGCGGTTCCATCACAAAATCCAGAAATGTGCAGTCGCAGGCGGTGTTCAGCCTGCGGGGCAAACCGCTAAACTGCTATGGCCTTACCAAAAAGGTCGTGTACGAAAACGAAGAGTTTAACCTGCTTCAACACGCGCTGGACATTGAAGAGGGATTAGAAGGGCTACGCTATAACCGCATTGTCATTGCGACTGATGCGGACGTCGATGGAATGCACATCCGGCTGCTAATGCTGACGTTTTTCCTTCAATTCTTTCCGGACCTGGTACGTAACGGACACCTCTATATTCTGGAAACGCCCCTGTTCCGCGTGCGAAATCCGAAGAACCACAAAGAAACCACGTACTGCTATTCCGAAGAGGAAAAGCAGACGGCTATTGATAAGCTGATGAAAGGTGGGAAGAAAGTAGAGATTACGCGCTTCAAAGGCTTGGGCGAGATTTCACCCGAAGAATTCGGTTTGTTCATCGGCGAGAATATGCGGCTTGAACCTGTTATTATGGAGAAAGAAACGTCGGTGCCCAAGCTGTTGAGCTACTACATGGGCAAAAATACCCCCGACCGTCAGCGCTTTATTATCGATAATCTGCGGATTGAGAAAGATATTGACGAAGCGGCATTAGTTTAGTCAATTGTTTGCAGTAGGCATCAGGCAGTGTACTTTTGTGGTACACTGCCTATTTTATTGCGGTTAAGGCTGCACTTTTTGACTGATGACTCTCGAATCGATCCGTAACGACATTGACGCCCTGGATGACCAACTGCTGCTGCTGCTGAACAAGCGCATGGAACTGGTCCGGAAAGTGGGTGAACTGAAACGGTCTACCAACACGGTTATTTATCGCCCCGAGCGCGAAAAACAAATCCTCGATCGGCTGCATACCCAGAATGATGGGCTGCTGAATCGCTCGGCCATTGAAGCCATTTTTCTGGAAATATTCGCCGTATCGCGTAACCTCGAACTGCCGGAGCGAGTGGCCTATCTGGGCCCCGAAGGAAGTTTTACGCATCAGGCCGCCGAAAGCCGGTTTGGGGCAATGAGCGCCTATATGACCCTCCCCACAATCCGTTCGGTATTCGAAAGCGTCGAAACCGGGCGAGTTCGGTTCGGAGTGGTGCCCATCGAGAACAATCAGGAAGGCATTGTGCTGGAGACCATCGATCTACTCCTCGAAAAGGACCTGACCATTGCCGCCGAGGCTCAGATTCCCGTACATTTTACGTTTGCTACGAAAACCGAAAATCTGGCCGAGATCACGCACATCTACTCTAAAGACATCGCGTTTCGGCAATGCAGCAAGTTCTTGAACGATACGTTCGACGGATTACAGGCCGAACTGGTGCCCGTTGAATCGACTTCAAAGGCGGCCAAGCTAGCCGCGCAGCAACCCACCGCTGCTGCCCTCTGTTCGAACATCGCAGCCAAGTTGTTCGATGTACCGGTGTTATTCGACAATATTGGAGATAGCGACCTGAACCGGACGCGGTTTCTGATTCTGGCGAAGGACTTTGTCAACCAGCCCAGTGGGCACGATAAAACGACTATCATTGCCCGGCTGCCGAATACGGAAAAACCGGGGGTACTGGCCGAATTTCTACAGGAGTTCAATGCCCGTGGCATCAACTTAACCAAAATCGAAAGCCGTCCCCTACGCGAAGGTGCTACGTTCCGATACTGGTTTTTGATTGAATGTGAGGGTCATGCGAACGAGCCTGCCTTGCAGGATATCTTAAATCACCACGCGGCTGAGGTCAAATTGTTGGGCAGCTACGTACGTATAGCCTAGTACGGTTAGTTTTTCGGGGGTGTTTTTTCGGCTTGAATGCGCTCGGCAATTCGTCGGCCTAGTTGCTCACCCCATTCCCGACCGATGCTGGATGATTCCTGCATGATGGCTGGAAGTTCGCGGATGGATTTCTGACCAAGTGGCGATTTATAGAAAGCTAACAGTTCCTTGATTTCGTCGTGGGTGTAATGCTTCTCGTACACAGGAATCAGCCTGTTGATCAGGTCCTGGTAGTTCGCTTCCTTCTCAACACTGGTCCAGAAGCTCTCGGGAAGGCCGGTATTCGCTTTCTTGAACGTTTCGACAAACCGACTCATCGACTGTTCCATTAGCGAAGTTGTGCCCATCATGGTCATAAGCTGACGAATATCATCCTGCTTAGTAGGGGCGCTTTGAGCGGATACGTGAACAGAAATAAGGGTAAGAAACAGGAGGGCAAATAGAGAACGCATGAGGTTGAGTTTTTGGGTCAGCAAAACTACTGAATCCCGTTTACTGTTTACTAACAGTAAGAAGAGAAAACACAGGCGCGTATGGAAGCCAACGAGAAAACAGATAAGATTGTCGAGGCTCGGATGAAACTCAAACGCCGGTTTGAGGAGAAGATGGCGCAGACACCATCAATGACGGACGAAAAACCACGCGGGTCAGGGCCACCGAACCGTCATGGTATGCCAACGGTGCCCATTGGCCAGACCGTCACCACGAAGTGGCCGGTACTGGATTTAGGGTATCAGCCCAGTATTCCTCTCGATAAGTGGCAACTCAATATTGATGGCGAAGTAAACAGTCCGGTACGGTTGAAGTGGGAAGACCTGATGGCACTGCCGCAGGTTGAAGACGTAAGCGATTTTCACTGCGTGACCACCTGGTCGCGGTTAGACGTGCCCTGGGTGGGTGTCCGCTTTATGGATCTAGCGGCTTTAGTCGATCCCAAAGGCACCGCTACCCACATCATGTGTTACGGCTACGATGGATACTCAACCAACGTATCGCTGGAGGAAGCGCTCAAGCCCGACGTTTTACTAGTGCACACCGCCGACGGTCAGCCATTACCCAAAGAACATGGTGGACCATTGCGGATGATTACACCCCAATTGTATGCCTGGAAGGGGGCGAAATGGATAAAGCGTATCGAGTTTCTGGCCAAAAATCAGTTAGGGTTCTGGGAAGAACGCGGCTATTCAAACACAGCCTATCCGTGGCGTAACGACCGGTATTCTTGAAGGAGAACGAACCAAAAAGGGAAGAGAGGGACAAGGGAGATGTACATGCTTCCTTGTCCCTCTCTTCCCTTTTAGCTTTCGATAAATCCGTAGCAGAGCATGTGGCAGATGGTCATTTGAGCATCTTCAACGCGTCCGTAATGCTCATCCTGGATAACGATGGATTCGTGGGCGAGATCCGCCAGTTTTCCCCGTTTACCCCCGACCAACGCAATCGTAGTCAGGCCGTGGTTGTTCGCCCATTCGACCGCTTTAACCAGGTTCGGGGAATTACCACTTACACTTAGTGTTAGCACCAGATCGCCGGGCCGGGCGTAGTTCTGAAGCTGCTGGGCGTACACATCTTCGTACGAGTAGTCATTTCCCAAGGCGGTAATCCACGATAAGTTTTCGTTGAGGGAGAGACAATGAAAACGCTTGCCCATCTTGTCGGATGCGCTTTTGCCGAGGTCCGTAATGAAGTGGGATACGTTCGATGCACTACCGCCGTTGCCAAACGCAAACAACTGCCGATCTTCCTCCCAGCACTTTTTAATGAGTGAGATGAGGTGTTCAACGCGGTCCAGCGGAATCGCATCGTAAGCCGCTTTCTGGCGATCAATATAAGCCTGGAAGTAGTTGGTGTTCATTTTCTATACGTATCGTATGATTCAAACAGAGACCAGTATTCAGCGAACTAACGACAAAGCCCCGATCGGTACAGCGTCTTCCCGCAGTTTCGCCAAGAGGACGATTGGAGCTGGTTGAAAAGCGGTCATCACGAATCGGGGTAAGGCTTGCCGAACGGCTGCCCGCAACGGCTCTCCAATCAACGAAAGCCCACCACCCAAGACAATCGCGTCGGGATGAAACAGGTGAACGACGTGCGATACGCCTAATGCCAGCACCGAACCGATTTGCTCGATAAGCATCCGAGCTACCGGGTCACTGGCTTCGTAAGCCGGGTGCAAAAATCGGGCTTCTTTGCCTCTATCTCCAGCGGCATGAGCATCCAGAATAAGCTGTTTTAAGGCAGAGTCGTCGGGTAGTTGCGGAAGCAGCTCCCGAATCTGTTTATCAACCGCCCAGCCCGATACGGTTTGTTCAATGGTTTGACCGGGCGAGGATTCGCTCGGCGGAACGAGCCACAAGTGACCGATCTCGGCTTCACCAGGCGTGGCACCGTGGTAAATTTGCTTGTCAACGACCATTCCTCCACCGACTCCGCTGCCTAACGTACTGTAAAATACGTGACGAAATCCGGTAGCAACCCCGTGTCGGGCTTCGGCCAGGGCCGCTACGTTGGCATCGTTCTCTACCCGTACCGTTACGTTGGGAACGCGTTCCTGAAGCCAGCCCGTCATATCGAAGCCTGACCAGCCGCCTACCTGATGCGAGGTCGCGATACGTCCGCTTGTCCAGTCGACCGGCCCACCGAAGCCGACACCAATAGCGCGAGGAGCCTCCGGCAAATCATCCAGTACGTCCGAAATATGGGTTAAAATACCATCCGCGCCCTGTGCTGGGTCTACCTCAAAGCGGAATCGCTGAGCAAGATTACCCTGCTCATCGTCAGTTACCAATTGCAGCTTCGTGCCGCCTATTTCAATACCAAGATTCATAGCTGATCAGATTAATGCTGCCCGTTGTGGTAGCACCAACCGCAAATTATTTCCGACGGCTCATTGTGGCACGACCCAGATAAATCTCATCGCCTTTTAGGGAAACCTTTGTGTAAAAGTTGTAGCCATTTTGAATATACCGTAGCATCACCTGGGTCGTTTGCGTCGGCTGGGCATAGGCTTTCGTGGCGGCTACCAAAATCTGATCACCGTTGACAATGGCCCGCACGAAAGGCAAATCACGCGTTTTGATCTGATTGGCGTTATACTTAATCCAGGTTTTTCCACCGTCGTACGAACAGTCCGTGTTTTCGTTCAGGTACGTTTCCCTGCCATTGAACAAATCGCCGTGGTGCTTGAAAAGCCGCCAAAGTCCATGAATATAGTGCTCATAACACGCATAGTTCCGGTCGTTGGCGAGCCCCTTCAACGCAGGATCAGTAGGAGAGGGCTGATCGGGGGTAAGATCTTGCTGGTCGTCCCAGAACAGAACACCGTACGCTCCGGTGAACCAGTAAAAGGTGGCCATGCCTTCGGCAACGGCTGGCGGAGCCGGATGCTCAGCCTTCCCACTGTTCGGAAACTCGCTGTTTTGCGTATTAAATACCCAATGCCAGGCAATCCGTTTTTTGGGCGACAGCTTTCGATTTACTTCCTGTTCACCCAGCAGGGCCCCTAACCAGTGGCGGTCAGCGTCGTTGGTGTGCCGGGCGGTGTAATCAAATTCTGGGTATAGATAATACGTACCGGGCATCTGAAAATCGGCGTAATCCGCATACGTTTTTCCGACAATGTTATCGGGCATACCGCGTTGTCGACTGGTGGCGGTGTGTCGAGCCGGTGTGCTCCACAACCAGTCCGCAGCCGCTGTATAATCTTCCGCCCGCGAGTAGCCGTAGCTGTTATGCGGCACCGGGGCGATGGAGCCAATCTCGGTTTGCGGACTCACATTTTCCTTCAGCGTTTTCATCATGAAGGTGTAGAGATTAACCTGTTCCTGCTGATTTTCTCGGCTGGCTCCTTCGTTTTCGATGTCCAGAAATATTTTGCTGAAGCTACTTTTCATACCGCCCGGTGGGCAGTCGCCGAAGCCGACGCAACCACCCTGTAGTTCCATAGAAGCTTGAAAAAGGGTGTTGCGGGTGGCCCGGGCACCGGGTGCGCTCTTGTAAAGCACATCTTTCGCGTATTGGCTGCTACGTGCCCAACCGAGCCCGAACGAGTTAGCGAAATAATCCTGATACAGAATCAGCGCCCGCTGGCTTTGCTTAAGGCTGCTGCGCCATCCGTTCGGCGGAAAACCATCGGTCCAGATTTCAACACGGGGAATCATCCGGGTTTGCTCGACGGACGAAAACCCCCGTCGGAAGAGCTTTCCGGGGTCTTGCGGGAGGTGTAAGTTACGACCAGCTCCGCAGAAAGTGACGGTCTTGGTGGCTGGCAGGCTAAAATCACCGACCACATCAAGGTTATAATATCCTTTACGTGTCGTGGGAATAAACCGGGCGCGGGGTGTTGGAGTAAGCGCGGTGGGTGCCGGTAACGGCTCCTGTAGTTGTACACCTTCCGGAACGGGCGGACCAGCCTGGTGGGTGAACCAAAACCCTAAACCCGCCAGCCCGGCTGCGAGCACAGATACGATTACTTTCATGAAACGAGTCAAGTTACTTGCCGAACAAAGGGTATAAGAAATCGTTAGTCAGCAAATCTCAACGGCTGATCAACAACTAAAACATTACGTTATTCATCGATGTACCGCTTCGTAATCGGCTGGTAGGAATCGATGCGCCGATCCCGGAAATACGGCCAGGTCGTCCGGTATTTTTCCGATAAGCCCAGATCAACTTCCTGCACATGCACCAGCTCCTGGTCGTGCGGAGCCAGGTATAATAAGGAACCAAACGGATTCGCCACGAACGAGCCGCCCCAGAACTGCTGATCAGCCTCGCGTCCAACTCGGTTTACCGCTACGACGTGTACGCCGTTCGCGATGGCGTGACTGCGCTGTATGGTCTGCCAAGCGTTGTACTGCTCCTCGTTTTGTTTCGGGTCGGGCTCGTTGGTATCCCAGCCAATGGCCGTTGGGTAGAAGAGAATCTCGGCACCCATCAACGACGTAATACGGGCCGCTTCAGGATACCATTGATCCCAGCAGATAAGCACACCGATCCGGGCAAATTTGGTGTCAAACACCTTATAGCCTAAATCGCCGGGGGTGAAATAGAATTTTTCGTAATAGCCCGGATCGTCCGGAATGTGCATCTTACGGTACTTGCCCAGATACGTACCGTCCGCGTCTAAAACAGCGGTTGTATTATGGTATAATCCCTGCGCCCGTTTCTCGAACAGCGACGCAATAATAACGACGCCCAATTCGCCCGCTACCTGTCCTAGCCGTTCGGTAGTTGGTCCCGGAATGGCTTCGGCTAAGCTGAAATTATGATGATCTTCAACATCGCAGAAGTACAGCGATGTGAACAGTTCCTGCAAACAAACAATCTGAGCCCCTTTCTGAGCGGCTTCGCGGATACCCGCTATCGCTTTTTGGATGTTCGACTCGACATCGGCCGAGCAACTCATCTGCACTAAACCAATCGATACGTTCTTAGACATGCAACAAAAATAGGCCGTTCTCTACTGACAATGCCTATTCTCAACAAAAGTCTTAGTAGCTGGGTTCGACCGAGGCTTTTTTGTGCTTAGATTGTGGCCGTATGTGTTCGTTTGTATTAACAATCTCTATTCTTGATAAACTTGCGTCCTTAGACGACAGACCCTTAATCCTATGACTACTCGCAGAACCTTCCTGCACACAGCCGCTCTGACGAGTGCGGCCGCTACGTTATCGCCGAACGTATTACTAGCCGCAACGCGTCCGGCAAAAGACCGCTTAGGGGTAGCTCTGGTTGGACTCGGTTACTATAGCACCGACCTGTTAGCCCCTGCGCTTCAAAAAACCAAGAATTGTTACCTGGCCGGCATTGTAACGGGCACCCCTGCTAAAGCCGAGAAGTGGAAAAAGCAGTATAACATTCCTGACAAAAACATCTATTCGTACCAGACGTTCGATCAGATCGCCAATAACCCGGATATTGACGTCGTATATGTAGTGTTGCCTCCTTCCATGCACGAAGAGTACGTTATTCGTGCCGCCAAAGCAGGTAAGCATGTCTGGGTAGAAAAGCCGATGGCCGTAACGGCGAAGGAGTGCCAGAATATGATTGACGCCTGCAATAAGAATAAACGATCACTGGCGGTTGGTTACCGGCTGCATCACGATCCCAATACACAGGAATACGTTAAAATGCTGCGTGACGGCCAGCTCGGGAAAATTCAGATGGTGAGCTGTGCCGCTGGCTACTACGACGCACGAACCGACCACTGGAAACAGAAGAAGGAAATGGGAGGGGGCGTTATGTACGATATGGGCGTGTACGTATTGCAGGGCGCGCGATTAGCAACCGGCGAAGAACCCATTGCCGTTACAGCTCAGCAATACACGTCACGTCCTGATGTTTATAAAAATGGACTGGACGAGACATCGATGGCGCAGCTTGTTTTTCCGAGCGGAGCCCGCGCTTCGGTGGAGTCGAGCTATGGAATGAATATGAACTACCTGCACGTAACGGGCAGCAAAGGCACCTTGCACGTGGAGCCATACTCAGCTTATAACGGTGTAAAAGGCCAATGGAATGGCCATGTTATTAACCATCCATACGAAATGCCCATGCAGCAGGCTATGCAAATGGACGATGATGCGAAGTCTATTATGAAGAACAAGCCGATGCTCGTACCGGGTGAAGAGGGGCTGCGTGATATAAAAATAGTAGAAGCTATCTACCAGGCCGCCCGAAGCGGACGCGAGGTGAAGATTGCCTGAGAAGCAATTCGAGGGAGTGATTCACAAAAAAGACATAAGTTGTCTGGCTTGTAGGGTATTACCGTATAGGGTATTTTAGTTGTACGATAGGGGTGTTTTTAGTCTGGTATATAAAGTTGGGGTTGGAGTTTGGCTGAGCCCTTCGATTTGATTTATTTCGCTTGACAACCTAGTCCATTATGCAACCCGCCGACTTTACGCAATTACCCGCCCAACAGCAACTCGACACGCTTTACTTTGCTGGCGATATTCTGGCAAACCGTTATGAAGGGGATACCATCTTTCTGTTATACAACCTGCGTGATTTCTACGTAGAGCTGTGCTATGACGCGTATAACAGCCAGCTTAACCAGGTAACGGCTTTTCGCGATACAGACAAACTGGACCCCTATCTGCCTTATCTGGCTTAATTTCTGCCAACGTAGTGTATAAGGGTCCTGTATTTAGATTATCGCCCCGTCCTGTGCAGGACGGGGCGGTCTGTTTAAAGCTAAATTTGGCTTGTTTTGGCCTATTTAGAAGGATATTATGCGTTATAGAGGGAAATTTTCGTCTGATATTTGGAAATCATATTTATTGTGACGTCCTTCGCTTAAATTTAAACATACAATGCAAACAGGAACAGTAAAATTCTTTAATGAAACCAAAGGGTTTGGGTTCATTAAACCAGATGACGGTGGCGAAGACATTTTTGTACATGCTTCCGGTCTCATCGATCAAATCCGTGAAAACGACAAAGTTAAGTTCAATGTCGAGCGCGGTAAGAAAGGCTTAAACGCCGTGAACGTCGAAATGGCTTAATCGTAAGATATACCGAAGACAACCGTTGTAAAAAACATGCCAGCTGGCATGTTTTTTTTTGCTCTATCGGTTCCTACGCCCATTTTTGCGCATTATTACCTTACTTAGTACATGTCCCAATCTCCGGAACAGCGTCGGCTTCCAGAACGTACGGCAAGCCAGCTTGGGCTGCCTGTTCGCTCCGTAACCGCAGCCATTGACCTTTTGAACGGAGGAGCTACCGTTCCCTTTATAGCTCGTTATCGTAAAGAAGCAACCGCAGCCACAGACCGTGGTCCGTTGGATGAAGTAGAGATTCAGTCGATCAAAGACACGTATCAGAAGCTTCAGGATCTGGATAAGCGCCGGGATGCCATTCTAAAAGCAATCGACGAACAGGGGAAGCTCACACCCGATCTGCGTCGTAAACTGGAAACCACCGATTCCTTAACCGATCTTGAAGATTTGTATCTGCCTTATAAGCAGAAGCGGAAAACGCGGGCCTCTGCTGCGATCGAGCGCGGACTGGAACCCCTGGCCAATGTGATTGTGATGCAGCGGGAAGCTGACCTTGAGCGGATCGCCCAACGTTACGTTACAGAAGCTGTACCGACCCTAGCCGATGCGCTGCAAGGGGCTCGAGATATAGTAGCCGAGCGGATCAGTGAGGATGCCGATGCTCGTCAGCGTATTCGAAACCTATTCGAGCAGGAGGCTATTATCCGCTCTGTTGTTAAAAAAGGCAAGGAAGCAGAGGGCGTAAAGTATAAAGATTACTTTGATTTCGCTGAGCCGCTCCGGCGTGTTCCCTCGCACCGGTTGTTAGCGTTGCGAAGGGGAGAAGCCGAAGGATTTTTGAATGTTAGTATTAGCCCCGACGAAGAAGTAGCCATCGAACGACTCGAACGGCAGTTCATTAATAAGAACTCGTCGCGAAGCTGTAGAGAGCAGCTTATGCTTGCCGTTCGCGATGGGTACAAGCGCCTGTTAAAACCGTCGCTGGAGACCGAGTTCGACAACCGGTCCAAGACCAAAGCGGATGCCGAAGCCATTCAAATTTTCGCCGATAATTTACGTCAGCTGCTGTTAAGCCCCCCGCTGGGTCAGCAACGGGTATTGGCTATTGATCCGGGCTATCGAACGGGCTGCAAAGCCGTATGTCTGGATGCCCAGGGCAATTTGCTAGCCGATACGGTGTTATACCTTGTTCAGTCGGAGTCCCAAAAACAGCAGGCTGCTCAGAACGTGCAAAAACTCGTTGCCCAATACCGTATTGACGCAATAGCGATTGGTAACGGAACCGCAGGTCGAGAGACTGAAGTGTTTATTCGGAATCTGGAACTCGGCAAGCCCATCTTTATGGTGAGTGAACAGGGCGCGTCGGTGTATTCGGCGTCTGAAGTGGCCCGCGAAGAATTCCCCAATCATGATGTAACGGTACGTGGAGCGGTGAGTATTGGCCGACGGCTCATGGACCCACTGGCTGAACTGGTTAAGATTGACCCTAAGTCGATTGGCGTGGGACAGTATCAGCACGATGTCGATCAAACGGACCTGAAAAGCAGCCTGGATACGATTGTTGAAAGTTGTGTAAACCAGGTAGGGGTGTCGCTCAATACGGCTAGCGCTTATCTGCTGCGCTACGTATCTGGGTTGGGTCCGCAGCTAGCCGGTAATATCGTTACGTATCGGGCCGAACATGGCGCGTTTACGTCGCGTGAGCAACTCAAAAAAGTACCACGGTTAGGCCCCAAGGCATTTGAGCAGTGCGCCGGTTTTCTGCGCATCGAAGGCGCTAAAAATCCGCTCGACAACAGTGCTGTCCATCCGGAACGCTACGCCGTTGTTGAACAGATGGCGGCTGATACGGGTAGCTCGGTTATTGATCTGGTCAAGAAGCCGGACTTACGAAAGCAGATTCGCCCGGAGCGGTACGTATCAGCAACGGTAGGCCTGCCTACGTTACGAGACATACTGGCTGAGTTGGAAAAGCCCGGCCGCGATCCGCGCGAACAACTGTCTGTATTCGAGTACGACGAGCGTATAAAGTCGGTCGAGGATCTGCACGAAGGTATGGTACTGCCCGGCGTAGTCACGAACATCACAGCCTTTGGCGCATTCGTCGACATCGGTGTGAAGCAGGACGGACTCGTGCATGTGTCTCAACTGGCCCATCATTACGTTTCCGATCCGAAAACGGTTGTGAAAGTGTACCAGAAAGTAAAAGTTAAGGTTCTGGAAATAGATACCAGCCGGAAACGGATTGCGTTATCTATGAAAATTTAATAGGTTGCACCTATCGCTTAGGCTACGGATCTCATCAATCGGTAGCCTGAGCTTGACCCTAATCCCATCCGTATGCAACAACGCTGGTTCCGGGGCGTTTATCCCGTTCTGCTAAGTGCTTGCCTGCTTTCAGTGCTCACCGCGTGTGAAGCTCTTCGTTCTTCCGGGCCGTCCGTCAGTCGTCGCTCATCAGCTACGCGACCGGTGGCCCGTCGTACACCCACTGGCCGAACACCGGCTCGTCCGCCAGCTATTCCGACTAAACCCACCGGCAAAGTTGTCGATTCAAGGACGTACGAAAATCAGTACGTTCCCGAAGTTGTTAAGATCGCCCGTACATATACAGGAACGCCGTACCGGTCTGGTGGCAATACCTCCCAGGGCATTGACTGTTCGGGCCTGGTATATGCGGTGTTCAACACTGTCGGCTTACGGATGCCCAGAGTCTCGTGGCAACAGTCGGAGGTGGGTCGTGAAGTTGAGGTAAAGGAAATTCTACCGGGCGATCTGATTTTCTTTGTGCCCGATAAAGGACAGGCTGGGTACGTTTCCCATACCGGTATTGTAACCGAAGTGAAAGGAAACCAGGATATTCGCTTTATTCATGCCTCCTCATCGAGAGGAGTTCGCGAAGACAATCTCTACACGGATTATTTCAAAGGGCGGTTTGTGAAGGCATTACGTCCATTCTGAAGAAAAACAAAGGCCGCTTCGAAGCGGCCTTTGTTTTTTTATGCTGTCAACTGAGAATTATTGATTAACTCTTCCCAATAAATTCGGTCTTTGTTTTTTAATTTCATTTCCAGGCTAAGCGCTTCATTCCGGGTGGCGAACTGCTTGGTGAACTTCACCTCCCACGGTTTTCCGTTAGCAGTGGAGGGATTGGTTTTGGCATTGTGCTGCCACAGGCTGATTCGTAAATCTTTGGTCTGACCAATAAAGTACTGGTCAGTAGTAGGGCTATAGATGATATAGACGGTATGCATACATGTCTGGACTATTACCAAAGCTACGCATTTGTTCGTATAAAACAAACTCTGTCCGGGCGGCAATTTGTGCAACTCTGGTTACCGAAAAAAAATGCTGACTGCATTTGGGACACGTTGAATTTTTGCTCATATTTGCCCCACGAAACCACATAACGCGGTTTTTATGGGGGATTAGCTCAGTTGGCTAGAGCGCTACAATGGCATTGTAGAGGCCATCGGTTCGAATCCGATATTCTCCACAGACGTTGCCGATAAGTTACTGAAAAGCAGTAATTTGTCGGCATTTTTGTTTTTCGGTTGCAAAGTCGGCCTTTATTTAAGCGCTTTCTCGATAATATAGGGCGATACCTCCTTGCCTGCTTGCGCTGCTTTTCTAATAATCTCACTCCATTCTGAATCGGTCGCATAAACCTGGTGAGGTTTCTTTTTGGCCGTTTCAGGTTTTTTCTTTCTACCTCTGGTTTTGGGTTCATTTCCTTCCATACATCGAAAGTAAATAAACATTTTTGTAAATGGTAATTAAAAGCCTTTTCAAAACATTGTAAAATTGAGGCAAATTGATTATATTTGATCTGGAAATCAATTAACAACAAGCACAATGAACAGCCAACAAACCGTTGAACCAGATAAGCCCAGCGCAACCCTCAGTATGCTTTTGTCTCCTATTCGTCCTGAGGAAATTGAGTGGCGTGTGCAGAACCAGACTAAGGACGGTCAGAAGTTAATCGTTGTGCCTTATATCACCAATCGCTGTGTCATGGAGCGTTTCGATGCGCAGTTCGGCTGGAGTAACTGGGAGAACAGCTTTGAGGAGGTTGGCGACGGCTTTATCTGTACAATCACAGTGACACTACCTGATGGACGCCGGGTAAGCAAAGCCGATGCGGCCAGTCGGACCAACGTGGAGCCGCTGAAGGGTGGCATTAGTGATGCCATGAAGCGGTGCGCGGTGCAGTTTGGCTTAGGTCGTGACCTGTACCGTTATCCGAAGGTAATGCTGCAAACAGGGGACAAGTTTATTCCCAACTGGGCTGAACGCCTACTGGATGCGCTAGTGATCAAGATCAACAAGGGCAATTCAGTTAATGATATTATTGTCTTAAAAGAAGAACATACTCGAAGTCTGCAGCCTGCTTAATGAAACCAATGTCTGTGAATGGCCCCGTTTTGGCCGCTCAGTTGCTCCAACAAGCCATTGAGCACTATGAACGCAATCCCAATCTTCGTCGGCAGTCTGGTATTGATTTAAAGATGCTAGCTGAAGCGACTAAAGTTCGCCGTAGGCTGCTTCGCCAGCGCCCCCGATGACTATCTACGAATTAGATGTCCTAATGACTGGCCCCCTTATCTACCTCTCTACCGAGATGGAACGCTCAGCTCTGGCGGGTGGTGGATAGGGTGCCGGGTCAGGACTACTACACCTTTCCGATGCCTACTCGGTGGGCAGTAACAAGCAGCTAATCTATCTTGCACAAGCTGTACCTTTTAAGCGCCGGCCTAAGTAAACCTTGAAGTTTGGACGAGTGTGCTTAGCGTGCTCAATGAGCGATCCGGATGGAGACAGACTCACAAAATTACTAAGCTCTAGAATTTATTACTTCCTCGCTCCTTACGGAAACCCCTTACTCGTCTTTATCGCTGGTCTGCTTTGCAAGCTGGCTATTTAATTCATCAAAGACCCGGCTACGTATCGACGGCTGTGGCTGGCTTCTATATTGACTAGACGCTATTCGCTATGAAAAGTAAGGTTCTCGCATCCTGCTTAAGCATTAATTTTAGCTGTCATTCTGGCGAGGGGGGAGATACTTAAGGTGCACACGCTTCCTTTCTGTAATTATGGCGCTACGCACGCGATCGGGTTCATTCGACCGCTCTATCCAAGCTTTCACCGCAATGGCCTGCCTTCCCAAACGAAATTTAGCCGGATAGTTCCTTGCCAGAAGATATGATGTATGCAAGTCTGAAAGCGTAGAGGCTGGAGAAGACGAGTGACGAGAAGGATATTCTGGACTGCAATTCATCTGCAGAGGACATTAACTATAAAATCCGCTACCGCAAGCAGACAGACATGACCAATTAAACAGTCGGCGACAGAATCTGTCAAACCCACTCCTGATGTCGTTGAGCCAGCGCCTGACGTGATCAATGGAGGGTGAAAATCCAGTGGCGATCTGGTAACTGTGCCAATTCAGCCCAAACTGGCCATAAACACCAGCCGAAACCGATGACGAAGGAAATCTGGTTAATAACGAACCGGAACCAGTTCTGACTGATAAATAAGATGAAACGTATTCTGATCTTTCTGCTTTTGCTGAGCCAGATCGTAACCGCTCAGACGTATCAAACCAAGCTACGCCCGGAGGGGAACGATTATTCCTTTAGCCCACAGACAGCGAAGGCTGTCGTTAGCTGGAAGCGCTTTCCTCGCTTCTCGCTGAACACAACCGAATGGTTGTACTGGGGGCCTCGGTTTCGTCAGCGTTCGGACTGGGACGACGATTTTATGGGTCACGGTTTTCGCGTGGCCATCCCGCAGCGAAATTATACAGACACCGGCCTTGAGGAGAACGCGATTGATCTGAAGCTACCGGCCGAGCAGCTGATGGGTTTCATCCTGATGCCTGGTGATCCGGGGCAGATGCCGGATTACTTAAAGGCGAATTATAATGCCCTGCCTAACTCAGACCCGCGCAAAGCCCAGATTACACAATACGTAAACCGGCTGATTCCAGTCACTGACGAAGCAGCCGCCCGGCTTATGGGTCGGTGGATGGGTGCTGTGATCAAACAGCAGTGTGGAGGCAAGAATCCTAAATACGTTACGATCGATGAGGAATCTGCGCACTATTGGGAGCATCCTATGGGAGAGAGTGCGCTTCGTGTGTTTGTAGGTTATCTGTATTTAGGGATTCAAGAAGTCTGTCAGGGCTCGAAGGTATACACCTACGGGCCCAAAATTGTCACAGCTCCCTGGTATTATGGCTATGCGGATAAAGGAAGACAAATTGATAAGTACCATTTCACGGAACACCCACTTTATGCCCCTAATTTTTGGTGGAAGAAAAATAGCACTACTGATCCAATCGATGTTAATGGCCCACTTGCTCAGGCGCTCAAAGCAAACGGGGGCGGGGTTGCGGCCGGTGATCATTACTGGAGAAGTACGATCGGCACGGGTACCATCTATCAGAAGGATGCAGCTGGTAAGTACATCTATTCGAACGGTCGTCGGGTGCTACGTACCGACAATAGCACCGTTACGTTGTTTGGGCAGACGGTCAAGATCTACGGGAACGATCAGACTTTCCATGGTAATAATGAGTACGACTTCTGGACAAGCTGGCTGTATGAGGATGTCGCGTCGGAGGAGGCTAACCGCTATTGGATGAACGGTCAAAAGTACGCCCTTCGTCGTAACGATCGTAGTGCTGACTTCGCAGGCGTTCACTATGGCGACTGGTACCGTACCAATACAGAGGAGGCCAACGCGCCTGGTCAGGGTGATTCGCGGCCGTTGAATCCACAATCGCTGGAGATGGGTGCCGTCTTTCGCTCCCTCATGTTTGATGTGAATTTTCTCTGGCATGGAGAGTATTTGCAGAGAGGACCAACGACGCACGCAAATGGGGCCATACAGTTTCCGGGTGTGCAGGGCGGCCAGGGTGGCTATAAAACGAACCTCGGCCAGTACGAATACATTGTCAAGGGTCTGCACCGTGTAAGCGAGTTTGACGGCCGCAACTGGGGCAATTGGTATTGGATACGGGCGCAACGGGGTATAGGAATTGCTGCCGACAAATGGAAGGAACCTGTCATACGTGGCAGAATTTCCGAGACAGGTAATAACGTGTTGATTGCTGCCGCCTGGCCAATGCTCGATCCGGAAGACAACGTTCGGGTTGATGTATGGGTAGATACAGGTGCGTGGAAAAGTGGCTCGACCTATTTTACAATTACCGGCCGCACCACGTATCTCGACGCGTGGCAGATTCCAAACGTACCGACTGGTGTGCAGATACAGCCGCAACACCTGAGATTCCGCTTTACAACCCCTTTATTGCAAACGCCCGAGACATTCACCTGGACTGGAGACTATCGATTTACAGCATCCAATTCTGAAGCCTTACCTACTGCAATTCCATAACGTATTAAACTCGCCAATCTTCCCGTTATGCTTCAAATCAAACGTAAACTGGGCACCGATTTGACCAAGAAGTTCAATACCAAAACGTGACGCTTACCCTTCCTGGCAGGTGCTGGTAGGATCAACATACCGAGCCAGGACGACCTTGACCAAACGATCAGGGGCCGAGATTATCGAACAGGTGACCACTGTCGAAGCGGATCACATTTATCTGTCGGCCGGGGCGGAGTTGTTTACGAGCTACTCATTGACAGTGTAACCGATACGTCTATCGCACTTTTCGATCACCAGTTACCCCATGTGCGGGGTATTGTGGGCAGCGGTACATACTTATCACTAGGCAATCGGTCAACCAGCTCGTTTTACTAATGCTTAAAAAATGAGCTGTATCAAGCTACAGGCCAGTAAAGCTGCAATCAGTAGCACGGTAGACCAGGTAATCAAATTAAGCCAGTTAATCCGTCGGCGTCGACGCACAAGAGTATATGTATATAGCATACCCAATATACGTAATTCATTCCACGAGCGGATTTTAATGTAACCGTTTTTGTGATAATTGTAATCAAAAGGGCGCTTACCTAACCTAAATATTCCCCTTTTTGTCTACGCTGGCATCATATCTAACCTATTCACCCCAAGCTTGATCAGGCTTATAAATAAGCTGATGAAACTCCTGTTCATGAACCGTATAACACAGTAAACAACTCAGACTAAGGCCGCCCGGCAATTGTATTACGTCGGCCACTCCGCCGTCAACCACTTTGTGCCAGGTTGTGTCTCCATTGATCGGCGAGCCGTCCATAGACTTTACCGCGTCCGCATCCAGACTGTCGGGACTGCGGTAGCCAGGGCGAAGTATATAGGCGTACAGGTGGTTATTCGAACTGGAGATGACCCAAAGCGGCTTGCCCGAACGGTTGTTAACGTGGCCATTAACGTGAATGCCAAGCCCGTGCGCCCGATCCCGGATGCCCCGCATGGTTAGTGGGCCAAGCCAAAGCGACACCACTATAACCAGGCCAAACGCCAGACCAGCCAGTAATAGCCAAAACAACACTCTGCGCATAAGCTAAAGAAAGCGCAAAGGTAAGCGGGAACGCAAACAAATTGCCCAATACTCACCGGCTCGACTGAGGCCCCAAAGAGTCAATTAAAGCAAATGGAAGAAATCATTAATGCCGTTTGCATACACATCTTCGTAATGCTGAGACAGCCAAGAGTTGAATAAGATAGCCAATCAGTATAATCTTGGACTGGAAATAAAACGGATCAACGGCGGCCTGAATAGAACAGGTAATTGGTAAAACTTGCTGACAATTAATGAGAAGGTAACTTTCTAGGGAGATATTTGGCATTACTCGATACCTAACCGGTGGTTGCTGACTGGGTGTTTCGTTTACTAAATGTAAAGCGAACAGAATCCGCGTTATCTATAAAGTAAGCCGAATTGCGTGGCCTCTTTTAGACGTTGTCTAAACACACAATGAAGAATTACAGTAACAAGCATTCTCGGACAGTAATCCATAGCGTCGCATACTCTAAAATTTCTGTCTGACCTATCTTCACCTAGTTGTTGAAACGTAATAACCCGTTCACTGGCCAGCGAACGGGTTATTACGTTTCAATATAAATCGAAATCATGCTTGCGGTTACTGAACCGGTTTGGGGACTTCGTAGGTGACGGTAACATCGTCGAAATACACAGTACCTGTTGTGCCCGGTAAGTAAGCTAGAATCACCGCCAAATAGTCGGTGTTACCGCCGTAACCATCTCGGCTAGCAAAATATTCTTTGAAATCTGTAGTGCCATTGATGGTAACTACACCATCAGTACTGGTATAGAAGACGGGATTGCCTTTCCCATTAACAATTTTGTCGCCCCGCAATGTAATCGAAACCCCTCTGCCTTTCAGGTTAACGGTTCTGATCTTTGCTTTCAACGTAATGGTACTACTGGCGGGGATCTGGGTAGACGCGAAACTTTGGTAAACGAAACAACTGGCCGATGAGTCCCGGATGGTTTTACAACTGAGCTTCAAGGAGTGTGTGCCTGAAGTGGCGGCTTCAGTTGAATGTTCAAAGAGGTAACCATTCGGGTTGCGGTTATCTCCGTTGTGATAATTAAATACCCATTCCTGTCCCGGGGTTTTCTCGATGTCGCTGTTAACAACAAATTGCGGTTCATTAGAGGTTTCTTTGGTCGTGCAGCCCAGTAACGAGGCTATGAGTAGGACAACGGTGGTAACTTTTACTAAAGTCCCCATAGAGAAGAAGTAAGACAGGTAGTGAATGAAAAATCGTTCAGATAGAAGGTGTAAACTAAGTGGACTCGATAAGCCGCTTTTGCATAAAAAAGCCCAAGTATGGTTGTTAAATCACTTGGGCTTTTTTATAAATAAGTTCGCTAATTATTGCTCAACCATCTCAGCATCAGCTATAATGTAGTTCAGCTCATAGATATTGTCGGCGTTGAGCTTGAGCGTTCCCCGGAACGTACGGCGCTCATCGGTTTTGAATTTCTTCCCTGGTTTTTTGAATTTGAGCGACACCACCGATTCCGGACCGGCACCCCCGCAGAAGAAACACGCGCTGTATGGGAAGGCCGATAGCACGTACAGATTTGACTCCAGGTCAACAGGCAGTACGTAGCCCGTCAATTCAACCGCTTTACCATTTAACTTCTGGATGCCCTGCCCAAACGTTGGATAAAGCATGTAGACTGATTCTTCGGCATACCATTTCTTCTTGAACGTTACGTCGCGCAGAACCTCCCACGAGAGTTTAACGGGTTCGGCCGTAGCCGGTACGTTAGCCGGCCCAGTGGTGCTGGCTAGGGGAGTGGCCGACTTAAATGCCGGAGCAATGAGTGAGACAAGCAGCAAGACAATCAGTAAACGGGCCATGGCGTTGGTACTTATAAGGGAGAAACAAGGGTAAAATTACAAAAAAGATTACTTTTACTAAACCAATTTGTTTCGACCACGCTTGACGGTGTCCGATACGTTTAACGATAACACAGAAGACGGCTTTGCAATTCCCGTACGGTTCACTCGACTGTACATGACATTGCTTATTATCTTAACGGCTCTGCTGACAGCAGGCCAGGTTCTTACCCAGTGGCGGCTCCGCACTTTCCAGGATGAGTTATGGATTATTCGGGTTACGGCCCTTCAACGCCATCAGAGCCAGCAGATTGTGAAGCAAGCACTGCAACTGATGGACGTGAACGAACAGGCCAAGTTCGAAGAAAATATCGGCGAACTACGGCAGGTTTTTCCGCTCTTCGAGCGCTACCACCTGCAGGGTAAGGAAGGGAAAGTGTATGATCGGAATATCTATATATCGAATTCCGACACGGTTTTGCAGCTCTATAAAGGCATTCGGCCCGAGTTCGAAGCGTTTCGGCAGGCCGCCCGCCGGCTCATGCGTTTGCAGCACTACGAAGAAGTAAAACAGCCCGATGTCCAGGCTAGTTTGCAGCTGCTGTTACGAAACGAGAAGCCCTTTCTGGAGGAAATAGACGCGATTGTGCGCGAGTACACCACCGAACTCAGGGCAAAAATCAACCTCCTGCAAACGATAGAGTTCTACCTATATCTGGTCATTATTCTGGTATTGGTGGGGATTGGCCTATTGATTTTCCAGCCAGCCGCCAAGAAATTGAAACAGACCATTGCGCAACTGGTAGAAGCGGAAAGCCGGACAACAGCCGCGAATAAGAAACTGTTGAGCGCAAACAAATCGCTGCGGGAAACACGGCAAAAGTTGTTCGAAGCAACCAAACAGCAGTATCAGCAGCAGATTGATGAGCAAAAGCTGCGCACCTCTTACCTGATTGCCGGGCAGGAAGAAGAACGTAAACGTTTGTCGCGGGAGCTGCATGATGGGTTGGGGCAGATGCTTACTGCGATAAAACTGCAGATTGAAGGGCTAGAAGCTAATCTGGCAAAAGCGAACGGGACAGGACAAGTTGGCAGCGCAACGCAGACAAAAACCCTCAAGACCCTCAAAACGCTCATTACCCAGACCATTCAGGAAACCCGAACGATTTCAAATAACTTAATGCCGAGCGTTTTAAGCGATTTTGGCGTAGTACCTGCCATAAAAATGCTGGCTGAGCACGATCGTAACGAGAAGGTTGACGTTACGTTTGAAACCAACCTGACGTCTGACACGCCCCGACTGGATAAGAACATAGAAATTATGCTTTATCGGGTGACCCAAGAGGCTGTCAGCAACGCGGTTCGACACGCAAATCCTTCTCATATCCATATTGAGCTGGTTGAGCGAACCAATGCGCTTCATCTGATCGTTACCGATGATGGGCGTGGGTTTCGCATCCCACGTAACGAGTCGACAGATACGCCTGCTTCGGATGCTGGTACCCTCAGCAGATACGAAGAAACAGGCGGGAAACAAGATGGCCAGGTCCATACCTCTTCGCAGGGCATTCACAACATGCAGGAGCGCGCTAAACTGCTCAATGGTAAATTTAAAATTTATTCTACATTAGGAAAGGGGACCAGAGTGCAGGTTAGCATCCCTTACCAAACGTACCCCGCTCATTATGACACCTACTAAAATAATGCTTGTGGACGATCATTCGATCGTTCGGGACGGTATCCGGCTGTTGCTGGAACAGGCCGATGGTCTGGACATTGTTGACGAAGCCAATGACGGCGAGGAAGCCCTTGATAAACTAAAAGCTATGCCATCGGATGCCGATCGGCCGGATCTGATTTTGATGGACATTTCGCTGCCGGGCATGTCGGGTATACAAACTACTCAGATTGTGAGCCGATTGTACAAAAACGTTCGCGTGCTGATGTTGTCTATGCATAACAACGAAGATTATATTCTTAAGTCCGTTGAAGCGGGTGCTTATGGCTACATTCTGAAGGACTCCTCATCGGATGAAATGATTAAGGCAATCCGGACTATTGCTTCCGGAGAAAAGTACTACAGCTCGCCGGTCGCTTCCATTATCCTGAGCGGCTATATGCAGCAATTGAAACGGGGCGATAAACACGGACGTACCGAACGGCAGTCCAAGCTGTCTAACAAGGAAAAGGAGATTCTTCAGTTCCTGGTCGATGGTATGAGCAGCCGGGAAATTGCGGAGAAGCTTCAACTTAGTGTCCGAACTGTCGACAACCATCGGGCAAATATGATGCGACGGTTGCAGGTACGTAACGCGGCTGAACTGGTACGCATGGCGGTGGAAGATAAATTGATTTGAAACTTTGTTTACTCTTCTATACGTTTGTTAAGGAAGCCGGCCATCGCCGGTTTTTCCATTTTTTGTTTACTACATTAACTAGATAGAATTAAATAACTAAAACGCGTAAACTTATGTCACTTCGCTTAGGAGACATCGCCCCTGATTTTGAGGCTGATACCACGCAGGGCCACATCCGGTTTCACGAATGGCTGGGTACTTCCTGGGGAATGTTATTCTCGCACCCGGCTGATTTCACGCCTGTCTGCACCACCGAGTTAGGCAGAACGGCTTTGCTGAAGGATGAGTTTGGCAAACGGAACGTAAAGGTTATTGCGGTGTCGGTCGATGATCTTGATTCGCATAACCGCTGGACCCCTGATATTAAGGACGTAACGGGTTCGGAAGTGAACTTCCCAATCATTGCCGATGCCGACCGTACCGTTGCTACGTTGTATGATATGATTCATCCCAACGCCAGTGAGAAATCAACCGTTCGCTCGGTATTCGTGATCGGCCCCGACAAGAAAATCAAGCTGACACTGACCTATCCGGCGTCAACGGGACGTAACTTCAATGAGTTACTTCGGGTGATCGACTCGCTTCAGCTTACAGCCGATTACCAGGTAGCTACGCCCGCCGACTGGCAGCAGGGTGACGATGTGATTGTGACGCCCGCCGTACCGAACGACCAACTGGAATCTAAATTCCCGAAAGGCGTTACGTTCGTGAAGCCTTATTTGCGCACAACGCCCCAGCCAAACCAATAAGTTTGCCATTCGCTAATTGCCCAATTCGGCTCGGTAAACATTGTTTCGGGTTTTAAGTTGTTTCATTGTTCATTAATCATTTATTGACCAACGTTATGGCTAAGAAAAATTTGAATCCGACGCATGATGAGGGGCCAGTTGCCGAGGCAATTGAACAGCAAACCGCTAAACTGCCATCCGATCTGTTTTTGTGGGGTGGTTTAGGCTCGCTCGCAACAGCAGCCATCTGCTTTGCGCAAGGCAAACGGCACGAAGCGCTTTTAATAGGCCAATGGGCAGCTCCCATTCTGATTTTGGGCCTGTATAACAAAGTAGTAAAACTGGAAGGCAGCGATTAGGCTAAATTTCAGACATAACTTAACAAAAAAGCTCCTTGTCGACAAGGAGCTTTTTTGTTAACAACGATATGAGGACATGTTGAAAGCTGGTTAGTACGGCATGAAGTTCGTGTTATTCGGGTCCCGAATCAGAGCCTGCTTTCGAATCGCGGTTATTTTCCAGATAAAGATAAATCTGAATCGCATGATTCAATCGGAAGGTACGTAGCGACGTTGCAGGGCTGTGCTGGACCGAAAATTGGTTGAGATAGCCTAGTTCTATCCGTATGTTGTCGCGAAGTTTTCGGCCTAAGCCTATGTACGTTCGGTTCTGATCGAAACGGACGCCCGATTTCGACAGCACTGCCATTGGTTCAACGCTGAAGTGCGTATACCAGGAAGATGAATTGGTTTGCTGGCGGAATATAGGATTGATCCAGCGGGCCATGGTTCGGAGCCGAACGTTGAAGCGGTCGGCCAGCACCTCCTGCGGTTCACCATCAGATAAAAACACGTAGGCATTCGCCAGCGTATCTGTTGCGGACGACCAGCGCAGTTCCGTGCGGATGCGCTTAATGAGTTCGCCATCGCCTAACTTACTGGTGATTTGTAGCTGTGGAATGATCCGAACTTCCTGGAAGAAGGTGACGGGCTGGTATTCGCTGACACGCCCCCAATTCCACCACAGACCAATCGGCGATAGCGACAAGCGGACCGGCTTGGAAACCTGATAGCTAATCCAGGGACGAAAGACCTGTAGCAATGGGTAACGAAATAGATTTAGATCCCGTCCGTTGTTATCCTCAGCCTGCCGCCGGTACTGGCTATCAAGCTGGAAACTCCACCTACCCGCCGTTTTGTACACCAGGTTAACCTCCGACCAAAATACAGCTCGATGACGTACTTCGTCGTGGTACGTTTGTGCCATACCAGTAAGCGGAAGTAGACAGACGGATACCAGAGTAAAGCGATTGAGCATAGTTTGAGGAGCTGGAGTAATGAGGGGCTAACTTGTCTGAATAACGGAATGTTCAGATAAAAATCAGGTCGATTACGACGATAATAACTGATCTTACGCGGTCTTAATCAAGAGCGTATAGATAACCCGTTATGAATTGTCGGACCCCTCAAACCTTCGCTTCTTCAAATCGAACGTATGCGGAGGAAACATCATGAGAATACTATGTTGGTCGAACGCTGTTTTCAGGGCTTTAATAGCTTCGCTCATCGCCAGTGAGGTATCTGCCTTCGACTGATCGATCCAGAACAAGATAAACCCCTGAACATTATCGATCGTGAAACTGCGGTAATACATCTCAACGGGTTTGTCGGTACGCACAAAGGGCAAGTCCATAATAGCCGCGCGAGCCACCTGCTGCGCTTTCGCCAAATCGTCGAGGTATGAAATGCCGTATGCCAGTTCGAGCCGCCGTTGACCGGTGCGCGAATAATTCATAATGGGCTTCTGAAATACGTCTTTACTCGGAATTTCAATAGTCTGGCCCTGAAAGTTGTCGAGCAGAATAGACCGCAGCTTAATGTCAAGTACCTTACCGGTATATCCATTCGTTTCCACAACGTCGCCAACCTGCACAGGTCGGGCGATGGCGATCATGGTGCCGGATATAAAATTTGTGGTCAGATCCTGAAAGGCGAAGCCAACCGCTAAGGCAATAACACCAGCACCCGCCAGTAACGAAGTAACGGTTTTGTCTAAACCCAGTACGCCCAAGGCTACAAACAGGCCAATGGCCATAACGGCCACCCGAGCCACCGCTCCCGACAGATTGATGAGCGAGTAATTGTTACTAAATCGGTCGAATCCACGTATCAACCATCGGCTGACCCATCGGGAAAGAAAGGTAAACACGACCAGAATCAGTATGGCAATGGCTATTTTGGGTATGTATCGGATGGCCGTGTGAATCCAGGCGGAAAGTTCGGCGTATATAAGGCCTGCGGCTTGTGGTAGGTTCATTGGTGTACGGTTGGTGGTGCTAAGAGAACGTCTCAGGTTTGGATAGTGTTTGCTATAAATTAGACCTGGCAGATCAAGAGTTGGGTAGAAAAAGACTTCGCCGTACCTTTGCCAGGGCTAACAAGGCCAATCCAATACGCTGACAATGAAATCTGTTGCTCCCGTTTACCTCGATAATGCCGCTACAACCCGGCTCGATCCTGAAGTTCTGGACGCTATGCTGCCCCTTATGACTGAGCAGTTTGGCAATCCATCGTCGATTCATAGCCACGGTCGGGCGGTGCGGGCGGCCATCGAGAAAGCGCGCAAAACGGTTGCTTCTCTGCTGAATACCTCGCCCGCCGAAATCTTCTTTACGTCGGGCGGAACCGAAGCCGATAACACAGCCATTCGGAGCAGCATCGAGACCTACGGCCTCATCCACGCCATTACGTCGCCGTTAGAACACCATGCCGTGCTGCATACGCTGGAACATGTGCAGAAGCAGGGACGCGTCCAGTTGAGTTTGGTTGACGTTGACGCAAATGGACGTATCGATCTGGCGCAGCTTGACGAGTTGCTGCAAAGGTCGCCCCGTTCGCTGGTTTCATTGATGCACGGGAATAACGAAATCGGTAATCTTTTAGACTTGAACCGGGTAGGGGAGATCTGCCGCGCTCACGACGCGATTTTCCATTCCGATACGGTGCAGACGATGGGACACTTCCGGCATGATCTACAGCAACTTCCCGTTGATTTTATTGTTGGGGCGGGCCACAAGTTTCACGGGCCTAAGGGGGTCGGATTTCTGTATGTGAATGCCGAACGGGCCAAGATTCATCCGTTCATGTACGGTGGCGCGCAGGAACGTAACATGCGCGGGGGCACCGAAAACGTATATGGTATTGTTGGCCTGGCCAAAGCGCTGGAGATTGCCTATCGGGATATGGACGCGCATCGTCAGCATATCACTACGTTAAAACGCCGGATGATCGACCAGCTTCGGGCCAAACTGCCGGAGGTTCAGTTCAACGGCGATTCGGCGGACCTGGACGCTAGTCTGTACACAGTGCTGAACGTTAGCTTACCGGCTTCAGAGTTGAGTGATATGCTGCTGTTCAATCTCGATATTGCCCGCATATCCGCTTCGGGTGGTTCGGCCTGTTCGAGCGGCTCGAATATCGGTTCGCACGTACTGACGGCCTTGCCGGGCCTGGACCAGGAGCGGGGCTACGTACGGTTTTCGTTCGGTAAGTATAACACACCCGACGAAATTGATTATGCCGTCGATACGCTCGTCGGCTTGTATCAAAAAGAGCAGGTGCTGTAAACAGACGGGTACGTTTAAACGTACCCGTTCATTACCCACTACGAGCGTTTCCGGAGCTACTAGACGTCGATGTCCATTGCCAGTAAGGCGTAGCTCAGCGTTTTGCCGTGTGTATCCATAGCCAGAGACGTAGTAACCCCACCCAGTAGCGCCTGCTCACACACGAACTGTAAAGCGGGCAGGTCAGGCAATTCGTACCGGGTAATCGTTCCGGCTACGATACCCGTTAAATGGTTCTTTACGGCCTCGGCGGTTACGACCGCGCGGAGCCGTTGGTAATCTTCCGCTTTGTACGGAATCAGCGAGAGCGTTAATGTATTGCCTTTGTCGCCCGCCCGGCTGTGAGCGAGCTCATACAGTTTTAGTTTCATGCCTGAAAGACGGTTACGTTGGTCTTGATCTGCGTTCGGTCGATGAGCGTTGAGACAATGCCCACTACGTCGTGAATGTATTTTCGGGCACCACCGCCCCCGGCCGGTCCGTTTGTATACAGGGCTTCTACCTCTTCGCCTACTAAAGCGGCCTGTTTCGCGGTGGCGGCTCTTCCCGCAACGCGCAGCCTGATTTCGTACGGATCGGGATAAGTTCCCAACGCGGTTCTGTGGACTGATGTGCTGCCAATGTAATCGACCCGAAGGTCAGCAAAGCGGTCCCGCAGCCGCTCCTGAATGATGGCTCCCGCGAGTTTGGCGCGTCCGAGGGCATTGGGCCCGGCATACGAAATTTCGCCTTCGCCAATGTAACCAGCGTCGTAACCTACGCTAACTTTTAACGTATCAGGCCGTGTCTGGCCGAGCCCCCCGGTGGCTCTAACCTGATCCGGGCCAGTTTGTTCCAGCCGAACCTGCGTGAAGTTGGCGATCACATCGGGCGTAACGTAACGACCGGGGTCCATGACTTCGTACAACAGTTGTTCTTTCGCCGTTGCTACGTTCAGCATACCGCCCGTACCCGCCACTTTGCCGAACAGGGCCGTGCCATCGGCAGAAACATCGGCAAATGGATGACCTAGGTAGGCCATATCCGGTACGTCTTTTTCGGCCCGGCCGGGGTCGGCAAAATAACCGCCCGTCAACTGACCGGCGCACTCCAGCAAGTGCCCGATGACCGTACCCTGTCCAATCAGGTTTGCGTCATCCAGCGACCAGCCAAATTCATGAACAAGCGGGGCCACAAACAGCGAAGGGTCGGCCACCCGCCCCGTGATGATAATATCCGCCCCCGTAGCCAGCGCTGGCAGAATCGCGTCCGTTCCGAGATAGGCATTTGCGGATAGTAAAGACCCTGATTCGCTCAGCGGTTTACCCGTTTCCAATGCCAGTTCGTTGCCCAAGAGCTGATCGAATATGTCGTCGCCCGTAACGACGGCGATGGTTGCGGATAGGTTTAATCGGGTTGCGATCTCACGGATTTTCTCAGCCGCTGCTAAGGGGTTGGCGGCTCCCATGTTCGTAATCAATCTGACCTTTTGGGCCAGCAAATGGGGCAACAGGCTTTCGATGCGTCGTTCCAACAGCGGGTCGTAGCCCAGCGCTGAATCCTGACGCCTGCGCTTCTGAGCAAGGGCAATGGTTCGTTCGGCCAGACATTCGAGTACGAGGTAATCCAACTGGCCCTCTTTTACCAGAATCACGGCGGGTTCGAGCCGATCACCGGAGAATCCGGCCCCACAGCCGATGCGAATTGTTGATTTCATCAAACAAGAAAAGAAAATGAGAGAATAAGCAAACGAGTCGCTCTATTCTAAGCTCGACTAAATGCTGATTGAACCCGTTAACAGGGCGGTTAGGGTCATAATGACCGTTGTGCCAAACGCCCATTTCAGAATAAATCGCTGGTGATCACCCAGGTCGACCTCGGCCAGTCCAACCAGCAGAAAGGTCGATGCCGTCAAGGGACTAACCGGAAAGCCAACCGTCATCTGGCCCAGCAAAGCCGCCCGGCCAATCTCCAGGGGATCGATGCCGAATTGGGTGGCCGTATTGCTGAGAATGGGAACCACGCCGAAGTAATACGCATCGGGCGTAAACAGCAGACTGGCGGGCATACTGGTCAGGGCCGTGAGGGTGGGTAGCCAGGATGCGTGCTGTTCCGGAATTAGCGATACCAGCGACGTAGCCATGGCATCAATCATCTTGGAACCCGTCAGGATACCCGAAAACACACCTGCTGCGAAGATCATGCTCGACACCATGAAGATGTTGTTCCCGTGGCTCCGTAGCACTTTTTGCTGATCGGGCAGTTTCGGGTAATTGATCACCAGCGCCACCGCAGCTGCCACCACAAACAGGGCAGGGGCCGGAAACCAGCCTTTCATAAGCGTTATGATGAGTGCCACCGTCAGGATTGCATTGATCCAGAAAAGTTTAGGCTGCCGGAGCTGACGCTGCTCATCGGTTAAGCTTTCGTCATGTACGTAGCGTAAATCGGCTACGCCTAGCCGTTTTCGTTCCTTTAGTCCGAACCAGTATGCTACAGCCAGCACCCAGCCAATGCCCGCCAGAATAGCCAGGATATTTGGGTTAAAGAGCTGAGTCGCATCCGTTTTAAGCGTCGATATGGCCCGGGCGGAAGTACCCGACCAGGGTACCAGATGCAGGGGACCAACGCTCAGCGCTACGATACCCGGCAGAATAAGCTTATTGATATTCAGTTGCCGGTAAATCGGCAGAAAGGCCGACATGACAATCATAAACGTAGCGGTCCCGTCGCCGTCGAGGTGGACGACCATTGTCAGGATGGCCGTACCGAGAATAACCTTCAACGGATCGCCCTTTACGTACCGGAGGATGGCACCAATAACCGGGTCGAACAAACCGGCGTCAAGCATCGTCGCGAAATACAGAACGGCAAACATGAGCAGGATGCCCGTCGGGGCGACTTGCTTAAGCCCGGCCAGAATCATTTCGCCCAACTCCTTTGGATTGAATCCCGCCAGCAATCCCATTGCTAACGGTACCAGTACCAGCGCCGTAATGACGGATAGCCGCTTGGTAATGATCAGGATGAGAAACAGGGCAATGGTGGCAAAACCAAAGAAAGAAAGCATCGAATCAGAGAAGGGTGGGTAATAAAAAAAGTCGTCCCGCGATTGAAATAACGCAGGACGACTTGAATGGTAAGTTATTTAGTCGGATTTCAGCGTGGACAAGAAACTGACCACATCGCGAATTTCGCGTTTAGTGAGCAGATACTTCATGTCGGGCATACTCGACGGCGCGTAGGTCGTTTTGGCGATCTGATCCTTCCGTATTTTGGTGTCCGGCTCGTCTCCGCTTTTCAGCACCAGTTCCGAATCGGTCTCTTTCTGAACAATGCCGCTGAGCGTCTTGCCATCTTTCAGTTCAATCGTTGCCGTTCCGAATCCCGGGGCCAGTCGGGCACTTGGATTGACTACCGCTTCGAGCAGCTGTTCACGCGTCAGGCGGTTGGCTACACCATTGAGCCGGGGCCCGGCATTACCACCCAGATCATCGTAAGAGTGGCAACGAATACACTGCGCCGTCTGATGGCGGAAGAAAATGCGCCGTCCTTTATCGGCCTCGCCCCCAAATAGTGCGGCCTGGTACGAAGCCAGCACCGCATCGGGCGACTGCTTCGCCAGAATTGCCTTGTGCTGGTTGATCAGCGCAGCAGAATGCGTTTCGGCAATGGCTTCCTCCAGCTCCAGACTAATGGTTGTGGGTACTTTATTGGCCGACAAGTCGGCGAGAAGCTGATCAAAAACGGGTTTGGTATCCGCAATTGGGAGTTTACCTAGGGTGAGCAGAGCAGCTTGTTTTTCTTCGGTTGAATGGGTTTTCAAGACGTCTGATAACTGAGCGACCATCTGCGCTTTAGGCATACTGGTTTTACCGATTAGATCCAGTGCAGCTACCCGAACCCGTTTGTCGTCGTCGGCAAGGGCGGTTTCGATGGCTTTCCCGATCTGCTTATCGTTCAGGGCGGCCAATGCACGTAACGCTTCTACCCGGATCTCAGCATCCTTATCAGTTTTGAGCCGATCCAAGAGTACCGGACTGGCCGTCGCTATAGACATCTTACTAATGGCCCGGATCGCACTCCGCCGAATCGAAACTTCGGAGTTTGTAGCCAGTGTCGTGTATAAGCCCGCCGATTTCGTTTTCACCACCGCTGGGTCACGCGTTACCGGACCCCGATACCGACCGTCGACCCGGTCAAGCACAGACGGTTTCGCCCAGGTGCTCAACGCGTCCATCGCTTCCGCCCGTAAGGCGGCCGGGTTGCCAGTACCTTCGGCGTACTGGATCAGGTTCTGCATCGCTTCGGGCGTTCCTACGCGTAGGTTCGCGTTGATGGCCCGCCGAATGAGCGGTTCGTTCGTGAATTTAGTACCGACCAGCGCCTTGCCCAGCGCCGGTAAGGCCTGTGGAATCGAGAGGTCATCATTGATGCCGCGAGCGGCTTCGGTAACAATAAACTCATCACTGTCTTTCAGGAACGTAGCAATGCCGGGGTTGCTCATCCGGCGCAGCGCTACGACAGCCGCAATACGTACCGCCCGCGATGGGTGATTAGCTAATGCAACGATCGGTTCCGCTTTTCCGATACGGGACAGGGCGATACTGCCAGCCTGCCGGATGTACGTATCTTCGTCTTTATTGGCTTCAAGCAGAGCCACCAACGGCTGAATGGCTGGCGCGTAGGCGATACGTCCGAGTGCTTCGGCGGCAAAGAAACGAGTCCGAATGTTCTCGTCCTTCAGCATTGGTACCAGGGCCGATCCAGCCGCTGCGTAGCGGATGTCGCCTAACCAACGAGCCGCCTGAGCTCTGATTTCAGGATCACTGTCCTTGAGCAGCGGCATCAGGCGCTGGGCGTATTTCGCATCTTTGCGAGCCAGTTGACTCAAGCCCCAGATGCTGTGAACGCGAGCCAATTGGTTATCGGTTTGTTGAACCATCTGGCCAAAAGCTACGGCACCGGCTTCGCCCCGTTTTACCAACTCGAACTGCGCTTTTTGCCGGACTCGCATGTCGGCATTTTTGAGGTAGCTGCTCAAGTCACTGACCGGCGTTTTCGCGAAACTTTGCCCGAGCAATTTCTTGGTCAACGCCCGTTCAGCCCAGTTCGCGCCGTCCTTATCGTCGAGCTTCCAGACGCGACCGTAATCTTTCGTATCCCAGCCGTTGATCCAGTCCGCCACGTACATAGATCCATCCGGGCCGAAATCCAGACCGGTTGCCAGTACTCCACCCAAAATCTTCTTGGACTTATCGAGCTGAAACGAAGCGCCCTTTGGCTTCAGCGTAAAGGCATGAACACCCGACTGCGCCGGATTACCTACGAATTCAGCAATGAAAAAGGTATTTTTATATTTTGGACTCAGGGCCGTACCAGGATTATACAGCATACCAGCCGGACCGCTGACGAAGTTAGCCAGCGGAGGCAGGAAATAAGCCGCCTGCCCTTCGAAGCGCGGCTTGAACATCTGCTCGTCCATCCAGACCTTGTACGTATTGTTGAGCGGGTCGCGGTATTTGCCATACTGCCAGTTGCTGCGCCAGCCCGTATCCGAGCCGTTGATGATGTACACGAGCCGCTCTTTCTCGCCGGGATGGTCGCCGTCGTTGTCCTCACTGATCAGGTTGCCGTACTCGTCAAAGACAAATTCGTGAGTGTTACGAACTCCGTAAGCAAATACCTCAAAATCGCTGCCGTCGGGGTTTGACCGGACAATAACCCCGCTGTTTGGGTGCTCCCATTTCTTGCCGTCGGGGCCTTTTCCGTTAAACCCAATGTCGCCAATCTGCCAGTAGATACGTCCGTCAGGTCCCATCTCTACGCCCGAAAGGCCGTGTCCGCTAAAGCCGATGTGAACGCCGTAGCCGTGCGAAAGTGATTTTTTCTCGTCGGCAATGCCGTCGCCGTTTTTGTCGCGTAACCGCCAGAGGTCCGGTGCAACAGTGACGTATAGATCATTTCCGTCGGACAGAACACCGCCCATTACGTCGGTCGTTTCGTCGTTGAAGTCTTCGACGGCGAGTTTAGACAAGTCGGCTACGCCATCGCCGTTGGTATCTTCCAGCCGGAAGACCTGCTCCTTTTCCACGGTCATGTCGCGCCAGTCGTGCGAACCATCGCCGTTTACATCTTTGAGCCACTCGTTTTTCTTGCTGTTGGCGGGTGAAAGCACCCGGTGCAGAAACGCCCGTTTATCTTCAACGGTCTGGAGCCGGTTCGATTCAATTTCCCAGTCCTGATGGCCGCGGATGTCGAACTCCGAATTTTTCTGGCGATTCGTACGGGTATAATACAGACGGCCAAGATCGTCGATGTCAATTCCAATCGGATCGGACACCAGCGAATCGACACCCCATAGATTCAGGGTAAGTCCTTCGGCGAGTTGCGGTTTAACCAGGGCTTCGACGGCCTTCGCCATTTCGGCGGCTTTCTCGGGAGCCAGCTTTTTGATTCGCTTGCTGATCGGGTCTTCCATGAAGCTGGTAAGACCCACCCAGGTGGTTAGTCCAAGAGCCGCCAGGAAAATAACGGTTTGTCGAAGCGGAAATCGAGTTATCTTTTTCATGAAAAGAATCGGTTGCCAGGCAAATTGACTAGTACAGTGTTGAAATTCTTGCAACCTACTACTAAAGTGACTCTCGAAACTGATTTACTGCCAAAATTTCTCCGCCAACGATTGGCTGATCTGATATAGTTCAGCTAACCGTTGGCGGGGAAGTGTGGGAAGTTAAACTTATTTGGCCGCAGCTATGATGGGCTTGCCGGTTACAATCTCGAGCAACTCCTTGTCGTGGTGATTTCTTACCTGGCAGGTATTATCGAAAATCATATTGGCTCCGTTCTGGGCCGTGTAAGCAGGCCAGGTCGGTAAACTTTTGTGGTTTGGGTTGCCGGTATGCGCGAAGGCAATCCAGGCCCGGCTCATCTTATCAGCGAGGGTGTGCGCATCTTTTCCGCCCCCCGTCATTTCCTCACAGCGGCTGATGTTGTCGAACACAAATGGCAGTTCCATGCAGTGCATCGACTTATAAATGCCATCGTTTACCGGCGAATTCCAGGTGAACAGGTACATATATACCGGGGCGGCTCCCGCAACGGCTTTCTCACTAGCCTGCTGAATAGCGCCCGCCCGGAAATTAATGTCAATGTTTACGTAATCAGACGGTTGGGTAGTCTCGGGATACGCTTTTTTCACCGCGGCCAGATACGCATCTGTTTTGTCACCAATCCGTTTTTGCATACTGGCTTTGGCTGCATCCATATCCGCGACGCGGTTCGTCGGGTTGAACGGACCAAACTCGGTTTTCGTCGAGCCGACCAGCAGCGGAATGCTTTTCGAAAGGGCCATTGCCGCGGCTTCTGAAGGTTGATAGGGGAGAAAGCTGCCATCGTGGACAGGGCCCCAGCCTAAGCCGAACGCAGGGCGATTTTCGGCTTTCAAACTCTCGCCTACTTTACGTAATGCTTTTTTGCCAGCCGCGTTCAGCCGTTCGTACGAGATCGACTGGAGCGAATCAACCTGATTGGGCTGCAATTTTAATTCGTCAAGCAGGGCGGTGCCAATTTTTTGGGACAATTCCTTTTCGGTAAAGTTCGTTACGTAGCTTCCGCTTTGAATAATAGCTTTGTGGAACAGACCTTTGGCCGAAGGTGCATTCATCAGGCTGGTCACTTTGCCGCCACCACCCGACTGCCCGAAAATCGTTACGTTGCTGGGGTCGCCACCAAACTGCGCAATGTTCTGCTTCACCCATTCCAGCGAGGCTACCAAATCCATCAGGCCCGCGTTGGCCGAATTCTTGTACTTCTCGCCGTAAGCCGACAAATCCAGGAATCCCAGTATGTTCAGGCGGTGATTGATGGTAACGACCACAACGTCACCTTTCTTGGCCAGGTTTTCGCCATCGTAAGAAGGCAACTCAACCGAAGAACCGGCGGTGAAACCGCCCCCGTGAAACCAGACCATAACGGGCCGTTTCTTAGCTGCTGTTACTTGGGGAGACCACACATTCAGGCTCAGGCAATTTTCGTTCGTATAGCCCCAGTTATGTTGAAACGGGAACTCGATCTCGTCGTAGACCGTCGTGGTGGGGTCCATTGGGCAAACGGGGCCATACGTCATTGAACTGCGCACGCCCGTCCAGGAATTAGGCTTCGTGGGGGCCATGAACCGATCGGCTTTCGCGTACGGAATGCCCTTGAACGTATACGTACCATTGTGGACGTAACCGCGCACTTTACCCGATTCGGTCGGAACAACGGCAATATCCTTACCCGCTGCAACTGGCGTTGACGCAACTTTGGCGGTTTGGCCTACGGCCAATACTGGCAGCGTAAGCACGGCAAGGGACAATAGAATGGGTTTAATTTTCATGTAGTTTGATTTATTGCAAATGGATTGTTAGGCTCGACTACGAATTAATTGGTGCGAGTTGCCTGCGGCTTGCTCAGTATACTGACCAGAAGATCCAGCGAAGGGGCGTCGACTAGTGGCTGAGCCTGAACCTTATCGCCCAGCACCATAACCTGTTTGTCTTTCGTTGAATAAGCTGGCCACTTGACTAAGCTGTTGCCGTTCGGATTGCCGGTCTTTATGAAGTTTGCCCAGTACGTCGATATCTGGTGGGCCAGTTTCGTATCAGTGGGGTCGAGTGGCCGGAGGGTATGGTCGATAAACTTCAGATTGTCATACGCGTACGCTACTTCGCCAGTGTGGAAAGCGCCATAGGTGGCGTACTGACCGGTGGCTGGCAATTTGCGCGTAAACCGATAGACGTATACAGGTTTGCTTTGTTTGCTGGCGACATTGGCCCAGGTATAGTTCTGAGCGCCGAAGGTCATATCGCGCGACAGGTAGTTCTGCGACTGGGCCGCTTCCGCATCCGTACTGGCGGGGTAGTATTGCAGCAGTTGCTGCGCGTCGGCTCCGTACTGCTGTTCGAGCTGCTTCCGAAATTCGTCGGCAGATTTGGGCTTACCGAAGGCCATACCTTCGTCCTGATTCCAGCCGGTAAGCAGCGTTACGTCGTTTTGCTTGCCAGCCGCAAAAATATCGGCGATGGGTTGCGGTAAAACGTAACCATCAATAACTGGCCCGCGCCCCTGCACTTTCTTCAGGATTTCGTCGGCGGGTTTGCTACGTAGCTCCGCCAGCGATGCGGCTCCTAACGTTTGCATGGCTTTAAGGCCAATTTCCTCAGCCTGTTGCAGCGATGCGTAGCGCCTTGAAAAACCGGCTCCACTTTCGGCAATGGCTTTGTTGAACAGGTTTTTGGCGAGGGGAGACGCCACCAACGCATTAACGCTCATCGACCCGGCCGACTGACCAGCGATTGTTACGTTGTTCGGGTCACCGCCGAACTGCGCAATGTTTTGTTTCACCCACTGCAAGGCCGCAATCTGATCCAGCAGGCCATAATTGCCCGACGCGTTGTGCCCCGACTCTTTCGTCAGTTCGGGATGGGACAGGAACCCAAACGGTCCGACCCGGTAGTTCGCGCTGACAAAAATGACGCCTTTCTTCGCCGTTGCCTCGCCGTCGTAAATGGCGCAGCCGGTGCCTCCGCTGTTGAATCCCCCGCCGTAAATCCAGACGAGTACCGGCAGGCGTTGCTTGGCGGACTTAGCGCCGGTCAGGCGTGACCCGGTCCATACATTCAGGTACAGGCAATCCTCGCTGATAGGCTCTTTAGGAATTAGAAATTCTGCACTCCAGGGGCCAAACGGATTCGGTGAGTTCTGCATCGGACTCGCGCCGTACTGATCACATGCACGAACGCCTGACCAGGGTTTGACCGGTTGAGGGGCTTTCCAACGCAGGTCACCAACCGGCGGAGCCGCAAAGGGAATGCCTTTAAAGCTCCGCACATCACCGTCTTTGTTAACGACTCCCGAAACCAGTCCTCCGGTAACGTTTACCGTATCGAGTTCGGCGGTTAAGGGCGCGAACGCCATAAAGCCAACGAGCCCAATTGCCGCCAGACTTATTGACAAACTTGCTTTTTTCATCGGTTAAGGAGTTGCCTATTCAATTGTTAATTAAAAGGAACAGCCACTTGATTCGCTTTCAGAATCTTGCTAAAAAACAGCATTTGGTAAGGCAGGGCGTTTTCCCAGTACTCCCAGGTGTGGGCTCCCGGCCGTTCCGTATAATCGTGCGGGGTCTTGTTGTCCATCAACTGGCGGTGTAAGTCGCGGTTGCCGTTGATGAGAAAATCGTCTACGCCAATATCGAAGATCAGCGGGAGGCCGTTTGCTTTAAGCTTGTCGGCCAGCGTCACCATCGTGTAGCCTGGGTAAGGCGCGTCCCCTTCTTTGGCCGGGCCCAGCAACTTCGTGAAATTCTCGGCGCGGGACTTGGCAAAGTCAGCAGGCACCTTCCACGTAGCGGTATTGATGTTCATGACGCCACTCATGCTCCCGGCAGCCGCGTAGAGCTCGGGGTGCCGCGACGAAATAAACATAGCGCCGTGCCCACCCATCGACAATCCCGCAATGATTCGCCCTTTCTTATCCCGAACCGTACGGTACGTATTGTCGATTTTGTCGATTAATTCTTTTGCGATAAACGTCTCGAACTGGCTGGTTTTAACCAGGGGGCTGTCGAAATAATAGCTGGTCGGGTCGCCATCGGGCGTAACAATAATCAGATTATACTGATCCGCCATCCGGTGCAGAAGTGTTTTGTCGGGCACTTTCGTAAGCCAGTCGCGAAAACTGCCCGTTCCACCGTGCAGCAGGTACAGAACAGGATAAACTTGTTTTTTCGCTTTGCGATACGTTTCGGGGAGCACCACTGCGGCCCGCAAGGTGCGGTTCATGCTGGCGCTGGGTACGTCCAACGTATCGACTTTGGCCGCGAACGTATTCAGCGACAGAAGACAACTGAGGAAAACGAGTACCGTTTGTAGGGGCGTTTTAACCATTATTTTTATTGGGCGATGGCTCCGTTCGCTTTCAATACGTTGCTAAAAAATAAAACATGATTCGGCAGGGAATTCTGCCAGTACTCCCACGAATGCCCGCCGGGCCGTTCCGAGTAGTCATGTGGCATCTGGTTGAATACTAACCTGCGGTGCAGCTCCCGGTTGGGCTCAATTAGGAAATCATCTACTCCGCAGTCAATCACGAGCTTGAGGCCATTTGCCTTCATCTTATCGGCCATACCAACGACGGAGTACGCTGCCCATCCATCGGGCGATTGGTCGAAGGCTCCCAGAATCTTTTCAAACTCCGCTTTTATGTTTTTAGCCGCGTCTGGCGGGAGTTTCCACGTGTTCATGTCCGGATTAAGCGCTCCGCTCATGCTGCCAGCCGCGCAGTACAGGTCGGGATGGCGAGTGGCCAGGTACAGCGCACCGTAACCGCCCATCGAAAGACCCGTGATGACACGGCCTTTTTTGTCGCGTATCGTACGATACGTCTTATCAATTTTCTCAACAACGTCCCTGGTCAGATAGCTCTCGAACTGGCTGCCTTTGGCAACCGGGCTGTCCAGGTAATAGCTGAAAACTTCGCCTTCCGGCATGGCGATGATGATATTATATTGATCGGCCAGACGGTGCAACAATGATTTATCGGGCGTTTTCGTGATCCAGTCGTTAAAGTGACCATAGCCGCCGTGGAGCAGATACAGCACTGGATAAGCCGTTTTGCCTTTTGCGTACGATTCGGGTAAAACAACGGCTGCGCGCATCGTCTTTTTCATCACCGTACTCGGCACATCCAACGTATCGACCTTTGCCGCCAGCGTATTGAATGATAGCAGACAGGCAAGTGCCAGAAGAGATTGGTTAATCGAAAATTTAATCATCATTTACTGGGAAATAGAACCGTTCGCTTTCAACACTTTCTGGAAAAACAACAGGTGATAGGGCAGCGAATTCTGCCAGTACTCCCAGGTGTGGCCACCGGGATGTTCAGTATAATCATGCGCTACTTTACTGTACACCAACCGACGGTGCAGTTCCCGATTCGGTTCGATCAGGAAATCGTCTACCCCACAATCGAAAATCAGCGGGAGGCCGCTGGCTTTAATCTTGTCGACCATATTCACCACCGAATTGGCTGCGTACAGATCCGGCGTTGCACCCATCGGGCCTAGGATACGGGTGAAGCCCGGCTCAATCTGTTTGGCAAACTCGGGAGGAATCCGCCAGTTAGCCGCATTCAGATCGACCGCTCCGCTCATGCTGCCAGCCGCGCAATACAGATCGGGGTGTCGAGTAGCCAGGTACAATGCCCCATGGCCGCCCATCGAGAGTCCCGTAATTACGCGCCCTTTGCGGTCGCGGATAGTGCGGTACGTATTGTCGATTTTCTCGATGACCTCTTTCGTAAGATACGTCTCGAAAAGGTTGTCTTTTTGTACTGGGCTATCCAGATACCCGCTCAGCCGATCTCCCTCGGGCATGACAACGATGAGGTTATACTGGTCGGCCAGTTTATGAACCAGCATCTTGTCGGGCGTTTGCTTAAGCCAGTCACTGAACTGTCCACCGCCACCGTGCAACAGATACAGCACTGGATAAGCGGGTTTGCTTTTGCTGTAGGACTCGGGTAAGACAATAGCCGCGCGCATTTTGCGATTCATCGCAGCACTGGGTACGTCGAGCGTATCAGCCTTGGCGCAAAAACCAGTGAGAGGCAGAGTTGCTAAGCTTAACGTAAAAAGAGATCGGGTAATCAAGTGCATAGACAAGAAAGACAGTGAGTAGATAGGCTAAATCAGGTCTTACATTTTGTAAATACTATCTTTACGTCAAAACTACGTAAAGATTCATTACGTTAAAAATACATAAAGCGATACTTGTAAGATTTTATGATCGATTATAATCATCCGGGAGTTCGCTATTTTCAGCAGGTATCAGAACAATGCATTCACTACCTGTCAATTGACGGGGTGATTTTTGGCTTTCACGAAAGCCAGTTGAAAGTTCTGCTGCTGCGCTGGAAGGGAACAAACGAGTGGAGTTTGCCCGGTGGGTTTATTTATAAAACTGAGTCCGTCGATACAGCCGCTGAGCGGGTCGTTCGGGAGCGGACCGGCTTAGATAAATTGTATCTGCACCAGTTTCATGTTTTTGGGGAAGCAAATCGCTACGACCAGGATGATACCTGGCGCCGGACCGGGTTGCCCTTGGGCGGCATTCAATGGTCCGAGCGAACCATTTCTATCGGCTATTATGCCCTCGTCGATTATTCAAAGGTAATGCCAACACCTGATATGCTTACGGAGGAGTGTCGCTGGTGGATTCTGGACGATATACCACCGTTACTGTTCGATCACAATCACATTATCAACGTAGCGTTAACCGCACTGCGCAAGCAACTGAGCGACCAGCCGATCAGCCATCTGTTACCAGAGCCATTTACCATACCCGAATTGCAGCGGCTGCACGAAACGATACTGGGCGGTTCGCTGGATGCCCGTAATTTTTACAAAAAAGTGATGGCTTCTGATCAACTGGAGCGCCTGGCTGAACGGCGATCGGGCACACCTCATAAAGCACCGTATCTATATCGGTTTAAGTCAGCCGACGAATTGTGAAATTTGATTAAACAGGTTATTCGTACAAAAGCTGACGCTCAGCCCCGCCACGGCGGGGCTGAGCGTCAGTAAACACTGGCTTGCAGTTAACTAAACCATACCCAATTATGGCATCAAAATGCCATGTTGGAACTGATCATTAGTTAAAAACCTAAACCGTTTACCACGGGTCGAGTCCAAGTAGTTTCTTGCCTAATGGAGATAGCTCAGCGACTGGATATTTTGTTTTCTCCCAACCGCGTGGGTCTCCAGGGAACGCGTATCCTTCGGGAGCCTGCCGGTCGCGCCAGGAGGTGATTCGCCATTGCCGAAGGGCTTCGTTGTCCTCCTGAGCGGGCATCATGGAAATATATTGGGCAATACGTACTTTATCGGTCGATAAGTTGGGCCGGATACCGTGGGCCAGCGTACTGTTAAAGATCAACAGATCCCCTGCTTCGAGCTTTACCTTCACGAGTTCGAAACCAGTAACGTCGGGCTTAAAATGATTCCGATCCTCGGCCTGCGTCAATTTCCACGTATCATACGTACGGTAGAGTTCAGGTACGCACTGAAAGCCTCCCATATTTTCGTCGGTCTGGTCGGCCAGAGCCAGTACGCCCTGTACGTTCTGGGGTTTGGTTTCTGGGTCGTAATCCCAGTGGATGAAGCCTTTGAACTCAAAACCAGGCCGAACAGGGAAGTTCAGATTAGCGCGGTCGATGGTTACCCAGAGTTTTTCGGTCCCCCAAACGTCAACGAACGCTTCATAGACGCGCGGGTATTGACGGTTTGCCCACATCAGCGGATGATTATAAATCTCGACCATACCGCTGTTAGTCAGCTCCTTCATTTTCATTTCGGCCCGTGGTGGAGCGTACCAGGTTGTTGGATCGTTCGAATTTTTCTGGTCAAACTCCCACAAAACAGCCGCCAGCCTTTCGGCCTGCTCGCGCGGAACCGCCTGCTTAACGATTACGTACCCGTTGTCAATCCAGAACTGCCAATCTTCTTCCGACAGTACCCGCAGCGGCTTGCCGTTCGAGCGGTCGTTGAGCTTGAGATGACTACTGGTCGGGGTAGACGGATTACCGGGAATGTCTTTATGCGCATTGTCTGGAATCATGGTGACAGACTGTTCTGGCAGGGTTGGGATTTGGGTTTCCATTACGTGCTGTTGATTTTGTTATAGTAGTTATAGTAAAATTACAGTTTTGAAGGTATGCTTCGCCCCGCCTATAATGACTGAAATTTGAACTATATTGCTCTTTAGTAATTAGTTTGTCCGGAAATAAATCAACCTTAGATAAATAAGCACACTAGCCGCCTTTCGCGCACACTTATAGGAATAGTAAACAATAGCTGCCAATGAAGAGTAAGCTTGAATCGATTCAGCCCGACACCAATAGTTCGTTTCGGATCTTACTGACTCCGCACCTGAACGACTTATTCTACTGGCATTATCACCCCGAATACGAACTCGTATATATCGAAGGAGTAAGCGGAACCCGTCATGTCGGCGAACACATCTCTACGTACGAGGGAAGTGACCTGGTGTTTATTGGTCCCAACGTACCTCACCTTAATTTCGACTACGGCGTTAAAGCGGAGTACCACGAGGTCGTCGTGCAGTTGAGCGAGCAGTTCCTCAAAAATGACCTGGGGGGCATGCCCGAACTGGCGGACATAGCCGGATTATTCGAGCGGGCACGACGGGGTATTTCGTTCAACGGAGAGACAAAGCAGCGAATCGGTGTGCAGTTGACGCAGCTTCTGAAACAACCCCCTTTTCGGCAACTGCTCAGCCTGCTAGCTATTTTCCAGGACCTGGCTACAACCGATGAGTGTGTACTCCTCAATGCCCGGCCGGTTGAACACGCCTACAACCGCAGCGAACAGCAACGAATCCGACGTATTTATCAGTTTGTGGAAGAGAACTACGCGCGACGTATCGATCTGGACGAAGTGGCTGACTTAACCAATCTGACGAAAGCGGCTTTCTGCCGATATATCAAACGTATGACCCGGCTGACGTTTACTGATTTTGTAAACCAATACCGAATCAGTCAGGCCAAAAAACAGCTCCTGCTCGACCGGACTGTAACCGAAGCCTGTTTCAGCAGCGGGTTTGACAGCCTGTCGTATTTCAATCGAATTTTCAGGAAGGCTACGAACGAAAATCCTTCACAATTCAAAAAACGGCATTTAGCGTCGATCGACAGGCCAACAAAATAGCTTAATCGGGTCAACCCCGTAAGGACTATCTTGCCAACTACGTACTGGGCCGGACGAATTGTGTAGCCATTCGCTCCGTCTTGCCTGACAGACGTACCACTACGTTTTATCAGCTTCTTTAACGTTTATCTGGCCATTGTCCGGCGCTGATCTGGATGGTGACGGTGATTGGGGAAACTATTGACAAACCCATCCACTAGTAAGCAAACCAAACAAAATCTAGCGTAATGGCCGGTATAATTCACCTGATCACTACGTTAGATTCATCATCCCTCGTCAACTCCCTCAGATAAATCGTCCAGGGAAAGGTCAGCGCCCCCAACCGTAGAATCACCCCCTCGTACGTTAGCCTGATCGCCACCATCACCTTTGGCGTCAGTCTTTGCATCCGTTAAGTGATCTGCTGAAATCAAACTTTCTTTACCAGGCTTCTCTGTTATTGATCCGTTTGCTTCGGCAGGACTGTAATAGTTTCGTTGGTTTCATCATGGCTTGCGGCTGAGAACAGTATGTGTTTAAAGTAGACTACGGCTGGCTGATGGAAGCGTAACCGTCTCCCACCAATACGTTCGGATCTGCGAAAAACAGGTAAGCCAGCCCGAAAAATCGATGGGTTTTATCAGAAAAGACGAAATGCCCAGTTGATAGGCATCCGTGATGTCGGTAGACGAAGCTGACGAACTAAACATCACAATTGGAATTTGATTGAAAGGTGGGCCTAGTTCTTTAAGTTGCAAGAGCAGTTCCCAGCCGTCAGTCCGCTGCGGTAAGTATAAATCCAGCAGGATAAGTTTAGGCACTTCAAAGTCATCACGATACCACTTTTCAAGCAATGATATTGTCTGCTCAGCGGTAGCCGTTCGGGAAACCTTCACCTCCGGCAAACATTGCTGCACAGCTTTATTGATAAGTACCCATTGGTCGTCTGTATCTTCAACTACCAATAAGGTAGCCTGACCAAAATTGCGTTTAAGTGTTACATGCTTGTTGGTTACATTCATCACATGTTGGAAGGTCAGTTGATAAACTTTTAAATCTATTGATTTTATAGAATTGTAAAATTATAGAATCAAACTGACTTTACTGATTTTGTTTTCCGCTGTGACCACTAAACCGTACACCTCGTATCAATTAAAACGCAATCTGTCATACTCTCTTCGTTCAATAGCGACTGAACAATGGATTTACTTAGCGTCACAACTATTCTAAACAAAGAAATCTACTGATTGTCTATAAGTTAACTTCATTGTGATGAATATCGGCTGACCTAACCTGTAAAAAAGCAGGAAAATAGTCAGTTAATCGGAACTCCACTTACCGAGTGGATGTTGCTCCTCTGATAACCTAAGGCTACCAAAGTGAGCGAAACGCTCCGCCTGGAGGTTATTTGCTGATGGTCAGTAGGTTAAGAAAAAGTTGCAAAAAAAAAGCGCTTTGGATGAACTACGGGCCCCAAATATGGCGTTATCAATTTGTTGCAATCAGCAAATCAATCCCCTGAATAGACAGGAAAGTGGGCCAGGCCTTCAAGCCGAGTTCTTAACTTGTGACTAAATCATAGGGTAGATTGATACAACGCTTCGGCCAACGGGCCAGGCGCGAAGTTCTTTGACAAACGGTCAGCACAGAAAGACTCAGCCTTACACCTTCGGGTGTCGGTTGAACAAGACAGTGATGAGATTTATCTTATCACACTAATATTTACGATGGAGAGTTTGATCCTGGCTCAGGATGAACGCTAGCGGCAGGCCTAATACATGCAAGTCGA
>NZ_BAAGVY010000011.1:0-261799 GCF_054780635.1 Spirosoma knui | reverse complement strand
AGGTGCACCCACCCAGTAAGTATTCTCGTACGGCTCTTTGTCGTTTGTTCATGTTACAGCTCAGTTGCGGGCTGTAAACCTATTCTAGGACATGACATGAGACACACGCTTGACTATGTGAGATATAGCCTGGAGCATTCCAACGACGGCTATCTCTATTAGTCGGCAAAAAATTGCCTGTAGATGTGCACTGTCAACAATGAGGTAGTATAGGTACAAGGAAATTTTGCCAGATGGCCAGTGCCCTACCTTTTGTAATTACGACCGCTTACGAAATGTTCTGAAATCGGTATATGGGTATGTAGCCATTTTCAGTTATCCGGTAAAGTTCAGCTTCTCTTCCGGTAACGCCATTATGAAATCATTTACGCTCCTATGCCTGACGCTGTTGAGCGTTCAGACAGCACTCGCTACGCATTTGCGGGGCGGCTACATTCAGGCCAAAGCCATTTCTGGCTCAACAACCAGCTATGAAGTAACCGTAACGGTCTACCTCGATGAAGTGTCGGGACTGGCAGCCGCCGACCAGGCGCAGTTGATCAGTGTTTGCTTCGGCGATGGAACCAGCTCGAACGTTACCCGAGTAGCACGCGTACGAACAAGCGATAATACGCTTAGTGTGAATACATACCAGATTGTCCATACCTACGCCGGTCCGGGGAACTACGTGTTGTCTACATCCATACAAAACCGCTCCACCGCCAGAAACATAACCCGCGCCGATCAATTGCCGCTGCTCCTCACTACGTCTATTTCCACGAATACGCAAACGCCAAATACTACCCCAACCTTAGCCTTTCCTCAGAACGGATTCAGACTGAGTGTCAATCAGCCCGCAACCATTGCGTTTTCGGCCACGGACGCCGAAGGTGATAGCCTGGTATACGCTTTAGCCACGCCTTCGACCAGCCACTCGTCGGATCAATGCCTTCGCGAGCCGGTTGACTCGTATAGCTTCCCCAATGACGTAACGCGCCGGGGTACGTTTAAACTGAACGGCCGCACGGGCAGTCTGGTCTGGAATGCCCCCACTGAAGAAGGCGCCTACAGCATTGCCGTAACCGTGAGTGAGTTCAGACGGGGTACGCTTATTAGCCAGACCGTCGAAGAGATTAGCGTACTAGTCGTTGATCAGCCGGGCACACCGGCCGTTATTCCGGGGTATGAACCGGCTGCGGTCGAAGCCGTTGTGACGGCCATTCCTGAATATGCCACTGATGACGTAACGCTTACCGTTTTTCCGAATCCGGTCGACGACCGTTTGCAGGTGGTTGTACAAACCGCTAAGGCTTCACCGGCAACCCTTCAGTTGATAGATGCTACAGGTCGGCTACTACATGAGCTTGCGTTCACAAAAGCATCCCGTCAGCACGAGCAGGTGATTAGCATGGGTAGTTTGGCACCGGGTCAGTACGTAGTACGTACTGAAGTAGGCGGACGGTCGCTGGTCCGAAAAGTGGTTAAGCGGTAGTTACAAGAGCTGCTTCCAGGTTCCCTTCACCCAGTTGTATTTCAACGTACTGGGTAGGGCTTTCCACCAGTATTTGTTCATCTCTACCGCAAACGACGGCTGCATGTAACAATTGATCGCGCAACCTTCGCAGGCGGGTAAGCGACCTTCCAGCGCTACTAGCTTCTGAACTTCCTCGGAGCGATACAGGTCAAACAGATTATCGTTAATGGGAAAGTCTTTGAGGCCCAGGTGGTAGCAGGGAAGTACGATCATGTTCTCTGGCGAAATGACAATCGTGGTGCTGGCCGCCCGGCAGATGGGATCGTCAACATGATTGCCCCCATCCCGCCGGAGCTGAATGAAGGCGTCGTTGAGGTACACGTTTTTCTGCCGTCCCCACCACGACATTTGCTGCAGGGCCGTTTCCGAGAAGCGTTCGCCGGTTTGCACCGCGTTATACTCAAAGACCGGATTCAGGATCAGGACCAGATCGTTGGGCAAACAGATTTCTTCGTGCATCTGCCGAATCTGGTGCACATTATGCTCAAAAACGGTGAATAAGATGTCGGGCCGTTCGCCTAACTGCCTGGCGATAGCGATGGATTCCATAACCTTGTCGAAACACCGGACTCCTCTCGATCGGTCGTGCTCGTCGGCCACCGGCGAATCGAGGGAGAAGTGAAGCATATCGACCAGCCCCCGAAGGCGTTCCGCCTGTTTGGGATACAGCAGCGCATTGGTCGTAACGGTCGTAATCAGGCCGAGCTCTTTGGCTTCGGTGAGCAGTTCGGGCAACTGTCGGTGCAGCAAGGGCTCTCCCCCCGTAAAATCCACGACCCGAACGCCCAGCTTTTTGAGATCACGCAGATTCTGGCGGGCACTGTCGAGCGTAACGTAGGGCGAGGGGCGCTCCCAGATGTCGCAAAAACCACAGGCCGCGTTGCAGCGGTACGTAACGTAGTAGTTGCACAGAACCGGATGGGAGACGAGACGCATGGCTTTGGGGGAATCAGGAGCGAAGAGATGGGAGTGAGAAGGCTCCGCTTATTGAAAGAAATAGACACATAAATAGGGCTCATTCCTATCTCCTCGCTCCTGATCCCTCGTTACTGCAACATCCGGAACAGGCTCGCCAGCTTGTCTTTCAGGTCTTTCCGATCGACAATGAAATCGAGGAAGCCATGTTCCAGCACAAATTCCGCGCTCTGGAACCCTTTGGGTAGGTCTTTACCGATCGTTTCGCGAATGACCCGCGGCCCGGCAAAGCCAATAAGCGCTTCGGGCTCGGCGATGTTAAAATCACCCAGCATGGCGTACGAAGCCGTTACGCCCCCGGTTGTCGGGTCAGTCAGCAGCGAGATATAAGGCAGCTTCGCCTGTGATAACAAGGCCAGTTTTGCTGAGGTTTTTGCCATCTGCATGAGCGAAAATCCCGCTTCCATCATCCGCGCACCACCCGAGCGGGAGATCATCAGAAATGGCGTTCGGGTTTTCATGGCGTGGTCAATGGCCCGGGCAATCTTCTCACCCACAACCGATCCCATTGAGCCGCCGATAAAATTAAAGTCCATGACGGCGATGGTTACGTCCACACCATTCATGGTACCATAGGCGGTCCGAACGGCATCGCGTAGGCCCGTCTTTTCGATGGTTGCCTTCACCCGGCTAGGGTAAGGCTTTGTATCGACGAAGCCGAGCGGATCGGCCGAGCTCATGGTTTGATCAAGCTCGGTAAACTCGTTATCGTCGAAAAGAATCGAGAAATAGGCGTCTGAGCCAATCTTTTCGTGGTAGTTGCAATGCACGCAGGTGTAGGCATTGAGCTTATGTTCCCGCGTGTGCATCACCTTTTTACAGTTTGGACACTGGTACCACAGACCGTCAGGAGCCTCCAGCTTCATTTCGGTTGGGGTTTGAATGCCCTTATCTTTTCTAACGAACCAAGACATAGTTGAACTAGACAGTTGATGAGCGGCCTGTTATCAGGTAGTCGGATTAAGTGCAGCTACAGGCTACCTGCCGCAAACGGGCGTAAAGGTACAAAGAAATCAGGTGGTCGAAGCAAAACAAAGCGCACGAATCATCGTCTTCCACGCAGTCTGCCTTCCAGCAGACATCTCGCTTTGTTGATCCATTGTGACGGTTAATCGATCATTTATTCCTGTTCGCCCCTAATCAGATGGGGTAAGGAAGTTCGCTCTCTCAATTTTGGGTCAATAAAACCAAAACACAACGCAAAATAATACTAATGAAACCCTCTGTTTCCTTCCTCTCCAACACGAATACGTTTAAACCGGCTCGGATGCTCAGCCGATTCTTTACCTTACTTTTTGCCACGACTATTCTGGTAACGGGCTGTAAAAAAGAAACCGAAATAGTGCCCGACAGCACCCTGCTCGCAGCGGCCGGTGTCGATCAGAACGTTCAGGTTGGCCAGCCCGTTACGCTCGACGGAAGCGCATCAGCCGACAACCAGGGCAAACCGCTTACATTCCAGTGGAACCTCATCCGTAAACCTGCCATAAGCAACGTAACACTGGGTGGCCCGACAACGCCTAAGCCTACGTTCACTCCTGACGAAGTTGGCGAATACGAACTGGAACTAACCGTTTCAAACGGTACGGCCCGTAGTACCGACAAAGTCCTGGTAACCGCAACCGTTGCCGAGCCGCTGGCCATCACCCAGAACATTACGGTTAAAACGGTTTTAACGGACCGCGTCCTCAATCCCGAACTGCCTGACTACATCATCACCAAGAGCATAGCCGTTACGTCGGAACTGACCATCAACCCTGGCGTAGTAATCGCCTTCGAGCGGGACGCCCGTCTGGACGTCAACAGCGAAGGGCTCATCGTAGCAAAAGGCGAAGCCGATAAGAAAATCAAGTTCGTAGGTGTTCAGAAAACCAAAGGATTCTGGGTCGGTATTATGGTGTATTCAGGCAGCAACGCAAACGTATTTGAGAATATTGAAGTGCACCACGCGGGCAGCCGGGTTTTGCTCAGTAGCGTTAAAGCGGGTATGGCGCTTTTCGGCAACGGCAAAGCTCAGATCGCGCTGAAAAACAGCCTGTTCGCGGATAACGACGGCTACGGCCTTTTTGTCAATGAAGGGTCGATTCTGCGGGAGTTTAGCACCAACTCGTTCAAGAACAACACCGAAGCCGGTATCTTACTCGATGCGGTGAACGTAATTAAACTCGATGCCGCATCCGTATTCACGGGTGGCAATGGACGTAATGTTGTGGAAGTAAGCGCATCAGCTATTAAAGATGGGCAAGAAAACGAAACGGTGTGGCCTGGTTTTACCGACAAAACACCGTACCGGCTGAATGGCGACCTCACCGTGAATACGGGCTGGAAGTTAAATCCCGGCGTTACGATTGAAGTAGGACGCGACGCAGCTATCCGGATTAACGGCGAGGGCTACATGTCGGCTAAAGGCACCGCAACGGAGAAAATTACCATCACGGGAGCAAGCCGCACACCCGGCTACTGGAGAGGGCTGATCTGTTACTCAACCAGCCCGCAGAACGTTATCGAATACGCCGAAATCAGCAATGCCGGCAGCAACGCAATTGTATCGGGTAAGAAAACAAACATTGCGGTGTATGGAGCCAAAGCCGCTATGTCGATCAAAAACACGAAAATTAGCGGCAGCACCGGTCACGGTATTTACGTCGGCTACAACTGCGTGCTGAACGCCGATGCAGCGACAATCAATACGTTCGAGGCCAACGGCGCAGCAAACATTATGATTGATAAATAGCCTTTTACAACACCGTACCACACGCGCTGGCGGTTCGGACTCAGTTCTGAACCGCCCGCGTGTTTATAGGCCTTTAAGCACTCCATTGTTCTGATTCCTGTATTTTGCAGGCATACTTCTGCTTAGACTACCAAAGCAATCCAGACGAGAAACCATGCGAGCAACCGCCAAACAAAGGAGCGATTTTCAGTATTTTCAAACCATCACTACGCGCTGGATGGATAACGATGCGTATGGTCATGTTAATAACGTTGTCTATTACAGCTGGTTCGATACGGTCGTCAACCAATTTCTGATCGCCAACAACGCACTAGACATCCGGGCAAGTGAGATTATTGGCCTGGTGGTCGAAACGCAATGCACCTATTTTTCGTCGATTGCTTTTCCTGACGAAGTCACGGCTGGCCTATCGATCAGTAAGTTGGGCAGGTCCAGCGTTCGCTACGAGGTCGGCATTTTCAGAAACGAGGCCAATTTAGCTTCAGCGCAGGGACACTTTGTGCACGTTTACGTCGATCGCCAGACACAACGGCCGGTTCCGCTCCCTGATACGTTAAGAACAGTACTACAGACCCTTTATGTAGAATAGCCTTCACTTGGGCGGGTACTAAACGCGATTCGTATGCACATCAAAGCGGCTGTTTTACACCAGATGGGTCTTGAGCGCCCCTACGCCATAAGCCAACCCCTGCGCATTGAGGAACTCAATTTACAAGGACCTCAGCCTGGGGAGGTATTGGTAAAGATTCACGCGGCCGGCCTCTGCCATTCCGACCTGTCGGTCATTGACGGAACTCGACCACGGCCGCTACCGATGGCTCTAGGCCATGAAGCCGCTGGCGAAGTGGTTGAATGTGGTCCTGGCGTGCCTGATCTGGCCGTTGGCGACCACGTCGTTTTTTCGTTTGTGCCGACCTGCGGTCATTGCCTGCCCTGCACAACGGGTCGACCCGCGCTGTGTGAGCCGGGTGCTTCGGCCAATACGCAGGGTACGTTGCTGAGCGGTGGTATACGCCTGCACGGCAATCGGCATCAGGTCGTATTTCACCACCTGGGTGTATCGGGCTTTGCCGAGTATGCGGTAGCTTCCCGTCACTCGCTGGTAAAAATAGACAAGAACCTACCATTTACGATTGCAGCTTTGTTTGGCTGCGCTGTTATTACGGGCGTAGGCGCAGTTGTCAACACCGCGAAACTAATGCTCGGGCAAACCGTATTGATTACGGGGCTGGGTGGTGTAGGTTTCGCGGCTTTACTGGGCGCTATTGCCAGCGGAGCCAGTCAGATTCTCGTTGCCGACATCAACCCCGAGAAGCGTCGGCAGGCGCTGGCGCTCGGTGCGCATGTCGCCATTGACCCGTCGGACCCAACCGCTCTTGAACAGGTAACAGACTGCACAAGGGGCGGTGTCGATGTCGGTCTTGAATTTGCCGGCGTGGTAGCTGCTTTAGAATTTACCTTTAATGCAACGGCTCGGGGCGGCAAAACGATAACCGCCGGTCTGCCCCACCCCAGCAAACGCCTGGAGCTGTCTCCACTGAAGCTGGTGGCCGAAGAACGGACGCTACAGGGGTCTTATCTGGGAAGCTGTATTCCTGCCCGCGACATTCCGGCATACATCGCGCTATACCAATCCGGCCGTCTGCCGGTCGATACGTTGCTGACCCACACACTGCCGCTTGACCAGATTAACACCGGCTTCGACCGACTCGCGAACGGTGAAGCCATTCGACAGGTTGTTACGTTCTAGTTCAGCTTATGGAGATAAGTCTATCATAGCCAGTTACATCGGAAGAAATTCCGTAAACAACGAGCATCACTCAGCTCCCAAAACCTCACGCTCATCGGCCGGATTCGAACACTCATCGCCTTTTTGTTTCTGACCTGGTAATCTTATGGCAATTTTGTTTCACCGGCCGCCGATAAGGTCTACCGGTCGAACGAGATAAACAACTACTTACTCCAAAAAGCCATGAAAAAAGTCTTAATGCTGATGTTAGGCCTGGTAGCCAGTACGGCATCCTTCGCTGCGGAACTAACCCCACAACCGTCAACCGCTCAGGCCCATCTGGTGATGACGCCCGAACATAAAATCAAGCTGTACGTTCAACCGAATCAAACCAGAGGTCAGCTTGCCATCCTGAATGCCGAAGGTCAGCCGGTCTACGATGCAACTGTAGCCCTTCAAAACGGATTGAGTCGCCAATTCGATTTCTCGAATCTAGCCGCCGGTACGTATCGGCTGACGCTGAAAACCGACAAAGAAACCTTCGTTAGAACGTTTGTTGTGCAGGATGCCCCTCACGAAAGTTTCGTCGTTCAGGAATCTTAATGCCTGAGAAGGCTACTGGTTTGGCCAATACGTATTGGCCAAACCATACGGAAAGCAAACTAGCTAGCCAATCCTGACACGAACAAAAACCAGCTTCCTTACTAAACCAACTGAACGGTTCGACTCTTTTTTCACGCTCAGCAGTAGTAGCCGCCGGGTTGCTTTGCCTTTGACAACGTAGCATGGTCGCAACGCTTACGTACCGACAAAAATGGCAACTGGCCATTCGGTTACTCGTGCTGTATTCACCCTTACTGCTTTATATCAACCTGCCTCAGTCGGTTCGCAACCCGGCTAAGCTGGTGGAGATTCTGCCGTTTATCAGCATTATTGTTCTGGTTGCCCTGGGCCTGTATTTCGTCTGGATTATTATCACAGACTGGCTGCAACTCCAGCTGTTTCGACTCTTTGGCGACGATTTCCTACTGGACTTCAACTGGGGGGCGCTCGTGTTGAGCATGCTTATTTCGCTCGGGCTGGCGCTGCTCTACGCTCAGGTTTTTCAATGGATCATTTTTGCGATTTTTTCCTTCGTGATTGAGCCACAGCAACAGACACAGCCCCATCCCCCTCCGTTTAGCCCAGACGTTTTCGCTTATTTGCAGCGGGTGAACAAGGTGTTTAACCTCGTCGTGATGTTATCTGCCTTTTACCTGACCATTATATCCCGCTCCTACCAGCAACTGAAAGAGGTGAAGCTTCGGGCCGAGCAGTCGGAAAAAGAAGCGGCTTTAAGTCAGGTCGAAGCGCTGAAACACCAACTCAGCCCGCACTTCCTCTTCAATAGTTTGAGCATATTGATGTCGATGGTGCATGAGGACGCGGATTTGTCCGAGAAATACATAAAACAGCTTTCCAAGGTGTATCGCTACATTCTTGAGCAGCGGGATCAGGAACTCGTTTCCCTTAAAACGGAAGTGGAGTTCATTCAGGCCTACACGTTTTTGCTGGAAATCCGGTTTGAGCGTAAATTCAACGTCTCAATCGAACTCGATCAGACCCAGCAGGAGCAGTACCGAATCGCGCCTTTAGCGCTTCAACTGCTGGTCGAGAATGCGATCAAACACAACCGAATGTCGGTAAAAGCTCCTCTTCACATTCGGATCTACTGTCAGGCAGACGTACTTGTGGTGGAAAACCCGCTGTTACTGCGCGATCAACCCGAAACGTCTACGGGTGTAGGGTTACGAAATATTGTCAACCGTTACGTCCTGCTTACTTCCCGGCCCGTAACGTACGGCCAGCAGGACCAATCGTTTTTTGTCAAAATCCCTCTTTTATGATGAACGTCGTCATTGTTGAAGATGAAGATCGCAACGCCCGCCAACTGGAGCGACTGCTGAAGAAATATGACCCAACGATCCATATTCTGACCCAGCTCCCCTCGGTAAACGAAGCCGTGGAGTGGTTTACCCACCACCCGATGCCCGATCTGGCATTTATGGATATTCACCTCGAAGACGGGCTTGCTTTCCGCATTTTTGACCAACTAACGATCAACCTGCCGGTTATTTTCACGACTGCCTACGATGAGTACGTCCTGAAAGCGTTTAAGGTGAACAGCATCGATTATCTGCTCAAACCGGTTGACTACGACGAGCTGGTCGCGGCTCTTGAGAAGTTCAAAACGCTACGTAGCCAACCGGCGCATCCAGACCTGACTACGCTGCTCCAGTATATCCAGAAATCCCCTTCGAGTGGCTTCAAAGAGCGGTTTATGGTTAGCCTCGGCACCAAAATACATAGCGTGGAGGTAACCGACATTGCGTACTTCTTTTCGGAGGAGAAAGCTACGTTCATGCTGACCAAAGCCGGTCAATTGCTACCGCTCGAATACAGCCTCGACCAGTTATCGGATTTGCTGAACCCAAGCCATTTTTTTCGGGTGAATCGCCAGTTTATCGTCGCGCGCACTGCCCTCCAGACGGTTCATGCCTATTCAGCCGGAAAATTCAAACTTGATCTGTCGCCCGCGTCTCGCCACGAGGTGTTTGTTAGTATGAGCCGGTTGTCGGAGTTTAAAGACTGGCTAGGCCGTTAAGCAATGGGTAGTTCGTGCTTCATGCACGAACGCACTACGTTACGCGTCTTATTCCGTTCTTTTAAGGCGAGCCAATGTATTACTGATAGCTCTTTGCTCAGATTTTGACTGAGCGGCTCAGCCTTTGGCTTTGTTTGTAGCCGGAAAGTCGTTGCTTTGCGGCCATGAAACACGTATTAACTGCGCTATTGGTTAGCCTTGCCGCATCCGCCTTTGGTCAGGCGTCGGTGGCCTACTATCCGTTCAACAACCTTATTTCCGTCAGTTCAAATGCTGACCGCGCCCTCTGGCTCGACGCCCGTGTTCAAACGAATACGGTGTTCGGCTCGCTCAGCACCACCTTTTGCCCGATGGTGAACGTTGTCCGTAAAGAACAGGTCAACTACTACACGGGCCTGGGCGTTCGGTTCAATTTTCTGAACAGCATCGACGATCGGGACGTACTGGAAGGCTATTCGCTGCATGTTGGCGTACGGATTAAGCCTATTCCGTTTGTACCGAACCTGCGGGTTGCGTTTGAGCTTGCCCCATACGCCCGCAAAGACTTCAAGACGGGTAACCTGCAATCGTTTCTTGGGCTGGTGTATCAGTTCAGCAAGAAACAAACGCTCAACTAAACGCCTAAAAATCGAAGTGCGTGCAGAAGATAGATTGGTTCTACCTTCTGCACGCACTTCGATTTTCCGATTCTCTCAGCTCTATTTCCGCTCGGGCTGATTGTACGTAAACGTACCGTGTTCAAGCTTGTTAGCCCGGTCGAAGAGTTTCAGGGCTTTCTGATACGTATCATCGACCTCACCGGCAATTTTGAAATACTCATTGTTCTGTCCGGCTTTGTTGTTCTTCTGATATACGTACCGAGCCACAAGAGCTTTTACCTGCGTACGGATGTAATTCTTCGAGCGCTGGAATTCCTTTTCATTGTATTTGATGCCTTCGGCCGTAGCGTCTTTCACCAGCCGGGCCAGCAGCTCATCGTTGATGTTTACGGCCTGGTTGAACTCATCGAATGAAAGTTTGTCGAGCTTCTTCCGGTTGTCGTTCGCGTACTCCATCGCAAATTCGCGGATGATGTTCTTGCCGTACAGTTGCAACAGATACGGTGTTTGCCAGCTCGAATCGCGTGGGATAAAATAGTCTGGCGTAATGCCGCCCCCACCGTAAACAACCCGGCCACCGTCGGTCTTAAATTTCAATTTCGGATCGTTTTTGATAGAGTCCGCGATGTAGTACTCACCCCGCTTCGAGCGTAGTTCAAGGTCTTTTTCGTAGTCCCCTTCCTGACCGGGTATGTAGGGCTTCTGAATGCTACGTCCGCTCGGCGTGTAATACCGGGAAATGGTCAGGCGTAACTCCGAACCGTCGGAGAGTTGAACCGGCATCTGCACCAGCCCTTTCCCGAACGACCGCCGACCCGCGATCAACGCCCGGTCGTGGTCCTGCAAAGCACCCGCTACAATCTCCGAAGCCGAAGCACTTCCCTCATCAATCAGCACCACCAGTGGCCCTTCTTCAAACTGACCCGTCACCCGCGCGTGCGTCTGGCGATCGTAGCGACTGTCTTTGCCATTGGTATAGACCAGCAGCTTATTGCCCGAGATGAACTCGTCGGCTATACTCGTCGCACGGTCCATGTAGCCTCCCGGATTATTTCGCAAATCGAGCATCAGTTGGGTCATGCCCTGCGCCTTTAGGGTGTTCAGCGCCGACTTGAACTCATCATAGGTCGTTTCCGAGAAGCGATTTACTTTGATGTATCCCGTTTTTCCGTCGACCATATAAGCCGCATCAACCGAGTAAGTCGGAATCCGTTCGCGGGTCACGGTAAAGACTTTGGGCTCTTTGTCGCCTTTGCGCAGAATGGTCATTTTCACCTCCGTACCGCGTTTGCCCCGGAGGGCTTTGAACACCGCGCTATTCTCTATTTTTCCACCGGCCAGGGGCGTATCGTTCACTTTAATGATCTTATCCCCGCTCTGAATACCGGCAGCCTCCGACGGCCCACCCGCCAGGGGCGTCACCACGTAAACGGTATCTTTATAGATATTGAATTCGACCCCAATGCCATCGAATCCACCTTCCAGCTGCGACCGCGCGGCTACCGCGTCCTGCGGGTTCATATAGGCGGTATGCGGATCGAGCTTATGCAGCATTTTCTCGATCGAGAAATCCACTAATTCATCCGTATTGACCGTATCAACGTAGTTGTTTTCAATCAGTTGCAGAATTTCGCGGTATTTGGCATAGCCACGCCCAATGTTATTAATGCTTTTAGCGCCCCCAAAAAATGTGGCGCCTACTAGCATACCACCGGCTAAGGTGATTCCCAGCAGCATAGGTAATCGAACCGTTGCTTTATCGTTTTGAATCTGACTGTTAGCGCCCGGGCGCCCGGTGCCTTTCTGCCCGGCCGATTCATCGTTGACGTGTTGTCCTGCTTCCATTCTGTTCTAGCCCTCCTTACATCAGATAATATCTACCCCCTAAACGAGCAGAAGATAGCGAAATGTTTGCCAGAAGGTCTTGTACGGTATAAAAATTTAAGGAATATATAAAAAGCGGGTAATCAGCCTGCATTTCAGCCCATTTCATGTTTGCGGCAGACCTTATTGCTCCATCGAAAACTCGGTAAACTGGTCTAAAGCCGCCGGGTTACGGAGGGTATCTTTGCTGGTGACGAGAGAAGCATCTACACCGGCTAAAATCTTCTTGACCGGCGTTTCGAGTTTCTTGCCGCTGATGGTATACGGGATGTCGCTAACCGGATAAATTGCGTCGGGAACATGGCGCGGACTGAACTGACTACGTAACGTTTGCTTGATGCGCGTGATGAGGTCGTTGTTTAACGTAAAGCCGTCCCGCAAAACCACAAATAAAGGCATAAAATAGCGACCGCCGGGTCGCTCCAACCCTACCACCAGGCTATCCGCAATTTCGGGCAACTGCTCCACGGCGCTATAAATCTCGCTTGTCCCGATCCGAACGCCATCCCGATTCAACGTAGCATCGGAGCGTCCGTAGATAATCACGCCGTTCCGTTCGGTAATGCGGATGTAGTCACCGTGCCGCCAGATTCCGGGGTACTCCTCAAAGTAGCTTTTTCGGTACCGTTCGTTATTCTGGTCGTTCCAGAAGTAAATCGGCATAGACGGCATGGGTTCCAGGATAACCATTTCGCCCAGGGCACCCCGAACCGGCTTAGCATGTTCGTCAAATGCTTCGACTTTACACCCCAGCAACCGGCTCTGAATTTCGCCTTCATAGACCGGCAGCAGCGGATTGCCGCCCACGAAGCCGCTGCATACGTCGGTACCGCCACTTAACGAAATCAACCACACGTTCGGCTTAACTGACTCGTAGACCCAACTGAACCCTTCGGGCGGCAGGGGCGAACCCGTAGAACCGATCGTGCGCAGGTACGTTAGCCGGTTTGTTTGAGAAGGTTTTATTCCCGCCCGGTGACAGGCCAGCAGATAAGCCGCTCCGCCCCCGAAATGATTGATTCGGGCTTCGTCGGCCAGGTTCCAGAGCACATTCAGATCCGGATAGCCCGCAGCGCCGTCGTAGAGCACCAACGTAGCGCCAACCAGCATCGAGCCAAGCGCGTAATTCCACATCATCCAGCCCGTGGTCGAATACCAGAAATAGCGGTCACCCACGCGGACGTCCTGATGCAGTGCCAGCGCCTTCAGGTGTTCGAGCAGGCAACCCCCAACGCTATGCGTAATGGCTTTGGGTTTACCGGTTGTACCCGACGAATACAAAATCCAGATCGGGTGGCTGAACGGCACGGGTTCAAACGTCAGTCCATCGGGCGCGGGCGTGTTCAGTACATCCTGCCAGAGCGTGGCCCGTTCGAGTCGACTATCGGGGTTCAGGTACGGCACCCACACCACGCGCTGAAGTGTGGGCAGATTGATTCTTAACTCACGGGTAGCTTCGGTTTTGTCAATGGCCTTACCGTTATAGGTGTACCCGTCGGCCGCAATGAGCACTTTGGGTTCGATTTGCTGAAACCGGTCAAGTACACTGGCTGTACCAAAATCAGGTGAACAACTCGACCAGACGGCCCCGATAGCGTTAGTCGCCAAAAATGCAATAACGGCCTCCGGAATGTTCGGCAACACGGATACGACCCGATCGCCGACTCCAACGCCCTGCAAACGCAGGTACGCGGCCACAGCCGCAACCTGATCTTCCAGTTCGTCCCAGCTGATCGCTTTCAGCCGTTGCCGCTCCGATGCGAATAAGAGAGCCGGTGCCCCGTCGGTACGTCCTCCATCCGTTCGGCGGGATGTCGATTTATGCCGAAAAATGTGTTCGGCATAGTTGAGCGTCGCGCCGGTGAACCATTCGGTACCGATCATCTCCCGGGGATTCGGTTTAAAAAAAACCTGGTGGTACGGTGTATGGCTCTGAACGCCAAAGAACTGCCAGATACTCTCCCAAAAGTCTTCAAGATCCGTCACCGACCAATCCCAGAGGTCGTCGTAATCCCGGAAATACAAGCCTTTCTTAATAAATAACCAGTTGATGTACTGTTTCATCATCGACTGCTCGATGGCGCGTCGGTCGGGAGTGTATAAAGGCGTCAGGGTTGGGCGAGACATGATCCAGTTGGTTGTAGGTTTGAGTCTCAGGTCGGCACTTGCTACTGGTACACCAACCAGATTTTAGCGGGTTAACAGGGGGCGCGGACACAGAAACTCACGAGTTAGTAACGACTTCTGTGGTCTGCGGATTGTTTTTATCCGAAAAAGCGTTGGAGACATGTTGGGCATAGTAGGGTTCCGGCGAAAAGCCGTAACTTTGCGTCCCTTTTGAACTACATTTCAGCCCACGCGCTGATAATCAGCACTTCATAGAAATAAAACAAGGCAATTTACTGGATTATTCCATGAATCAGGATTTTGACTCGAACGACAGCCGGGACGGTGATCGTCGTTCATCGGGTCGTCGGGATGACGACCGCAACCGCGGAGAGCGCCGGAATGACGGCCCACGTTTTAACCGGAGCAGCAACACTGACCGCCGGGATGCTTCAGCGCCCCGCTATAACCGGGACAACGACCGCCCCAACCGGCCCATCGATCGCCGGAATGATGGTCCTCGCCCAGACTTTAACCGGAATCGGCCGACCGACAATCGCTCAGGTGGTGCCGATGACCGCCGTCCCCGATTCGACCGGGATAACAGCCGTGGTGGCGATGCAGGCGATAGAACTCGTCCGCGCTTTAACCGGGACGACAACGACCGGACAGACCGGCGTCCTTCGCGCCCTAGTTTCGACCGCGGCCGCGATGAGAACCGTTCCGGTGATCGTCGTCCTTCTTTCGATAGAAATCGACCTGATGGGGACCGTCCTCGTTTTAACCGCGAACCCCGCTCCGATAATTTCAATTCAGACAAACCTCGTTTCGACCGCGGCAACGACCGTCCCAACCAGGATAACCGGCCGGGCGACCAGCGTTTTACAAACCGCCGGGACCGCGACGATGAAGCCCGACCTCGTTTCAATCGGGACGATCGTGATCGGAGAGATGATAAACCCCAATTTGAACGTAACGACCGGCCCCGATTCGAGCGCGATGGCGATCGCCGGGATGCGGGGGCTACCCGTTTCAACCGCGAACCTCGTTCCGACAATTCCAATTCAGAAAGACCTCGTTTTAACCGGGATAACGATCGTCCAAACCGGCCTGCCGGGTCACGCGACCGAAACGACCGGCAGGATAAGCCAGCATTCAAACGGGTAGGTGGTTTTCAGCGCGACGCTGACGAGCGCAACCGATTCGGTGGCGATGACCGTCGCAACTCACGTAATGAGCCCAAGAGATTCTCCCCCGAACAGCGGAAGGAATCGGGGGAACGGCGCACGGGTTTCTATACCAAAGCGCCCAACTACGATCTGGAAGAGAAGCGGCATAATGCCCCCATGCAAAGACGGGAGCGCCAGGAAGGCGATCAGCCTAAACGTAAAGCTGCCGATGATGGCCTGACGCGTCTGAACCGCTATATCGCCAACTCAGGTGTTTGTTCACGCCGGGAAGCCGATGAACTCATTGCCAGAGGTGACATTTCCGTTAACGGCAAAGTCGTGACCGAAATGGGCTACAAAGTAAAAGAAGGCGATACGGTTAAGTATGGCACGAAAACACTGAATCCCGAACGGTTCGTGTACGTCCTGCTGAATAAACCGAAGGATTACATCACCACTACGGATGATCCCGAAGAACGGAAAACCGTGATGGAGTTGGTAGCCGATGCGGGTAACTTCCGGATGTATCCGGTAGGCCGCCTGGACCGGAACACAACGGGGCTGCTACTGCTGACTAACGACGGAGAACTGGCTGATAAGCTAACCCACCCGTCGCATAACGTCCGCAAAATCTATCAGGTCGAGATCGACAAGCCCATCACCGACGAGCACTTCGAAGCGATTAAGCGCGGTGTTGAGCTCGAAGATGGCCTGATCAAACCCGATGCGCTAAGCATCGTTACGCCCGATGCGCACGTTATTGGCATTGAGATTCACTCGGGTCGCAATCGCATTGTCCGCCGTATTTTTGAGCATCTGGGGTATGAGGTTACCAAACTCGACCGCACTACGTACGCGGGTCTTACCAAAAAAGACCTACCCCGCGGCAAGTGGCGCTTCCTCGATCCTAAAGAGGTGGTGAAGCTGAAGTACTTTAACTGAAGATAAAGTGTGAATGCACAAATGCGTCAATGAGCAACTGCAAATTGCTCATTGACGCATTTGTTTTATCTGGGCTTTGATTTACCGGGCTAGCCTAAGTAATCCGGTGGGAATACTTGCTGACCGTACTTCTGGGCAATGGCCTGTAGCCGCTCTATCTCATCATGTCCCATTGCCGGAGGAGGCAAGAACGCACCGGCAGCGACAGGCTGACCAATTTCTTTGAAAAAATCGTCTAAACCAGCCGGTACTACCGTACACCACAAGTGGGCGATCTGGTCCGATTTATTCTTAAAACTGTGCACGACGCCCCCTATTGGAATATTCAGGAAAGAGCCTTTGCGGGCGATGTAGGTCTCCGATTCGGTTTTGACTTCAATTTCACCATTGAGGACGTAAAATGACTCCTGAAAGTGAGGATGGGCATGAGGCCCCGGCCCACCACCAGGCGGTACAAGCATATCAATAACTGCGTAAGCGCCCTTGGTTTGTTCGCCCGTGATAACGAGTCGATAGGTATCACCTACCACCGATACATACGTCCCCTGGTCAGCGGCAACCGTAATTAACTTGTTGTCTTCCATCTTACTTGTTCCTGAAGTTAAGCATGATTCAACACAATTCGTCCGTACTTTTTATGGATTGGCGTAGCAGGATTTCCTAGTAAAGCATTCCAGGCATCGGCCGTTCTGGCTAAAGCAAATACCTCACCGAGGTTAATCGTCAGTTTTCCTTCGTCAATCAGCGCGGCTATCCGAGTCAGTCCCTGCTGAGAAGGCTGCAACTGCGCGAACGTAGCGTGAATGTTCAGTTGGGCGGCCAGGTCGGCCGAAACCGGCTGGGTAGTCGAGACCAGATGTCCACCCGCTTTAACGAGCCCGTACGAACGCTGTTGCACCTCGCCCCCAACTAAATCAATAATCGCATCAACCTGACCGGCAATCGATTCGAATGACTCGGTTTTGTAATCAATAAACACGTCAGCGCCTAACGATTTTACGTACTCTTCCGCGTCGGCGGCTGCCGTTACGATTACCTTCGCGCCCGCCTGATGAGCGAACTGGACCGCGTAGGAACCCACTGCACCGGCCCCACCATGAATCAGCATAGTCTGGCCGCTTTTCAGTTGAGCATCCTGAAAGACCACCTGCCAGGCCGTTTCGGCGGCTACAGGTACAGAAGCCGCTTCGACAAAAGGTAACGAGCGGGGTTTCAAAGCAATAAACTGCGGGTCTATAGCTATGTATTCGGCATGGGCACCCCCAAACAGGCTGGCTCCGTATACTTCATCGCCCACGCTGAAGCCTTGTACCTGCGCGCCGACGGCTTCGATGACGCCGGCAAAATCGATGCCCGGAATCCACGGAAGTGGCAGTGGGAAAACCGCCTGCATCGCTCCGGATGCTTTTAGTATATCCAGCTTATTCACGCCGGAAGACTGAACGTGAATCAGTACCTCGTTTGCCGCGGGCGTCGGCGTGGTCATCTCCTGAAACCGTAAGTTTTCAGCGGGACCATAGTTGGTCAAAACAGTTGCTTTCATGTCAATTTGATTTAATGGTTGATTCAATAAGTGTAGGATAATCGGTATAGCCCTCTTCGCCAGGCGTGTAGAGCGTAGTGTAGTCCGGCTGGTTTAGCTCAGCCCTTTGGGCAATGCGCTCGGCCAGATCCGGGTTGGCTAAAAAAGACCGTCCAAAAGCAACCAGGTCGGCGAAACCGTCGTGCAAGGCCGCTTCGGCGGTTTCGGGCGTTAGGCCGTTGCACAGGATGATGGTACCGGCAAAAGAGGTGCGGATGGCATCGAACGTTCGTTGCGGAATAGGCGCGTTGACTGCGATATGAACGTAGGCAATACCGACCTTATCGAGTTCCTGAGCCAGATATCGGTAGGTTTCATTAACCTCATCGTCGGCATAGGAGGGCAAGTCGCCGAGCGTTGAATAGGGTGAAAATCGAATACCTACCTTTTGGGCCCCAATCGCATCGGCGATGGCTTTAGCCAGTTCGATAATCAGCCGGGCCCGGTTCTGGACGCTGCCTCCGTACGCATCCGTTCGGTTGTTGACCCCCGGATTCAGGAACTGTTCGAGCAGGTAGCCATTCGCGCCGTGGAGTTCAACCCCATCAAAGCCAGCCTTGAGCGCGTTTCGTGCCGCGATAACATGCCCCTGGATTACCTCCGCAATTCCATCGGTCGTTAAGGCCTTCGGCTGCGAGTGATCCTGAGGACCCGCTGTGTCGGTAAAGATTTGCCCGGCGGCTTTTATAGCAGAAGCGCCTACCAAATTAACTCCGTTAGGTAGGTTATGCTCATGACCGATGCGGCCGGTGTGCATCAACTGCACAAAAATCTTACTCCCATCGGCGTGAACCGTCGACGTAACGCTTTGCCAACCCTCGACCTGTTCTGAAGAAAAAATACCGGGGATGCGTGGGTAACCCAGGGCCTCGGGCGTAGGGGCGGTACCTTCGGTGATGATCAGGCCAGCTCCCGTACGCTGCCCATAGTACGTAGCCATTAACGCATTGGGCAGATTATTGATGGCCCGACTGCGCGTCATGGGTGCCATCACCAAATGGTTTTTCAGGCTTAGCCCGCGCTTGGAAAACGGCGTCAGAATCTTATTCATGATTTGTGGTTATTAGTATACCACAAAGGTTCGCCATAATCTGCGCCTAAAATAACTCGAAAAGACGCATAAATAGTCCTATCCGCCGGAAGCGTATCTCTTGGGCGTAAGGCTGTAGTGTTTTTCAAAAAGCCGACTGAAATGGCTCAGGTTCGTAAAGCCGAGCTGCGTGCCTACATCCGTAACGGAGTAGCCCCCCAGCTTCAACAGGAAGGCGGCTTCTTCCATTCGGGCCTTTTGGTAATAGTTATAGATGCTGTCGCCAAACACCTGCCGGAAAAGGTCTTTCAATTTAGTTTCACTCATGCCGACCAGTTTAGCCAGATGAGCCAGGTGGGGTGGCTGACTCAAATCCGCCAACACGGCGGTTCGGACGATGAACAGTTTGTCGATGTCATCCTTATAAACCGGGCTATGGCGAACCGCGTCGCGCTTAAGTAGCTGTTGAAAAACGAGAAGCATTAGCTCCTGTACTTTAATGCTGTAATACAGGCCACTCAACTCGCCGTCTTGGCGGGCTTCGGTGAGTTGCCTGAGCGTTTTCTGTACGTCGGGACCCATACTTTCGTAGTACAGAAAGCCCGGCGACCCACTCAGAATTGTCTGGATAACGGGGTTAGGGTTCTGTATGGCGAGTAAGCTCTTCAGCCGGGATGCCGTAACGCCAATGACCACAAAACTAATGGCCGTATGTGCCGGAAAACGAATGACGGATTCCAGATCGTAGGAAGCAATCTGGATGGCGAACTGGGAGGTCCTGGCGAGTCGAATCTGTTGTTCCTCGCCCGATGTGGTCAGCGAAGCGGGTTCTTCATTACTGTGAAAGATGATGCTGACTAATTCGCTGGATTGTTCGGCAGGCTGACGTTTAATCACAAACTCCTCATGCAGTGTATAGTGATGAATAAGTAATTTGAACTCAGGGTTCAGATCAATTTTCCGGACGTATCCCTTACCCATCGCGGGAGGCAGGTGTAAGGTATCGCCGTGAACCGGAATGCCGTATTTTTCGCCGAAGCTGGTTAAAAAGTTAAAACCTGGATTGGTTACAAATTCGAATACCATACACGCCTTGATTTTCAAGCAAAAAAGTGACTACCTATGGCAGTATACTAGTTTTGATACATCGGACCAGAGAAATGGTAGCTGGGTTTTGGTGAACGTATCCCTCCTAACGTAATAAAAATCAAATAACCAGATCATCCAAGCGCAGCACTGGAGCCACACCCGTCGATTATCAGTTAAATAAACAATTCTCTTCATCAATCGCTCATCCACTAATTCACTCATTATACAATGAATCACTTGTTCCCCTATATCGAACGGACACTACTCTATCCGAACGTAACGCTCAACGAGCAATACGATGCGCTCGATGAAGTGACGCAACTAGGCATGGCCGGGCTAACGGTAGCTCCGTTCTGGGTGAAGAAATTTCGGCGTGAACTCGGTGATAACCACCCAGTAACTTTGTCGACGGTCGTTGGTTATCCGTTTGGGTATCAACGTACCGAAGCCAAACAAACCGAAGTCGAGTGGGCTCTGAAAGACGGTGCCAGCGACATTGAAGTGGTTTTGAATACGTCCGCGCTCTTTTCCCCTGCCTCCGTCTGGCTAAAAATCGAACTTGCCAAGCTCGTTAGTCTTATCCACGCGCAGGAAAAGTTGTTTACAGTCATCCTGGAAACGTCGCTGCTCGATCCAGAGCAAACAAAGAAGATGATTAAACTGGCTGCCGATACCGGAGCCGACTTCCTCAAAAACGCAACTGGTGCCCTCAACCCGCCTTTCTCGCTGGAATCGGCTTTACAGTTTCGCCGGGACGTACCGAAATCGGTGGGTGTTAAGATCGTCGCCAATGGCGCAACACAGGAGCAGCAGGAACAACTCGTCGCGGCTAGTGTCGAACGGCTCTGCCTGCGTTATGAGCCTGGTTCAGCCCACTCAATTGATCGATAAGCACGTAATCACCTTTTTCAGCTAACTGTTTACATAATAGCCTTGACAAATAAGATTTTCTCTATCTAATTTGGAGACCTTATTCGTCAACTCATTTATGAAAACCTATCTCTTAGCGTTCCTTTTCTTTTTACAACTTCCGGCATTCAGCCAACAATCTATTTATCAACCTTTCGAGGTTGACACAGCCGCCGAGCCCCGGGGTGGCATGGCGTATTTAACCACTTATCTACAGGCGAATCTACATAAGCCGATTCAGGCGGAAGCCAAAGGCATTGGAGGCCGGGTCATTGTTAGTGCCGTGGTCGAGCCGGACGGGCGGCTTACCGACGCTAAAGTTATGCAGGGGTTCCGCCCCGACTGCGACCGGGAAGCGCTACGTGTTTTCAAAGGCTTCAACGCCTGGAAGCCCGCCCAGAAAGGAGGACAAGCCGTTCGGCAGCTCGTCACGATCCCGATTACCTTCAAGCCTAATCCGCCCTTTACGTATGCGAATGGCACGCGGGTAAGTTATTATGATATTGACCGAAAACCTCTTCCCGATAGTAATGAGCGGGTTCGTTACAAGCAAGTCTCACCCGTCGATACAAACGGCTTACCGACGGGTGACGTACTCGTCCTTGAACGAACGAATCGAGGCTGGAAAGAATATAACCGTCTGTCGCTAGTTCGTAGAGCCGAAAGGAATTGGGGTCGGTTCACTGATCAACCCTCTTACTCGCTTGGTTATATAGGGGCTAATACGGGCGTATGGCAAGGCCTTGTTTACACCATAGGTCAACGGTCCGAAAAGCTGCTACGTCGGTCTTATTACGAAGAGGGCATCGCTAAAGGACTCGATTTAACGTATCATGACAATGGGTTAGTCGCTGAACGTAAAGAAGAGTCAAACGACCAATATAGCGTAACTTCCTGGTACGCGAATGGTCAGATCAAGCAAGTAAAAAAAGGTATTGAACCAAGAGGAGGTACGTTGAGGGAGCCGGAGAAGCTTATTGCGTTTTGGGATAGCGCAGGTCGCCAGTTGATAAAAGATGGCATTGGCCGCATCGTTAGCTCAGAAGATGTTACGTCTCGTCTTAATACAATGCTTCGCACCGATGCAGGATTACGGACACAACTCATCGAGCAGGGCACGTACGAGAATGGTCTTAAGCAGGGCGTCTGGACGGGCCGCTATACGGATAAATCATACTTCTACGAGGAGCAGTACGACAAGGGGATTTGTAAAGGTGGTAAAGCCATTCGGGCTGGAGGTGACACACTCCGCTACACGAAGATTGAGCAACAGCCCGAATTTAAAGGAGGAATGGATGCGCTGGGTTTCTTCTTAAGTAAGAACCTGCATTTCCCTGACCAGGCCATACGAGCTAATGTCCAGGGCAAAGTATTCCTCACATTCACTATCGATACGGACGGGGCTATCCGGGATATTTCAGTGCTACGGGGATTAGGTTTTGGTTGCGACGAGGAAGCGGTACGAGTTATCAATCAGACGCAGGGTAAATGGATGCCTGGCATTCAACGCGGAGAGCCGATCAAGGTCAGGTATAGCATGCCTATCAACTTTGCGTTCAATTAGTTGAGCACTAAAAATTCTGCATTAGCAAGCAGCTTCTTAAATTGACTCGTGTTCCTGCACATTGCTTGATCATCGTCCATGAACATTCGCTTACGTTTCGTGTGCGTTTGTGTTCTCATCTTATCGCACACCTTTGCATTTGCCCAGAATGACGGCGGAAATGCGATTTCCTTCGTGGATCCGTCCTCTTCTGCGTTTTTCAAGGAATACGTTGAGAAAAATCAATTAAGTGCCCCAACACGAGGAGTTCCCGTATTAATTCTTTCCAGAAGGGGAGCCAACGATTGTGACATTGTTCTCACGATGTTTTCGCTTCTTTCTCAGGTTGACGACAATCCGCCGACTAATTATGGCTATGTTGAAAACCGGCTTGTGTTGATCTATGATGAAACGGAGCACCTGCTCAAAAAACCGAAAGCATGGCTTATCAATTTAAAGAAGGTACTTCAACGTGACCTCTGTGATAACACGCAGTTGGTTACACATTAATCGCAACCAACAGCAATTCCCTGTTCGTTTAAACACGATCCTGAAGAGTGGAAATTAGCCTTCAAGAAAGGGAAGTTAGTAGAGAAGCAACCGTTTGTCGGCGAAACGTTCTAGGGTTGTGAATCGGAAAAATTTCCAATAAACCGGACACGAAGTGCTACGTTGGGCAATAAGCAATGCGAACACGATGCAAAAGGTCAAGACTGTAACTAATCTTCTTATTTTATTAGCATTTGTTGATGGGATTTGCTTGGGTCAAAAAATTGATCAAGTTTACCCTCCACAACTAAAGGCTAAGCATACCCCCGGAGTAAACCTGTACGCGGGTTTCAGCCAGGAACCAGACAGCGCAACTGTCGTAACGGTTAAATTCAAAATCTCTGAGACGGGCTTTTTAGATACCCTTGTTGTATCGGGTAACGTACCGAAGGGCTACTACGAAACGATTCAAAAACAGTTAATCGACCTAAACGGGAAGTGGGTACCTCAGCAAAGTCAGGGTAAAGCCGAGAAAAGTAAATGGTTAATTTATCGACAGTACGTAGTAGGCCCGACAAATACAAAAGGCGGAGTTTGGACCGAGGTCGAAAGGGCTTACAAAAGAGATTATGAGTTGTTCAGGTGCCAGCATAACCCCAAACGCAGCATCGACTGCCTGACTACGTATGTCGAAGGACCTGACTTTTTTCTGTTTCCTCCCGAATGGTATCCAACATACCATTGATTGAACCTGTTTAGGATCACATAAAAAAGATAGATATGTAGCGTTTTTGTCATTCCAACGCCAGGAGGAATCTTCTCCAGCCGGAGGTTTTAGTCTCATGAGAAGATTCCTCCTGGCGTCGGAATGACAAAATCATGCACAAAACAAAAACTTAAACAGACGAATTGCTTCTCCATTAACGAATCAAGCGCCTGCACAGAGAGAAAGTCTGTGTCGACTTCAGCCTGCCAATCTGTTTCGGGTTTAACGTGCTGACAACGGGCGTTTCCAGACATTTTGGTAAATTTGCGGGATAACCTCTGCGCAGATGTCGCTCAAGCAAGTACCTCTCCATCACATTCATCAGCAACTAGGCGCGAAGATCGTGCCGTTCGCGGGCTTCGAGATGCCCGTTCGCTATACCTCCGATCTCGACGAACACAACACCGTCCGGAATGGCGTCGGCATTTTCGACGTATCGCACATGGGTGAGTTCATCCTCAAAGGCGAGGGTGCGCTCGATCTTATTCAGCGCGTATCGGCCAACGATGCCAGTACGTTGTTCGATGGCAAGGTCCAATACAGCTACCTGCCCAACGGCCGGGGCGGCATCGTCGACGATTTGCTGGTGTACCGCATCAGCGAAGCTGAATACATGCTCGTTGTCAACGCATCGAACATCGACAAAGACTGGGACTGGATTTCAAGCCATAACACCAACGAAGTCGAGATGGTGAACATTTCGGATGGCATGTGCCTGTTCGCCGTACAAGGACCGCTGGCCGCTAAAGCACTCGAATCACTTACCCCCGCCGATTTGGAAATGACGTATTACACCTTCGAGAAAACCGATTTTGCCGGTTACGCGAATGTGATTGTGTCGGCAACGGGTTACACGGGCGCGGGTGGTTTCGAGATCTACGTGTCGAACCATCAGGCCGAGGGTGTCTGGAACGCCATTATGGAAGCCGGGAAACCGTACGGCATCAAGCCAATCGGGCTGGGTGCGCGCGATACGTTACGGCTCGAAATGGGCTATAACCTCTACGGCAACGACCTCACCGACGAAACTTCGCCCCTGGAAGCCGGTTTAGGCTGGGTAACCAAATTCACGCATAACTTTATTGATGCTGACGTGCTGAAGCAGCAGAAAGAGCAGGGTGTGGCGAATAAGCTCGTCGGCTTCGAAATGATTGATCGGGGTATTCCGCGTGGGCACTACCCATTAACTGACGCTGATGGCAATAAGATTGGTGAGGTGACATCAGGAACCCAATCCCCCACCCTCGGCAAAGGCATCGGTCTGGGTTACGTACCCACCGCCTTCAGCAAACCCGGTTCAGAACTATTTGTAAACGTGCGCGATCGACTCCTCAAAGCGCAGGTTGTTAAGCTTCCTTTCGTAAAAAAATAATCTGAACCGGGATCGAGCTGATTTTTCCAGATTAATCTGATTTGCTTTCAGTAAAATGCCGAAGGCGATCAGCTACATCAAGGAAAATCAGTTTAATCCCGGTCCGGACAGCCTCCCATGAAACAAATTGACGTTTGTTTAACGCCTGACCTCCTGCATCTGCACACGGTCGAAAATACCATTGTGGTTGTCGCCGACGTGTTTCGGGCAACATCGTGTATGGTCACAGCCTTCGCGTACGGCGTAAACAGTATTATTCCCGTTGCCACCGTCGACGAGTGTCGGCTCCTGCAGGAGCGCGGTTACCTGGCCGCGGCCGAACGTAACGCCCGCAAGGTAGACGGCTTCGAGCTCGATAACTCACCGTTTACGTACATGACCGAGCAGATTCGTGGTGCCAACATCGCCATGACCACGACGAACGGTACACTGGCCATCACTCGTTCGCGATCGGCGGTAAAGGTGTTGGTTGGTTCATTCCTGAATCTGGATGCGATTGCGCACTACCTGCAAAGCGAACCGTATGACGTAATGGTGCTCTGTGCAGGCTGGAAAGGCCGGGTCAACCTGGAAGATACCCTTTTTGCCGGTGCTCTGGTTGAACGCCTGAAGGATAGCTACGCCATAGCTGAAGACAGCGCCATGATGGCGAAACGACTGTACTGCGACGGAAAGAGCAATCTGGTTGGCTACATGGCCAATGCGTCGCACATTCGGCGTCTTCAGCGGCTGGGCATCCAGAAAGATATTACGTACTGCCTCCAACACGACCTGTACGATGTCATTCCTGTTCTGCGCGGGAATGCACTGGTTAGCATGGAGGTGCGGTAGATTTCTGTTATTTTGAAGTACCCCTCCCAACCTCCCCTAAAAGGGGAGGAGCAAAACTAAAATAGCTTGCAAAACTCCTTCCCTTTTAGGGGAGGCCGGGAGGGGTACCTACTCGATCCTTACAACAAATTCTCACCCAAGAGCCGCTTCAACTCTAACTGATTCAGCAGTAGTTGGTATTTGAAATTCAGGCGGCCGAGTTCGGCTTCTTCAACGCCGGTTTCAGCACTTTGCAGCTCAACATTGGTGATTACGCCGTTACGTAGGCGAGCATTGGCAATTTGCAGCGCTTTACGCGCCTGCAATACCTGCGTTTCGAGGTTAGCCAGGCGCGTCTGGTTGCTGCGAATGTCGGCGTTGAGCTGGGCGATACTTTGGCGGAGTTGAGCGTTGGCCGTTTCAACGGCGTAGCGGCTCGCGTTCAGGTTCGCCTGCGCAGCCTGATTCTGCAACAGATAGCGTTTGCCAGCGTACAGTGGAATCGACACGGCTACCCCACCGGCGAAGTTGGCGCGTAACTGCTCTACATTCAGTGGATATCCATTCTTATAGCCAGCATTGGCACTGAACCCAATGTTCGGTTTACCCGCCCGGTTGCTAACCAGAATATCGGTTTCAGCGGCCCGAAGACGATCCTGCGCCAACTGTACATCTTTATTCCCCGCCAGCACCGCCGACAGATCACCATCGAGCGTAAAGGGCTGAGTTGTTACGTTGCCCACGGATTCCAGATCAAACTGCTGAATCGCCTGACTCACATCCGGGTTTGCATTACCGGTCAGAAAGGTCAGTGTGGCGAGTTGCCGTTCCAGCAGATTCTGAATCTCGATCCGGCGGTTCTGCGCGGTTTTGACACGTACCGCCTGCGTCAATACGTCGTACTCCAGCGCATCGCCATTTTGCAGACGTGTGGTCAGCAGGCGAACGTTTGCGCCAGCCGTTTTAATGACCGAATCCTGAACGGCCAGGCTCCGTTGCAAAAAGCCAACTCCGTAATAGGCCGCGGCCACCTGATACCCCAGATTCTGCTGCGTGATTTCCAGACCTCGGCGAAGTACCTGCACATTATCCTGCGCCTGCCGGACAGCAGCTTCGGTGCGGCCAAAATCATAAATCGTCTGACCAATCGCTACGTTGGTATTGATGCTGTTGTTCGGTGCCAGTTTTGCCACGACCTCCTGCCCATTGAGGGGTACGGCAAACTGCGGCACGGGTGTAATGTAGGTGTAGCTACCGTTGAGACCAACGTTTGGCCGCATAGCTGTCCGGGCCACATCGACCCGCAGTTCACCCGCCCGAATTTGCTCCTGCTGCTGTTTCAGCACGGGGTAGTTGGTAGTCGCCTGCTGAACGAGCGTCCGTAGGTCATCGGGTACCGTTACTGGCTGGTTCTGCGCCCTGGCCGCGCCAATCGCCAGCAGCGTAACTATAATAAAGTGGTTTGATTTCATGGTCAGTGCGTGTTCAGTTCTCTGTATGCGACAGACCTGTACGAAGGTCTCAGGTGCGTGCCGCTTCAATTTAGTGGGCGGCATCAGCGACCGCCTTGGCGGCCTCCGCATCCATCTTTTTATTCTTCAGCAAAAACAACAGCGGGAACGTAACAACAAAAAACAGCCCCGCCAGCCGGAACGTATCAAGGTAGGAGATCATCAGAGCTTGCTTCGTAATGATCAGATCGAGGTTGCGGTAAGCGCCCGTTACCGCATCAAAGGCGTTTACGCCCCGAGCGGTCAGCCCTTGTGTAAGTGCGTTGAGCCGGTCGGTGAACAGCGGATTTTCCGGGCGTAGGTTCGCCACCAGGTCGCCCCGGTGCACGGCTGAACGCTGCGTTACGTACGTATTGGTGATAGCAACCCCGAAGGCGCCCCCAATCTGCCGCATCATATTGACGATGGCAATGCCAGTCGGCAATTGCCGGGGTTCGAGCGTCGACACCGACTGGTTGATGAGTGGTACGTTCAGAAAAGCCAGGCCAATACCCCGCACGATAAGCGCCACAATGAAATCGCCGTTTGAGGTGTCCGCGTTATACGTAGACATGGTAAAGCAGAAGACGGCAAAAGCGACATAACCGCCAATAACAATCAGCCGGGGCGATACGCCCTTCGCCAGCAGCCGCCCGACCAGGGCAAACATCGGCAAGGTGACCAGGCCACCCGGCATTAAAAGCTTACCCGTCTGCGTGGCGGTCAATCCAACGATTCGCTGGGCAAACAACGGGTACAGAAGTACCGAAGTAAACAAGCCATACCCCACCACTACGACTAAAATAGCGCCAATTGCCAGGTTCCGGTTCTTCAGCGTTCGGAGGTCAACTACGGGCTCTTTGGTACCCCGCAACTCCCACCAGATAAACAGCGGAATGGCGATCACGGCGGCCACGGTGAGGTATAGGATGATGGAATCGTCGAACCAGTCGTCGGCCTCACCCCGCTCCAGTACGTACTGCAGGCTACCCACACCAACGGCCAGCAGGAGAATTCCAAGCTGGTCGATCGGGATCGCCTTGCGGTTGATATTAATCTCGTCTTCTTTCTTGTCGATATACGCCAAGCTGAGCAGCACCGCGACGATACCAATCGGTACGTTGATGTAGAACATCCAGCTCCAGTGGTAATTGTCGATGATGTAGCCGCCCAGCGTTGGACCAAGCGTTGGGCCAAGCACGATGCCCATGCCAAACAACGCCGACGCTACCGGCCGCTGCGAGGGCGGAAAGGCGTCGTACATCAGTCCCTGTGAAGTAGAAAGCAAGGCCCCACCGCCAATTCCCTGTAAGAAACGGAATACGACCAGCGTCCATAAGTTATCGGCAAAGCCACAGCCGTAGGAAGCGATGGTGAAGAGAATGATGGAGCCGATGTAATAGTTTTTCCGCCCGAAGTAACGCTGCAAAAAACTCGTCATGGGAATAACGATTACGTTCGCAACGGCGTAGGACGTTACTACCCACGATACGTCTTCGATCGTTACGCCGAGGTTACCGGCAATGTCCGTCAGGCCGACGTTGACGATAGACGTATCGATTAATTCAATGATGGCCGCTGAGATTGCCGTAACGACGACGATCCACCGGCGAAATCCTGTTGGTTGTGCCATAGCTTAGAAGGAGATAATCGTCGGGAGTGACAAGTGAGCACGTAACAGTCGGGGAACCGACTGCGGCAATCAGTGGCCTGCGCTCTTCCCGCTCCTAACTCCTCATTACTGAACTTTTACTTCCGCATCTACACTAAGGCCCGCCCGAAGTGCATTCCGGTACTTTTCGGGGTTCAGGATCTCGATTTTCACGGGCACCCGCTGGGTGATTTTGACGAAGTTTCCCGATGCGTTATCGGGGGGGAGCAAGGCGAAACGGGCACCGGTAGCCTCCGATAAGGAAGCGACGCGTCCTTTAATGGCCAGATCGGGATAGGCGTCGAGTTTGATGTCTACTTCCTGACCGAGCTTCATGTGTTCGAGCTGAGTTTCCTTGAAGTTAGCCACCACCCAGAAGGTCGAGTCGGCAACGATCGTAAACAGGTTCTGACCGGGCTGCACGTACTGACCTACCACTACGTTCTTACGGCCAATCTTGCCGTCGATGGGCGCAGTTAAGCGCGCGTAACTAACGCGCAGTTTCGCGTTGTCAATGGCGGCCTGCTTGACTTTCAGTACCGCCTGAATTTTCTGAATGTTTGCCTGAGCCTTAGCAATGCCAGCCTGTGCGACGCCCTGCGACGTTCTGGCCAGATTGATCTGTTCAACGTTTGCGTTGTACTGGCGGGCCTGTACGTCGGCCGCATTCCGCGAATCCTCCAGTTGCTTCTGCGTCAGCGACTGTTCCTTATATAAGTTCTGATCGCGTTGCAGGTCACGCTGCGCTTTGTCGCGACGGGAGGCCTGCACCTCGGCGTTTGACTGAGCGACCCGTAAGTTCTGCGCTACGTTCCGGACATTCGCCTGGGCGTTTTGCAGATCGGCCTGGGCGTTTTGCAGGTCGGCCTGTGATTGCTGATAGTCGGCTTCGGCCTGCGCTAAGGCCACATCGTATTCCTGCGGGTCGACCGTAACCAACAGTTGCCCTTTCTTAACCGTCGCGTAATCATCCACGTTTACCGATTGTACGTACCCCGCGACCCGCGCCAGTACTGGCGCCGAGTTGCCTTCAATCTGTGCATTATCAGTTGATTCGTACAGTTGACCATGGCGGAACGCCTGATAACCATAGTAACCGCCGACCAGTAAAACAAGCGCAATGATAATACGGGGTAAGTACGTGCGAATCCCACTCTTCTCGTCTGTGGCTGCCATTTCGTGTGTTGTCGTTGCCATTTTCAGTAGCGATGAAGGCATAAGCCTCTTTTCTAGATGAACAAACCATGTAGTCAACCTGCTTGACTATAGGCGGGCAAAAGTAAACTTGGTTGACTATAAAGTCAAGCTGGTTGACTATATTTGTACATTCTTTATCTGAGAATTGTTTTAAGATTTTTTATTTTGCTCCATTATCATGGAAATAGATAACAATTCCTTTGATTTCAACCAGTTCCGGCTCATCCGGGAGCGGTCGATCGGGCGGTTGTTCTGGCGGCTTAAACGCTTTACCAGCAGCTATATTGAACCCCGCTTGCACGCCCGTGGCTATACCGATTTTAAGATGAGTTATCTGATGTTCTTATCGAATATTGATGAGCATGGGATCACTAACAATGAATTAGCTAAGCGGGCCTGCGTGACCAAGCAGATGATGAGTAAGATTGTGGGGCTGCTGGAAGAAGAAGGGTATATCTATACACAGAAGAACCCCACGGATTCCCGGTCAAGCATTATTTTCCTGAACGACCGGGGTAAGCAACTGTTTGTTGCCCTCGAAGCCTGCATGCAGGAAGCGCGCAATAAGTTTGACGCCATTGTTGGTCACCAGCGGATGGAAGAAGTGATCGATACGATGTCTCAGCTGGTGAGCGAACTCGAAAAAGAAGAACAATAAGGGGGCATCTGGTGTATGAACAGCATAGACTCATTCCAGTCTATAGCCTCATGCTATGTTTACGTCCGTCAATCCATACACGCAGCAGCCCATCAACACATATTCCGCCGATAGTGCAGCGACTATTGAGCGTAAGTTGAAACAAGCCGACCAAGCCTTTGCAGACTGGTCGGCTTTGTCATTAGCGGTCCGCACCGATTATTTGCGCAAAGTTGGTACGTATCTGACCGCCAACCGACAACGGTACGGCGAGCTGATTACGGCCGAGATGGGGAAAACGCGCAAGGAAGCCATCGCTGAGGTCGAGAAATGTGCCGCAACCTGTAAGTTCTATGCCGACCATGCCGAGCAGTTCCTGGCCGACCAATCCATTGAGGCCGATGACAAGACCGGCCCGGCAGCGGGCAGCGTTATTACGTATCAGCCGCTGGGCGCGGTACTGGCCATTATGCCGTGGAATTTTCCGTTCTGGCAGGTGATGCGCTTTGCCATTCCGGGTCTGATTGCCGGGAATGTGGGCTTGCTCAAACACGCGCCGAATGTGTTCGGTTGCGCGGAAGCGATCGAAGAAGCGTTCCGCGAAACGGGTGTACCCGAAGGTGTTTTTCAGTCGCTGATCATTGATACGCCCGCCGTAGAAGGGCTTTTGAAGGATCGTCGGGTAAAGGCCGTTACGTTGACCGGCAGCGGTCGGGCGGGCGCGTCGGTAGCGGGCATTGCCGGAAGTCAGATCAAGAAATCGGTGCTAGAGTTAGGCGGTTCTGACGCGCTTGTCGTTTTAGCGGATGCGGACCTGGAAAAAGCCGCCGAAGTGGCGGTAAAGTCCCGTATGCAAAATGCCGGACAAAGCTGTATAGCGGCCAAACGGTTCATTGTGGAGAAATCGGTAAAAAAAACGTTCACGGAACTGGTTCTTCAGCAGATTGAGCAAATACAACAGGGCGATCCGATGGCCGATGAAACGACTATGGGTCCGCTCGCCCGACTCGATCTGGCCGATAACATCGAACGGCAATGTCGTGAGTCGGTCGCTAAGGGCGCTACGCTCCTAACCGGTGGGCAACGGTCGGGCTGCAACGTCCAGCCGATGCTGCTAGACAACGTAACACCCGGCATGGTGGCATTCGACGAAGAAACCTTTGGCCCACTCGCCGTTTTGATCGAAGCCAAGGACGAGACCGACGCCATCCGACTAGCCAATCAATCGAACTACGGTCTGGGGTCCGCTATCTGGACGCAGGATTTAGACAAAGCGGCCCGGCTCGCGCGCCAGCTTGAAGCCGGTTCAGTATTCGTCAATGGTCTGATGCGGTCCGACGCCCGCGTACCGTTCGGTGGCATCAAAACATCTGGTTTTGGCCGCGAGCTATCCGAAGCCGGTATCAAGGAGTTCGTGAACATCAAAACCGTCTGGATTGAGAAGCAGTAAACGGAATCCATCGCCAGATTCGCCCTGTTCGTCCTGTACTTCAGTAAATTGACTCTTGTTTAACGGCATCAGGTTCGGTAAGCCTTTAGGTTTGATACGTCTTTACACCTATCAAACCTAATTTTTGCGATCATGCGTTTTATTGTCGAATTGCTGTTACCGCTGTTTATCCTGAACCTGGGCGTAGCCTTCGGGGCCGGCCTGTACGAAACGAAAATTATTCTTCCCCTGTGGTTTCCCAAATCTGCCGGCTCTGGTTATCGGGTCAACACGCAGGCTATGACCGAAACCGATTCGGGGCGAAAGTTCTGGGCGTTTGTAACAACGATACCGCTTACCTTGCTCACCCTGGCTAACCTGGCTTTTGCCTGGCAGTCGCAACCTCCTGTCCAGGATTGGTGGCTGGCTGCGGCCTTGATCACGCTGCTCGAACGGATTGGCACCTTCTCGTTCTTTATTCCAACAGCGATTAAACTGCAAACTGCTGATCGGTTACCGTCTTCACAGGTCAGTCGTCTGGTTGGGTTATGGCTTAATTTCAATTACCTCCGCAACGCGCTCACGTTACTGGCCTGGCTGTGTGCCCTGAAAGCATTTTGGCTGACTACTGTCCTGCACGCCTGAACGAGTCGGTCAATGACTCTTTCGTACATTACTCAGGATCAGATCGGCTACCTGGGTAGTAAGCGCCGGGGCAATCATGTGGCCCATGCCTTCAACCAGCACAAATCGAGCGTTCGGTACGTTCGTTGCTACGTCGCGTCCGGCATCCGGGGTAACGAGCGGATCGATACTACCATGGATCACGAGGGTAGGTACGTTAATACGTTGTAATTGACGCTCCCGCCCTGCATAGAAACCCGCCAGCGAAGCGGCTCCCTGCCGACTCAGCCCATCCGGGTAGTACGATCGCCGGACATCTGCCTCAGCCAAGGTTTGTGCGGACAAAGAATCCATCGGATAAATGGTGCCACTCAGCACCATCATTGACTTTACTTCGCGCCGGATGTAAGCTGCCGTGTCGGCCGGTGACCCCGGTGCCGGTATACTGGCTAAGACCTCCGGTTTGGCAACCAACGGAAACCCGGCCTTACCGCCACCCGCCATAATACTAGTCAGCGTTACAACCCGCTGGGGATGGTTATAAGTCATGCGTTGGGCAATCATGCCACCCATCGATACACCGACGACATGAACCTTGCTAATGGCCAGCGCATCCAGCAGGCCAACCGCATCGTTGGCCATATCATCTAGCGAATAAGGAATCGGTGGCGGCTGGTTAGCCTGCAACGCCTGACCGATAGCCGCCCAATCGGGCAAGCCTGCCTGGGTAAACTTAGTAGAAAGTCCCACGTCGCGATTGTCGAACCGAATAACCTGGTAACCCTGGCGACTCAGATAGTCGCAGAAAGCAGTAGACCAGCCCGTCAACTGACTATTTGTCCCCGCAATCAGTAGAATGGCTTCCTGTTCAGGGGAACCAAAGCGTTCGTAGACCAGGGTGATGCCGTTGCTGCTGACCAGTCCTGCCTGACGCTGAGACGCCTTATGCCCCTGCTTCAGGGTGCCACACGAGCATAAGCTTACCACTAGGCCCAGAATAAGCCATGTTTTCATGTTCATTAATGGGATGAAAGGTTATTGATTAAACTCATTCAGAATCTTTTCAAGATTTTGCAGCGGCTGTTTAAACTGGTTGTGGTTCTCCTGTCGAATCGCCCAGACACAACTCAGCAGAGATAATAGATAAGTCACAGCCGCTCCGGCTGGATGCTGCAACACTCCCCCTGGCACGAACAGCATAAAGGTCAACCACACGCCAAGGGCCGTACTCAGCGGAACGAGCACGTATTCATAGCTTCGTTTGAACCGGTAAAATGCTGTCAGGCTGTTGTATTGCTGTTGGATACGGGCCTGAACAGAAACGTCTGTATCCGTCTGGACAGGACTGGCCAGGGCAACCCGCTTAAACTGCCGCATCAGCACGATCGTAAAGGGAAGGTAGAGCAGTACCCCGGCCAGGCACAGCCATTGCACGGTCGAAACACCCCAAAATCGGATAAACAGGTGGCTTAGTAAGCCGTAGACAATGATCTGGAGCGTTAGCGATGCCCAGAAATACCGGATGGTACGGTTGACCTGCCGGGCACTTCTCGCCCTGGTGATCGCCAGTAAACCCGCCTGATCATACGGAGCGGATGCCGATAGGCTCGGTGCGTCCGTATTCCACTTCTTCTTCAATTCATCCAGTGTTGCCATCGGTTAGGTTGGTTTATGATTTTGCCGTTAAGCGTGATTCTAATTCTTTCTTGGTACGGACTAGCCGGACGCTCACGTTGACTTTCGACAGTCCGGTGATACTGGCGATCTCTTCGTAACTCAGGTCATCCAGATACAGCAGCATAATGGCTTTGTTGAGGGGCGAGAGCGTAGCAATGGCGTCGAAAAGCCACTGAATAGCCTCCTGCTGGTCGTCCGGTGGTGGGTCGGGAACCTGCTCATGGCGGACCGCCAATGGTTCATGTTGCCGTTTGCGGGCAGTTCGCCGGTCGGCTAAAGCGGTGTTCAGACAAACGCGGTACATCCAGGTCGAAAACTTCGACTGTCCCGTAAAAGACGGATACGACCGCCACAACTGATAAATCATTTCCTGAAGCAGATCGGCCCGTTCGTCTGCGTCGGGCTGATAAGCCTGGCTAATCTTATACGCAATGCCTATGTGCCGGTTGAGGTGTTCAAGAAAGATTTTCTCGGAGGATGTAGCCATTGTACTGAATTCCGTTTGCCTTTTCTCAGTTAGTAACCGGCTCGTCTAAAAAACTACAATCGAACGAAAAAAAGTAGTGGCTGCCCCCTAACTAGTCAGAAAAGGCCTCTTTGGTCGTGTATGTTAATGTAATAGGGAAACGGCTGGCGCTTAGCCCGAAGTCGTGTTACGTTGCTGAAAGCGGCCGCAAACCTTATCGTTGATTCTAGCTCCGCTGCGATAAGGAGCGTCGTTAACGTAACGAACAGCCATACGATGCCAGTAAAAACAGACTCTCAATCATGCTTAGAACTGACCACGGTTGCAGGAGCTATACGCTGACTCATCCGCTTCACGCTGACCTGCTTATCGCGCCAGGTTGAATGGGACGAACCAATCCGATGGACTGATTGACAGGCGACACCTTGTTTTTGCCGCCAGAATGCGGTTAGTTTGTTCCAACGTTCTTTGTTTTCCGTCAAACATGCTAATGGTTTCCCTGAGAGGTTCAGGGAATGAAAAAGGAATCGTGTGAGAATCACGAGCAGACGTTGCTACTGTCAGTGACTAATTAAAAAAGGGTTTGCCCTCGATGTCCATTGTCCCACCAGCGGTTCGCCGTTGCCCTGGGGTGAGAAGGACGGCAGATACCGTCACAAGCCAGGAGACTTGCCTTTAGCGTTGCTGATTACGCCCACACGCGATTGGGTTTCATCACGATTGACTTACTTCATTCCTGCTTCTTTGCGAGGCCGGGTCAGGTGTGTCATGTAGTGTATAGAACAGATCGAGTGGTAGGCGTATGGAGTTCGGCATCGAACGCGATCAACCATTTTATCTTATTTACAACATGATCGCACACAATCTCGGCTATCCACGAATCGGTAGCCACCGCGAACTCAAAAAGGCCTGTGAACAGTTCTGGGCCAACAAAATCACCACTGAGCAGCTTCAGCATGTCGGTCGGCAGCTACGCCGGGACAACTGGCTGACTCAGCAGCAGGCAGGCATCTCGCTGGTTCCCTGCAATGACTTCTCGTTCTACGATCAGGTACTGGATATGTCCCTGACCGTCGGTGCGGTACCGAAGCGATTTCAACCGCTGCTCGACAAACCGGAGCCCGATCATCTGAGTCTTTATTTTGCTATGGCCCGGGGCTACCAGCAGGATGGACTGGATCTGAAAGCGATGGAGATGACAAAATGGTTTGATACGAACTACCATTACATCGTTCCTGAATTTTCGGCCGATCAGTCGTTTTCGCTGCTTTCGGAAAAAATCTTCACGGAATTTGAAGAAGCCAGACAAACCCTGACGACCACGCCCAAACCCGTTTTGTTAGGTCCCGTATCGTATTTGCTGCTGGGCAAAGAGAAGGAAGCGGGCTTCGACCGGCTGGACCTACTCGACCGTTTGGTACCGGTTTATGAACAGCTGCTTAGCCGCTTACAGCAACTTGGTGCCACCTGGATTCAGTTCGATGAGCCTTGCCTGTCCCTGGATTTAACAGTGCACCAGCGCGAAATGCTGGATATGGTTTATCGGCGTCTGCGCAATCAATTCCCGGCGCTGAATCTGCTGTTGGCCAGCTATTTTGAATGTTACGGTGCGAACCTGAATCTGGTTCTCCAACTGCCCGTTGACGCGCTGCACCTCGATCTGGTCCGTTGCCCGACCCAGCTGAACGATATTCTAAAAACTGATTTTGTTCACCGGAAAACCGCTTTATCACTGGGCGTTGTCGATGGTCGGAACATCTGGATTAATGACCTGACGACCTCGTTGGCAACGATTCAGCGCGTGGTGACGGCCATTGGTGCTGAGCGGGTTCTGATTGCACCATCCTGCTCGCTACTGCACGTTCCCTGTGACCTGGCGACTGAAACGCAGGAAACAGGCCTGACGAACGATACTAAAAAGTGGCTGGCCTTTGCCCGCCAGAAGCTCGACGAAGTCGTTGTTTTGACGACGCTTAGCCTGGAGCCAGCGAATCAGAAGGCCATCGACGTACTGGCCGTCAATCAAGCCGCCTTACTCGCTCGCCAGCAGTCAAGTCAGATTAACCGACCAGCAGTGCAGCAACGCTTACGTCAACTCCGTGAGCAGGACGCCAACCGGTCGAATGCCTTTCCCCAGCGTCAGGCCCTGCAACACCAACGGCTTCAGTTGCCGGTGTTTCCTACGACGACCATTGGTTCATTTCCGCAGACCGATGCCGTGCGGGCCAATCGGGCTAAGTTCAAAAAAGGCGAAAAAACGCTGGAGGAGTACGAAGCTTTTATCCGGTCGGAAACAGAACAGGCCATCCGCTGGCAGGAAGACGTTGGCCTGGACGTACTGGTGCACGGCGAGTTTGAACGGAATGATATGGTCGAATATTTCGGGGAGTTGCTCGATGGCTTTGCCTTCAGCGAAAACGGCTGGGTACAAAGCTACGGGTCCCGTTGTGTGAAACCTCCGATCATTTATGGCGACGTACAGCGGCCCCAACCCATGACCGTTCGTTGGGCGCAATACGCGCAGTCACTAACCCAGAAACCCGTAAAAGGGATGCTTACGGGACCGGTTACTATTTTGCAATGGTCATTCGTGCGCGACGACCAGCCCCGGCGGGATACGTGTCTGCAAATCGCCCTGGCCATTCATGATGAAGTGGCTGATCTGGAAGCGGCCGGTATCGGCATCATTCAAATTGATGAACCTGCGTTGCGGGAAGGCCTACCCCTTCGCCGGGAAAACTGGGCGGCTTATCTGAACTGGGCGGTTATGGCCTTCCGGATAGCAGCATCGGGAGTGCAGGATCATACCCAGATTCACACCCACATGTGCTACGCGGAGTTCAACGACATTATTGGGGCCATTGCCGATCTGGATGCCGATGTCATTACCATCGAAACATCCCGCTCGCAAATGGAACTGCTGGATGCCTTCGCCCGCTTTGCGTATCCTAATGAAATTGGTCCCGGTGTTTATGATATTCACAGTCCGCGCGTACCCACGGTGGAAGAAATGGTCGAACTGCTTCAGAAAGCTTCTACTGTCTTACCCGCGCGTAATTTGTGGGTCAATCCCGATTGTGGGTTGAAAACACGGCGATGGCCGGAAACCACCGAAGCGCTGAAAAACATGGTGCAAGCGGCCCAGGCGGCCCGTGAGGTCGTGGCAGAGTCGGTATAATCGTCTACGGTCTTCTGCCAGTGGCAGAAGACCGTCTTTACCTCTATCAAACAGCCACCTTTTTTCAACGAATCTATGATTCCGAAGCATGATCATGTGGCATGCCCGCGTTGCCAGCGCATCTTTGAATGCAAGGTGGGCAGCATCAATTTGTGTCAGTGTCAATCCATTCGGTTGACCGACGCCCAGCAACAGTACGTTAGTTCAATGTATCAGGGCTGCTTATGTAGTGATTGTTTGTTGACGGTGCGAACCGAATATAATCAGATGATCCATCAGCAGAACCTAAACCGTTTATTACATGGCCATTAACGACATAATGTCAGTAGCAGAACGAATTGCCGCTGCCGAAACCCGCATTTTCAAAGCTGTTTTCCCCAACACGACTAATCATTACGATACGTTGTTCGGCGGTACGGCGCTGCAACTCATGGACGAGGTTGCCTTTATCACCGCTACCCGCTTCGCCCGCAAGCGGATGGTGACGGTTTCATCCGATAAAATCAATTTTGCCCAGCCTATTCCGGCCGGCACGATCATCGAGCTGGTCGGGCGCGTCGAACACGTTGGCAACACCAGCATACGAATTGAGGTAGAAATCTACGTAGAGGAAATGTACGCCCTGGAACGCCACCGGGCTATTCACGGCTCCTTCACGTTTGTGGCCGTAGACGAATCCCGAACTCCCATCCGCGTTTTAGCATGAGATACAAAGCGTCTGTTCACTTAAAAAAAGCCGATACGTCGGGACGCGTTCCCGCTTCGATTCTGGATGGGTTCGTTCGGGAAGAACTGCTCCAGAAAATCAGCGCAGCCATAAAGCCGCATCTGGTTATTCGGCAGCCTGCCTTCACGGACCTCACTCAGTCCGAAACGCAGGCTGACCAGGTAAACTTTACAACTGAACTCATTGTGCTGCCGGGCGATCGCTGGAATCAGTTCCGGGAACAGCTGAGTCAATGGGGTCATCACCTGGCTGCGGATGAATTCCATCACCTACAGGCCCTGCTCGATACTGTCGAGTACAGCACGAAAGGCGTCGGCGGGCCTGTGTAATCAGCCGTGTACGCTACGTATCGTTTTCGCCGGCTACGTTCCGAACGTTACCATCAACGTATAGAGCCCCGAGGAATGAGAAGCAGTAGGTGGTAGACTTGATATAAAGACTTATTTTCGCTGTTGAAACCGGACCTTACGTCGGTCAACAACGCGCCTTATGCATTCCTCTCGCTTAACCATACGTCTTGTCTGCCTGCTGCTGTGGGCTGGCTGGCTCGCCGGTTGTCAGCAAAACACAGACACCGCCCCTACCCCCACCAATCAATACCTGGTCAGCAGTACGTTGCTGGGTGAGTATTCCAAGAGTCAGCTGACCAGCCGGTTCACTACCGGTCAGGCTAGCCAGCTTGGTGGCTTTGTTTCATTCCTGCTCAACCATCCTGTTAAGGTGTACAGGCTTGTTTACAAAACGAAAAACACCGACGGAACCGACGTTCAGGCATCAGGAGCCATTGTTATCCCGAACTCCACGGACAGAAACCTGAGCTTCCCGATGGTCAGCGAACAGCATGGTACCATCCGTTCCGACGAAGATGCGCCGTCTTATAACAACGAAGGCAGTGAAACGTATTTCACGGGTTCGCTGCTGGGCTCCAACGGCTTCATCATGGTGTTGCCGGATTTCATCGGCTATGGCGAATCCAAAAACCTGCCCCATCCTTATATACACCGCGCTACGCTAGCCTCGACCTCGCTGGATATGATTCGGGCTTCCCGGGAGTTTATTAAACAGGAGAAGGTGAACTGGAATGAGAAGCTGTTTATTGCCGGTTATTCACTCGGTGGTTATGCCACGATGGCCCTGCAAAAGAAGATCGAAGAAGAAACCGGGACGGAGTTTAACCTCGTTGCGTCCAGCTGCGGAGCCGGGCCCTACCACGTTTCGGCTTTCATGAATACGCTACTCAACCAGAAAACGCACGGCATTCCGCAGTACAATGGGTTGTACACCATGGTGCTGTCGACCTATAACCGGGTTTATGGCATTAATCGGCCATTGTCATTTTATTTCAACGAACCCTACGCAGCCGCCGTTCAGCGCGATCCTTTTGGCAGTAATATTCCGATTAGTTTCAACGAATCACTCACCGATGCCTTCCGGGCGGGGGTTAATGCGGGAACCGATACGCAATTTCTGAACGCGGTTAAGGACAATGATATTTACGACTGGAAGCCCCGCACGCCCACTCAACTCTACCACGGTGACGCCGATCGGCAGGTATTTTACCTCAATTCCGTCGATGCGAACGACGCCATGAAGAAACGGGGTGCGCCGGTTGAGTTTATCCCTCTGAAAGGCAAAGATCACGGCGAGGGCATCAGCGACTTTCTGTTGGGCACATATCAATTTTTCAGCGCAAAGCGGTAAGCGGTCGGGCAGTATTCCTTTCTATTTAGAATTTTTTTGCCGACATCGATGCCTTACTCCGATTCCTCCCGTATTTCGGTTGCGTTAGATTGTATCATTTTTGGGTTTGACGGCGAAACGCTGAAGCTGCTGCTCGTCAAGCGAAATTTCGAACCGGAGCGCGGCAACTGGTCGTTGATGGGTGGTTTTCTGGATCGGGAAGAGGATCTGGAAGAAGCCGCCCGGCGTATTCTTTTCGAACTTACTGGGCTTGAGAACGTCTACATGGAGCAGTTGCAAACGTTTGGCCGGGTTGACCGTGACCCGGCCGAACGTACGCTCTCCGTTGGCTATTTCGCCCTTATTAATATTGAGCACCATAACGAAGAACTCGCTCGACGGAACAACGCCTACTGGTTACCTCTGACCGATCATCCCCGGTTAATATTCGACCACGAAGAGATGGTTTCGGTGGCGCTGCAACGGCTTCGCTACAAAGCGGCCCTCCATCCAATTGGATTCGAGCTGCTTCCCGAAAAGTTTACGTTACCGCAGCTCCAGAAACTTTACGAAGCCATTTATGATGCGCCCATGGACCGGAGAAATTTTAGCCGAAAAATCCTGTCGACCAACCTGCTCGTCCGAACGGGTGAGAAAGACGATAAATCGGTGACGAAGAAAGGGCTGCTATATTCATTGGATCAAGAGAAATACCGCGAACAGCAGCACGCCTTTCTAAACTTCATTTCATCGCCCACACTCGTGTAAGCGAATGACGTCCGGCACAGACCAAACCGGTAGTTGTGGAGCCTGCTCTTCTTTTTAGATCACGTATTGTGGTCAATGGAAAGCCTGAACTCTATGAACAACAACGGTCTTTATCTGGCGCTGACAAGCCTGCTGCTGGTAGCCGGATCAGCGGAAGCGCAACGGGGCATCCGGCCAATAAACTTTTCGCAGGTCACGATCTCCGACCAGTTCTGGCGACCTCGGATCGAGCGAGTGCAAACGGCAACGCTGCCCGTTTGTATCGAACAGACCGAAGTAAAAACCGCCCGAATCCGGAACTTCGAGAGAGCCGCTGCCCACTCGGGTAAACACGAAGGCATTTACTTCGACGATTCCGATGTGTATAAGGTCATCGAAGGCATGGCGTATACGCTCAAGACGAACCGCAACCCTAGCCTCGAACAGAAAGCCGACGAATGGATTGATAAAATTGCCGCAGCCCAACTGCCCGACGGGTACCTCAATACGTATTACACCCTCGGCGACCTCAGCAAACGCTGGACCGACATGGAAAAGCACGAGGACTACAATGCCGGACATCTCTTCGAAGCCGCCATCGCCTATTACGACGCAACCGGCAAGCGTAAGCTGCTGGACGTAGCCATTCGGTTCGCCAATCACATCGACAGTACGTTTCGGTTAGCCAACCGCCCCTGGGTGTCGGGGCACCAGGAGATCGAACTAGCGCTGGTTAAACTCTACCACGCTACGCACAATGACCGTTATCTGAAGCTTGCGGACTGGTACCTAGAGCAACGCGGCAAAGGCTTTGGCAAAGGGGCCATCTGGGATAATAAGGCGTGGGGACCTCGTTACTGCCAGGACGACGTACCGGTTCGCCAGATCACCGACATCAAAGGCCATGCCGTGCGGGCCATGTATTTGTATACCGGCATAGCCGATGTAGCCGCCGAGACCGGCGATCGCGGGTACATGGACGCTACGAGCCGGGTCTGGGACGACGTTGTAGGACGTAACATGTACATAACGGGCGGCATTGGCTCGTCGGTGCATAACGAAGGCTTTACCGAAGATTACGACCTCCCCAACGAATCGGCTTACTGCGAAACCTGCGCGTCGGTCGGGATGGTGCTCTGGAATCAGCGGATGAATCTGTACTCCGGCGACGCCCGCTACATCGACGTGCTGGAACGCTCGCTTTACAACGCAGCGCTGGCTGGGGTGCAGCTATCGGGCGAATCATTCTTCTATGTTAACCCGCTGGCGTCTGCCGGGTCGCACCACCGCAAACCCTGGTACGGTACGGCCTGCTGCCCCAGTAACGTATCGCGATTGCTCCCCTCGCTGGGCGGCTACGTCTACAACACCTCCAAAGATGCCTTGTGGGTAAACCTGTACGTCAGCAGCGAAACTACCGCCAAGGTTAACCGACGTTCTGTTCAGATTTCGCAGCAGTCGAACTATCCCTGGGACGGCACCATCAAACTGACTGTCAACCCAGACAAGGCCACCAACTTTGACGTGAAAATGCGTATTCCGGGCTGGTGCAAAACGTATACAGCCATGGTGAACGGACAAACCGTAAATGCAAACGTTGATAAAGGGTATTTGACCCTAAACCGGAAATGGAAGAAAGGCGATGTCGTTACGTTATCGCTTGATATGCCGATAGAGATAGTTGCCGCTGACCCACGTGTGAAAGCGGATATAGGTAAGCGAGCCATCCAGCGCGGCCCGTTGGTGTATTGTCTGGAAGAAGCGGATAACAACGGCGCTGCGTTTGATCAGGCGACCCTGTCGACGCAAACGACCTTTGTTACGCAGAACCGCCCTGACATGCTAAACGGTATAACCGCCATTCAGGCCACAAACCAGGCCGGTACGTATACCCTGATTCCATACTACGCCTGGGATAACCGCCAGCCGGGCCGCATGAAAGTATGGCTTGACTGGAAATAAGCGCATATATCCGGCTAAACTGCATTTGATCATGAACCCTTCCCGCCGACAATTTATAAAGCAATCTGCGGTAGCCGCTGCGCTACCCTTCATACCCGTTGACCAAGCGGCTGCCTTGAGTACCCCCACGGCTGAGATGCCCAAATTCAGCATCTTCTCGAAACACTTGCAATTCCTGAATTACACCGAAGCGGCATCGGTGGCTGCGGAGCTTGGTTTTGACGGATTAGACTGGACGGTACGTCCGAATGGGCACGTACTGCCCGACCGAGTCGAGACTGATCTACCTAAAATGGTCGACGCCGTTAAAAAAGCCGGTTTGTCAACGAGTATGATGACAACGGCGGTGGGCGATAGCAATGATGCTACCGACCGGCGGCTGCTCAAGACAGCAGCCGGGTTAGGCTTCCGGTATTACCGCATGAACTGGTACCGGTATTTACCTGATAAGCCGATGCCGGAAACGCTACAGGCGTACGCCCAAAAAATGATTGGCCTGGGCAAACTGAACAAAGAACTGAACTTAGTTGGATGTTATCAGAACCACTCCGGCGAATTGGTCGGCGGCTCGGTCTGGGAAATTTGGGAGATGCTGAAGAATGCCGATCCGCAGCATACGGGTGTGCAATATGACATTCGTCATGCGACCGTTGAAGGGGGTCTTTCCTGGAAAAACGGCTTACGTTTGCTCGAGTCCCGCGTTAAAACCATTGCCCTGAAAGACTTCCGATGGACAAAGAAAAACGGGCGGTGGGAAGTCGAAAACACGCCCATCGGTGAGGGTATGATTGACTTTACCACCTACTTTCAACTGCTGAAGAAATATCAGATTCAGGTGCCTATATCGGTCCACCTGGAGTATCCACTGGGCGGAGCCGAAAACGGAGCGACGAACATTACCGTTGATAAAAAGATCGTTTTTGAGGCCATGAAACGGGACCTCAATAAACTGAAACAACTGTGGCAGGCCGCTTAACGCGCTATAGTAAGCCTGGCTATACTAGGAGTGATGGACATTACGAGAAGTCGAGGGTCTGGATTTCGCCATTCATTACGTCCCCTTAAATTTGATTGGGTCGATGACCGCGCTGTGGCCGTTTCGCTTCCCCTGTGTATCTTTAACCATCCTGAACTGCTGACCATTCGGATCTTCCGCTATGCACCTTTTTTCGTTGGCCACCTTTGTCCTAAGCGTTTGGACGAGCGGCATTTTGACCATCAACCCAACCGCTCCAATACCTACCACCCGATCCAATCCGGATAAGCTGATTCATTCGGCAGCCGACTCAACCAAGGCGAAGCGGGAGCCACTTTTCGAGAGCGACGAGCTGATACAACTCACTCTGCGAGCGAACATGCGGGTGCTACTGAAAGACCGGGGGGATACACCCGTCAACCATTCGGGCGTATTGGTGCATGGTCGCGATGCAGCTGCAGCCAGTTTGCCGGTTAAGCTAAAAGTGCGCGGAAATTTCCGGCGCAACGTTAACAACTGTTCGTTTCCGCCCCTGCTGATCGACTTTCCCAAGAAAAAAGGAAAAAGTACCCTATTTGCGAATCAGAACAGAGTAAAGCTCGTTACGCACTGCCAGAACGAAGACTTTGTTGTTCGTGAATACGTACTCTATCAGGTGTATAACCTCCTGACCAACCACAGCTTCAAGGCACGTCTGGCGCAGGTCACCTACGAAGACTCGACCGGCAAACGGTCTCCTCAAACCAAATTCGCGTTCCTGCTCGAAGATGCTACGTCGGTGGCGAAACGAAATGGCACGACCCCTGTCGAAATAAAAAAGCTCAACATGGCCAATATCGACTCGGTCAATATGGCTACCGTTGCTGTCTTCGAATACATGATCGGCAACACCGACTGGTCCGTGCCGTTTCTGCACAATATTAAGCTGGTTAGAAAGCCAGGCGTTTTGTTACCCATTCCCATCCCATACGATTTCGACCACGCCGGTATTGTCGAAGCGCCTTATGCCCAGCCTGCCGAGCAACTGAATATTGAGTCCGTTCGGGAGCGGCTGTATCGGGGTTACGTCTATCCGGAAGCGGTATTTCAGCAGGTGTTTGACCGGTTCATTGCCCAGAAGTCAGCCATTTATGCTTTGTACCAGCAGAACAAATACCTCGACAAAACCTACGTAAGGCGGACAATCGCGTATCTGGATGATTTTTACCGGCAGATCACGGATAAGGAACGGATTCAGGCGCAGTTCATCGAACAGGGTAAACGAAACACGCAGCACGTCATTACCATCCGGGGACTGAATTAATGCCACGAGTACAGAACCAACGTAATCAGATAACTCAGGATAACTACCGGAAAGCCGTACATGAAAATGGTGTAAGCAATGGTCAGCATTCGGTATTTCTTAGAAAGCACCCGCCCCTGCGCGTAGATGTTGTCGAGCATCGTGTTATACATCAACTCATCGTCAGCGATTAGTTCTTTCATGTGAGCCCGGTAGCTATCGGCGGATATTGTCAGGTAATCCCCAAAAAAGAGCGGGTCAATCTGACTTTGATCAACGGGTACCTGGAGGTTCTTCTGCGACCGCGTCGTTGGTTTGGTGGCCAGCAGCGCAAACGTGATCGTTACCAGACACACAATCACCATCAAGCTGGTCGGAATAATCAGATAAGGAATTTCGGTAAACTTATTCACCAGAAACGAAGTCATGACCGAAAGCACAATCGAATTGATCGAAATCATCAGTCCCGCTTTCTTATCGGCCATTCCGCTCAGTTGAACATGGCTCGACAGCGTGGTGCGAAACATGGTCTCGATGGTTCGGCTGGGTTTTTCCTTCTTTTCTTTCTTTGCTTTTTCTACGTTCTCCATTCGTGTACTTTTTGCGGGTATAATGTAGCAGGAATTTTACAATTCAGGGCACTGCAAACCCGTCCAATTCCGTAATAAAGTCCAGGAGTATGCCCATAAAATAACATACGCTCGTTTTACGCAGACAAACAGGCAGGTAATAGTTTACGTATAGAACTCTTTCAACCTCAGCGTTAAACTATGCTAATCGATGCCCCTCCCCGCGCCGAGCGAACCAACCCGCTGCCGCCATCCCAATCCATTACGTTAACCATTAACGGTCAACAAAAGCAACTTACTGTTGCGCCCTGGACAACCCTGCTCGATGCCTTACGGGAATACTGCAACCTGACCGGCACCAAGAAAGGCTGTGATCATGGGCAATGCGGAGCCTGTACGGTGCTGGTGAATGGCAAACGTATTAATTCCTGTATGACGCTGGCCATTATGCAGGAAGATTACGAAATCACGACCATAGAGGGCCTGGCTCCGATTGATGGTGGACCGCTTCATCCTATGCAACAGGCGTTTATCGACCACGACGCGTTTCAGTGTGGGTATTGCACCCCAGGGCAGATCTGCTCGGCGGTGGGCATGATCCAGGAGGGGCAGGTGAAAACAGTGGCTGATGTGCGTGAATTGATGAGCGGCAACATCTGTCGCTGTGGAGCTTATCCGCACATTGTCGACGCCATTTGTGAAGTAATGCAACTAAACCAGACCCCACCCAAGCCATGAATCCATTCGCCTATACTCGTCCGAAAGGAGTCGACGCTGCCGTTAGCGAGCTCGTTACCGAGTCGATGGAGCACGATGGACAAGTCAGAATCATCGCCGGGGGTACCAACCTCATCGATTTGATGAAGGAAAACGTGGAGCGGCCGAGCAAACTTGTCGACATAAATCGGTTGCCGTTAACGACCGTTGATGAACTGGAGAATGGAGGCCTGCGGCTTGGCGCGTTAGTCACCAATGCCGATACGGCTTATCACCCACTCGTTCAACAGCGCTACCCGTTACTGTCACAAACCATTCTGGCGGGAGCATCGGCCCAGCTACGTAACATGGCAACCAACGGGGGTAATCTGTTTCAGCGCACGCGTTGTTATTATTTTTATGATACCGCTATGCCCTGCAATAAACGTCAACCCGGTTCGGGCTGTGGGGCCATTGGCGGCTATAATCGCATTCACGCCATTCTGGGTACCAGCAACCACTGCATCGCTACGCATCCCTCCGACATGGCTGTGGCGCTGGCGGCCCTCGAAGCGGTTATACGGGTGACTGGTCCGGATGGCGAACGTACCGTACCCATTGCGGACTTTCACCGGCTGCCCGGCGATCAACCACAGTATGATAATACGTTAAGACCGGGCGAACTGGTAACCGCTATTGACCTGCCCGCGAAAGGCTTTCCGGATTACCACATGTACCTCAAAATTCGCGACCGGGCTTCTTACGCCTTTGCGCTCGTATCGGTGGCCGCGGCCCTGGAGTTAGATGACAATAAAGTAGTCACCGACGCCCGGATCGCGCTGGGGGGAGTAGCGCACAAACCCTGGCGTAAACCCGAAGCCGAAGCTCTACTAATTGATAAACCCGCCACGAAAGAAACCTTTCAACTAGCCGCCGACGCCCTGCTGGAAGGCGCGCGCGGCTATGGGCACAACGATTTCAAGATTGAACTGGCTAAACGGGCAATTGTCCGGGCTTTGGGCCAGGCGGCTAAACTCGAACCAACCGAATAAACTCAACGGTATGAGCAACGTAGTAGGAAAACCCATTAACCGCGTCGACGGCCGGGCGAAAGTAACGGGCGAAGCGAAATATGCCGCTGAGTTTAACGTACCCGATCTGGTGTACGGCGTAGTTATTTCAGGTACTATCACCAAAGGCAGGATCACCAACATTGATGCGAGCAAAGCGCTGGCGCTGGATGGTGTATTACAAGTCTTTACGCATGAGAATCGCCCGAATCTGGCCTGGTTCGACATGAACTACAAAGACCTGGACGCCCCGCCAGGCTCGCCGTTTCGACCGCTGCACGACGCCAAAATCAAATACAACGGCCAGCCAGTAGCGCTGGTCGTGGCCGATACGTTCGAACTGGCCCGCTACGCATCGACCTTAGTTCGGGTTGAGTACGAGGAAGTCGAACACGAAACCGATTTGCAAAAACACGTCGACAAAGCCCGGAAACCAGCCATTGGTTTGGCAACGCTCCTGAAACCACCGCCACCGAAGCCACGGGGTGATTTTAAAGAAGCCTTCGCCAAATCCCCCGTCAAGCTTTCGGTCGCGTATAACCACGGGTTTGAACACCACAATCCAATGGAACTGTTTGCCTCCACGGTCGTGTATGAGCCGGATGGCAAACTCACCATCTACGACAAAACCCAGGGTGCCCCCAACAGCCAGCTTTACGTAGCGCAGGTATTTGGCATACCTTTCAACGATGTACGGGTCATCTCGCCTTACGTCGGGGGAGGCTTTGGATCGGGCCTGCGGCCGCAGTATCAGCTATTTATGGCCGTAATGGCGGCTCGGGAGCTCAAACGCTCAGTTCGGGTATCGCTAACGCGGCAGCAGATGTTTTCGTTTGGCCATCGCCCGGCCACGCTTCAAACGGTGGAGCTTGGCGCTCAGCCGGATGGTTCACTCGATGCCATGCACCATAACGCCATTGGCGAGACCTCGCGGTTTGAGGATTATATCGAAACGGTAGTTAACTGGTCGACGGGCTTATACTATTCGCCAAATACGCTGACCGGTTATAAAGTCGTTCCCTTAGATGTACACACTCCGCTCGACATGCGAGCACCGGGGGGCGTAACGGGAGTATCGGCCATTGAGTGTGCTATGGACGAGCTGTCGTATAAGCTCGGTATCGACCCACTCGAACTTCGCTTAAAAAATTACACCGAAACCGATCCCGACGAAAAGCGTCCGTTCTCCAGCAAACAGCTACGCGAATGCTACCGGCAGGCCGCCGAACGGTTTGGCTGGTCGACCCGGAATCCAGAGCCGCGTTCAATGCGTAATGGCCACAATCTGATCGGATGGGGCATGGCTACCGGGGTATGGGATGCGAACCAGCTACCCGCCCGGGCCGAAGCCGTGCTGACGGTAAATGGCAAACTACGCGTAAGCAGCGCGACCGCCGATATTGGTACCGGTACGTACACGATCATGACGCAGATAGCTGCGCAAACACTCGGCTTCCCACTAGAAGACGTCATATTCCGGCTGGGCGATACCGAGATGCCGTTGGCACCGTTCCAGGGTGGGTCGCTCACAGCCGGTACGGTCGGTTCAGCGGTGAAAATCGTTTGCGAAGAGTTAGGCAAAACGTTGCTGAAGCTGGCACAGAAAATGCCCGGCTCGCCGTTTGCCAAAGCCAGCTTCGAGGACGTTCTTTTCATTGACAAACAGATTCGCCTGAAGCAAAACCCGTCGGTATCGATTCCGGTACAGACAATCGTCGATCAAAACGGTGGGCGGGCGATTACGGAAACGGCGACCTCGTTTACCAATACGCTGAAACAGGCCAAGTATACCCGTTACGCGCATTCGGCGGTGTTTGTTGAAGTTCAGGTCGACGAAGACCTGGGAACGGTGGAAGTAACGAGAGCCGTTACGTCCGTAGCGGCCGGACGCATCCTGAACCCTAAAACGGCCCGCAGTCAGATCATCGGCGGTATGGTATGGGGTATCAGCAAAGCCCTGGAAGAAGAAAGTGTTATGGACCACCGCTTCGGCCGGATCATGAACCATAACCTGGCCGAATACCACGTACCGGTTTGTGCCGATATTCACGATCTGGACGTCATCTTCGTAGAAGAATACGACGACATTGTAAATCCGCTCGGCATTAAGGGAGTAGGTGAAATTGGTATTGTGGGCATGCCTGCCGCCATTGCCAACGCCATTTACCACGCCACCGGGAAACGGGTACGCGAACTGCCGATTCAACTCAACAAGCTGTTGTAAAGCCGGTTTCTGATACGTATTGCGCTACTGTCACCCTCTTAGCCTTCCCTGCAGGGGAGGTCGAGAGGGTGACATAGCGCATGTACTTTGAAATAATCTAATAATACCGCTATTGCTTCCTGCTTTCCCGGCGCCTTATCGGCTAGCTGATGATCTGCAACGCTAATCCTCATTGAAGTGAAAATAGTGTCAGTTTTCACTAATTATGAGTAACTCGAGGATGCTCATAACGAGTACCTTTGACGAAAAATTGGCAGATCATATAAAGGCAAAAGCTATGCATGTACCCGTCAAATGGGAGGGCGTTTACCCGGCGCTGTTGACTCCGTTTACCGCTAATGATGCGCTTGACATCCCACTTTTTGAGAAAAACCTCCGTGCCCAGCTCGACGCGGGTGTGCACGGATTCATTATTGGCGGCTCTTTAGGTGAAGCCAGCACCTTGCTCAATCAGGAGAAGATTCAGTTGCTCACCTCAGCGCTGGCGGTTTCGGCCGGTAACGTACCCGTCCTGGTCAACATTGCCGAGCAGGCGACTAAACAAGCGATTGCCGGTGCTCAGGAGGCTGAAGCTAACGGTGCCGACGGCCTGATGTTGTTGCCGCCCATGCGCTATCCAGCCGACGCCCGCGAAACGGTTACGTTCTTTAAGGCGGTAGCCAGCGAAACCTCACTGCCAGTCATGATTTATAATAATCCGTACGATTACAAGATCATGACGACCGTTGCCATGTTCGAGGAACTGGCCGAACTACCCAATATTCAGGCAGTGAAGGAGTCAACCCGTGACATAACTAACGTAACGCGTATGCGCAACGCCTTTGGCGATCGCTTCAAGCTACTGGGTGGTGTTGACACATTGGCGTTAGAATGTCTTCTGCTGGGTTGCGACGGCTGGGTTGGCGGTTTGGTAGACGCCTTTCCGCAGGAAACGGTTGCTATTTATGAGCTGGCTAAAGCCGGTCAGGTTGCCGAAGCGCTGGACATCTATCGCTGGTTTATGCCACTACTTGAGTTGGATATTCATCCTAAACTGGTACAATACATCAAACTAGCCGCCACGGCAACGGGTCTTGGTTCAGAGTATGTACGCGCACCTCGTCTGCCACTCGTGGGTGCAGAACGCGAACAGGTGCTAAATATCATTGAAACGGCATTAGCAAAACGGCCGGTTGGTGTAACGCGGGTGGAAACCCGCGCTTTTTAAACGCATACGTGCGGGTTTCTACCCGCGTTACGTTATGGCTGAATATCATTTCTTTTGTATAGATGCCCACACCTGCGGAAACCCGGTACGGGTTGTAACGGGCGGTAGTATTCCGTTTTTGCAGGGGGCCAACATGAGCGAAAAGCGTCAGCATTTCCTCCGCGAATACGACTGGATCCGGACTGGCCTGATGTTCGAGCCACGTGGGCACGACATGATGTCGGGCAGTATTTTGTATCCTCCTACCGACCCGGCCAACGACGCGGGGGTGTTGTTCATTGAAACATCGGGCTGCCTGCCCATGTGCGGCCACGGTACCATCGGCACCGTTACGGTAGCCATTGAGCAAAACCTGATTCGTCCTAAAACGCCGGGCGTCTTAAACCTGGAAGTGCCTGCGGGACTGGTTCGGGCCGAATACGTACAGGAGGGAAAGAAAGTTACGTCGGTTAAGATCACGAACATCAAGTCATACCTGGCAGCGGAAAATCTGACCGTCGACTGCCCTGACCTAGGAACGCTCACCGTAGACGTAGCGTATGGCGGTAACTTCTACGCGATCGTAGATCCACAGCCAAACTTTCCGGGATTGGAGCATTATAAAGCCGAACAGCTCATTGGTTGGGCACGGGTGATGCGCCAACGACTCAATGAACACTACAGTTTTGTGCATCCCGAAAACCCGACCATTAATGGCTTAAGCCATATCCTCTGGACGGGGAAACCGCTGAACGAGACCTCAACGGCACGTAACGCGGTGTTCTACGGCGATAAAGCCATCGACCGCTCCCCCTGTGGTACGGGTACATCGGCACGTCTGGCACAATGGTACGCCAAAGGCAGGCTGAAGCCGGGCGATGTGTTTGTCCACGAGAGCATCATTGGTTCGATCTTCAACGGACGTATTGAAGCGGAGACGGAGTTGGCAGGCAAACCGGCCATTATTCCCAGCATTGAAGGGTGGGCCCGCATCTACGGTTACAACCACATCGTACTGGACGAAGAAGACCCTTACGTCCACGGCTTTCAAGTCATATAAACGAGCTGGAGACTTGTTTAAAACCAATTCACTCCTGCGCCTATCGTCTAGAAACCCAGATCGAGGAGGTGGGAATGGTTGAAAACCAATTCGCTCATTCACTCATTCGCTCTTTAGCAAAATGGCACACATTGGTATTGTTGGCGGGGGCATTGTCGGACTGTGTTCGGCGTACTATCTGCACAGAGCGGGGCATCGGGTAACCGTGTTCGATCAGGGGCCTATTGCCGACGGTTGTTCGTTTGGTAACGCCGGTATGATCGTGCCCAGCCACATCATTCCTCTAGCGCAGCCTGGTATGATCGCCAAAGGCATGCGGTGGATGCTGAAATCGACCAGTCCATTTTACGTTAAACCGCGACTCAATATGGACCTTATGCGGTGGGGCTGGTTATTCTATCGTCATGCTACCGCCGAACACGTCGAACGGTCAATACCGGTCCTGCGCGACCTTAGTTTGCTCAGCAAACGACTTTTTCAGGATTTAGCCGCCAATGGTGATTTATCGTTCGAATGGCAGGAACGCGGCCTGCTGATGCTCTACAAAACCGCTTCGGCTGAACACGAGATGGCCGAAGAAGCCACGGTAGCCAACCGAGCCGGGGTCGAAGCGCAGGTGTTGACTGGCCAGCAGGTTCAGGACCTGGAACCAGCCACACGAGTCGACGTACGCGGGGGTGTGTTATATCCGGGTGATGCACATGTCAATCCCGGCGAGCTGGTCCGCTCACTAGTAGGTTATCTCCGCAGGAATGACGTAACGATCCTGGAAAATCATTCGGTTACGGGGTTTAGCAAATCAGGTGCTCACCTTACAGCCGTCGAAACGGCTCAAGGCGCTTACCCGGTCGACGCGGTGGTGATTGCCGGAGGAGCCTGGTCACCCGTCATTGCGCAACAACTGGGGTTGAATCTGTCGTTGCAGGGTGGCAAGGGCTACAGCTTTATGCTTCGGAACGTAACGAACAACATCCGTGTACCCGCCATCATGCTCGAAGCGCGGGCCACCGCTACGCCCATGGGCCAGGATTTACGCTTCGCTGGTACGCTCGAAGTAGCCGGTACGGATATGACCATCAACATGAACCGGGTTCGCGGCATTGCTCAGTCGATCAACCAATACTATCCAGAGCTACCCGTTGAGCTGCCAACGGTGGACAAGGTCTGGCGTGGTTTGCGACCATGCTCACCCGATGGCCTGCCCTACATTGGTCGCTCTGATCGCTTCGACAACGTAGTACTGGCTACCGGCCACGGCATGATGGGTTTGAGTTTGGGACCTGCCACGGGCAAACTGGTCAGCGAAGTGATTGACCAGAACGTCTCCAGCCTGGACATTGCGGCCTTTAGTCCAAATCGGTTTTAGTATTGGGTTAGCTTAGTTTACCGAGCGTCAGCTATACGTAATACCCAATCAGCTTTTTCCGGCTACTTGCGGCACAGCCTTTCGGATGGAAATAAAACTCTGAAACGCAACCGACGACATGACAAACAGCAGGCCGACGTAGAATGATGCATTCACCGTCTTGCTTTCGCCGAAGAAGAGAAAGGCCATACTGATCGCATAAATCGGCTCAAGATTGAAACTCAGGTTCACCGTAAAGGCAGGTATTCTCTTTAGGGACTCAGCAAATAAAATATACAGGCCTACTGTACAAAACAGGGACAATAACACCAGGTAGAAGGTGTCTTGCAAACTCGGAATCAGGCTGGCAACCGGGAAATAATGCAGATAGACAGGTAGTAGGATGCCTAGTCCGATAGTACCGCCGATCATCTGATAGTAATTGATACGCGTACTATCATACCGTCGTACTAGGCGCTCATTATAAATCGTGTACAGAGCGGCAAAGGCCGACGAGATCGTACCCAGCGCGATGCCTAGCTGATATGAGGTATCGAAATGGAAGATCAAGCCGATGCCAAATAGGGTGAGCATGCTTAATAACAGTTCGGTAACGGCAACCTTCTTCCGGATGAATGACCCAAAGACCGCTGTGAAGAAGCTCGTCAGGCAGTAGCAAACCACCCCAATCGAAATGTTCGAGTACTTTATGCTTGCATAGAAAAATACCCAGTGGACGGTTATAAAAAGTCCAACCTTCGCAATGTCAAACTTCTCTCGGAGGGAAATTCGCGTACTTTCCTTGAACAGTTTTAGAATGAGAAAGAGCCAGATTGCGGAAAAGAATACGCGATACCAGACAAGAAGACCTTCATTCAAAGAGATTAATTTCCCAAAGACGCCGGTGAACCCAGCCAGTATTACAGCAACGTGTAATACCAGATATGATTTTTTCATACGAATTGCCTGAGCTCTAATCAGACGCCTAAGGTAGCTGCCGGACGTTGACGTAATAGTTGGCGTCGACGTTCAGCGAAGTAGCTCCTTTAGCGGGAAATGTACGCCAGGAAGTGGTCGGCTGCAGGTTTTGATACGTAGCGGATTCATCCAGACAAACCCGCACGGGCATATCGAATCCCGCAACGCAATTAGCCCAGCGGTACTGAGCCACGCCGTCTTTCAGCCGGTATTCTAAGGTTGGAATGCGCACATCGCGTAGGTACTGATCGAAAATTTTAACCAGATTCCGTCTCGCCTGTCGGCTCATGTACGTTTCGATCTGCTGGGTCGTGACAGTCTGGTGATAGAATGTCTTGTTCATCCCCCGCAGTAATTGACGCCACTTCGCATCGTCGTTCACGATCTGCCGGATGGTGTGCAGCATATTGCCACCTTTATAGTACATATCCCCCGAGCCCGACTTATTGACGTTGTAATAGCCAATAATCGGGCTGTCGTTGCGAATGTTATTGCGGCATCCAATCACGTACTGCGCGCCAGCCTCCTTACCATAATAGTACTCCACGAACAGATTCTCCGAGTAGTTGGTAAAACTTTCGTGAATCCACATGTCGGCCACATCGCGGTACGTAATGTTATTGGCAAACCACTCGTGTCCCGATTCGTGCACAATGATAAAGTCCCACAGAAGTCCCCAGCCGGTTTTGGACAAATCGCGTCCTAAATACCCATTTCTGAATTTGTTCCCGTACGTAACCGAACTCTGGTGCTCCATCCCTAGGTACGGTGTCTGCACGAGTTTGTAGCCATCTTCGTAAAATGGATACGGGCCAAACCAATGCTCAAACGCTTTTAGCATCAGCGGAACCTGCTTAAACTGAGCGCGCGCCCGTTCTTCATCCTGCGGCAACGCATAGAAGTTTAAGGCAAGTTTTCCTTTCTCACCCACGTAAGAATCGGACCAGTGGACGTACTGGGCGGCATTTATGTTGACCCCGTAGTTGTTAATGGGGTTGGCGACAAACCAGTCGAAGGTTCGCGTACCGTCATCGTTTTTCACCGTTCGGCGTAACATCCCATTCGAAACGTCCATCAGCGGCTCCGGCACGGTTATGCTGATGAGCATACTGTCGGGTTCGTCGTACATGTGATCCTTACAGGGCCACCACGAGCTTGCGCCCAACCCCTGGCAAGCTGTGGCAATAAACCATTGTTTCGTCGTATCCCGCGCCCAGACGAAACCCCCGTTCCAGGGCGGGTTTTTCGCGACACGAGGTTTACCGTTGTAATGAACCGTTACGCGTTCGGTTGCGCCGGGTTGCTGTTTCTTTTTTAACGTAACAAAATACGCATCCCCATCTTGCCGAAAGGTCAGTGACTGACCGTCCTGCTCAATTTTTGACACCCGTAGTGGTCGTTGCAAATCCACTTGGAGTACTTGACTCGGTTTCAGCACCTTATACGTAATGGCTGTACTGCCACTGATTGTACTATCAGCGGGTTTAACCCGAACGCTCAGGTGGTAAAAGGTTAGATCCCACCATACCCGCTCGGGAGTAATAGAACCCCGCAACGTATCGTCATGCGTAAACTCGTACCGTTGGGCCCGAACAACGTATGGCAGCAAAAAAACAAGCGCAAAGCAAAGAATACGATTCATGCAGGGTAACTAATGATAAGCTCGAAACCATGGGACCAATCTCTATCGGGCACCGGGAGGACAGTGCTGCGTCAGGTATTTTGTGTACAACGTACGTAGATGTTCTGTCGTACCGGCCCCTTCCGAAATGCCGTGACTGCGGTTTGGATAGGGCATTACCTGAAACTGCTTATTGTGCTTAATCAACTCGTTGATAAGCTGCTCGGCATTGGCATAATGCACATTATCATCGCCGGTACCGTGGATGTAGAGTAAGTTACCCCGGAGATTTTTAGCGTAGGTAATCGGAGAACCAGCCACAAAATCTTCCCGGTTTTCCTGCGGCAAGCCCATGTATCGCTCCTGATAAATGTTATCGTACAGTAACTGATTACCGACAGCAGCAACGGCAATACCCGTCTTGTAAATATCCGGATACTGGAACAGCAAATGTAGGGTAGTAGCACCGCCCCCGCTCCATCCCCAAACGGCCACACGGCTCGTATCGAGATAGCTACGTTGCTGCATCAGTTTTTTCGCGGCCATGGCCTGATCACGAACATTCAGTCGACCAATCTGACGGTAAATCGACTTACGCCATGCCGCTCCTTTCAGCGTTGGGGTTCCCCGATTGTCAACAGCAACGTAACAGTATCCGGCTTTAGCCATGTCGCCAGCGAATAGGTTATTGCTGCCAGCGGAAAAGACGTCGTTTGTCGTCGTGCTGGCAGGTTCGCCGTATACGTAGAATAAAACCGGGTACTTTTTGGTACTGTCGAAATCGGTTGGTTTCGCCATCCACGCGTCCAGCGTTACGCCCTCGTCGGTAGTGACGGTGAAAAATTGTAGATTCGGCCGGTTGGCGGGTTTAGCCGCAACGGCTCCGTCCGTTACCGCGGCCGCTTTATGATCGGGAAGCCGAAGCCACTCCCGCGAGGTCGGTATAGTATGGCTGGTCAATGAATGCAGCGCCCACTGACCGTTTGGCGACAGGTCGTAGTCGTGCGTGCCCACCTGTTCCGTTGGCGTGATACGTTCCAGTTTGCCCTTGCCATCCATGCGAACGCGGTGCAGATAGCGCTGCGTGGGATTCTGGGGCGAAGCCAGGAAATAGACGTATCCGCCCTTCTCGTCAATTAGCTCTATGTTGGCGATGTCGTATTGACCGGGCGTTAACAGGGTCTCGCGACCATCCAAACTTATGCGATATACATGTCGCCAGCCGTCTTTTTCCGATACCCACAGAAACGCTTTTCCACCGTTGACCCACTCCCAGCCGGACGGGTCGCCCCCGTTCCACGTATCCTTACAGTCAACCCAGGCCTTGTCGGTTTCGGTATGAATGGAGCGCGGAGCCGCACCGTTGGCGGGACAAACAAAGATGATGCTTTGGTTCTGCTTCCGGTTCAGTTGCTGCACAATCACCTCCGGCGAATTAGGCAACCACTCCATCCGAACCAGGTAATGCTGCTGCGGATCGCCCGGTATAGGTAACCAGGTCGTTGCCCCGCCCGCTACGTTAACCACGCCAAGACGGGCCGGGGATGGTGCTTCGCCTACTTTGGGGTACTCTACGGGTATTGTAAACGAGTACGTAGAATCGGTGTTATTCAACATCAAATAATCCCGGATACCCGTTGCATCGACCTGCCAGTACGCAATCTGTTTACTGTCGGGGCTCCACCGGAACCCATCGCGGCAGCCAAATTCTTCTTCGTACGCCCAGTCGAACGTACCGTTGATCCGCTTGCGGGTTCCGTCAGTTGTTAGTTGCCGGGCCTGGCCAGTCGCTACGTCCTCAACGAATACGTTGTGTTCACTGACATACGCCACCTGCCGACCATCGGGCGAAAGCTTGGCGAACATGAGCGACTTCGCTGGCCGATCTTTTCCTACCTGCCGCACCTGTTTGTCGCTCATTCGCACGACGTAATAATCGCCACGAGTATTTTGTCGCCAGACGCGGGCCGTGTTCGTATAGACCAGCATTACCGACCGATCCGCCGACAGCTCATAGTTGGCAATTTGAATGGGTTGGCTCGTCGTCGGATTGATGAGTATCTCTTTCGGTACAACAACGGTTGTTTGGCCGCTGACCATAGCCGTCTGCACCAGGCTGCCGTCCTTGATGGAGAGGTAACTGTTCCCGTTATCCGTCCAGCGAACGGCGCGCAACCGTTGCGCCGACACCAGCGTATTACCCGATAAAACGAGAAGAATAAGAATAAATCGAAGCATGAAACACAAACTATTTGCTGACTAGTGCCCTACCGGGCCGTTCCATCAGCAAGATAGCTAGAGACAGACTAAAAATTACTTTACTAGCTCAACTTACTGTTTCGGTTTCTTGTGGCACCGACAATCAATCAGAAGGTTTTCACATATAGTATGGATTGCTCACAAGCCGGTCAGTTAACTCCGTGTGTATTGCTGACGTGTAGCGGAGCTATGTGCCAGCCTTTTACAATTCATGTCAGTTCAGGTACTTGTCGTACGTGGGTCGGTAACCTACCAGCCGGGCTATGGGCGACAGGACGCCAAACAAGACATTTTGAACGACAGGGGACGGTTTAGCCAATCGGAAAACTTGCGAGAAACGTCGGGCCGTCAGTGCCGTTTGTAGTAGAGGTGGTACGCCCGTAGACCCCGCTTTTCCATCATTAGCCAGTCCAGTAAGCGTTTCAAAGAAGAATTCCGTATCCATCGCCGGTCTAACCTGCCAGTTTACGACCGTCTCTGCTCTCGATGCATTCCACATCGAATGCACTGTATTAGGCGGTACGTGCAGCTTATCACCGGTTCTGAAAACCGTTACACGGCCGTCTATACGAACCGTTAATTCGCCAGACAGAATGGTGAAATCTTCGGACTGCTGCGGGTGAAAGTGGGGCGCAGGCTCGCTGCTGTTTGGCCGGTAGGCCGACTCTATTTCCAGCAGTTGTCCGTTGGTATCCTGAGCCGTTTTCAAAAACCGGAACGACTGGCCAGTTAAAGTGTTGCGAATGAATTTGTTCTGGAAAGCCATAGCGTAGTGTGTTGTTTACCCGATAAAGTTGCCGGGTGCCTACAGGCTATTCCAAATAGTATCCCTACGAAACGGAAGAAACAACCGATCAAACGGCCATCGTCCGGAAATGAACAGACCAAACCCGGTCACGTAACATTACGGCTGCCGAAGCAGGGGCAACGTAACGGTAAAATATTGAGCATCATCCTCTACGTTCAGTTGGCCCCCACCTAACAATTCATACTGCGTCGCGATGTTAGCCAGCCCCACCTGATTCGACAGCACCCGGCTGTTCTTCCGCTGTAGATTGTTGCGGACCATCAGGCGCCCGTCGGGTTGAGTCGCGATGGCAATGTGCAGCGGTTGCTCGGGCAGAATGACATTGTGCTTGACGGTGTTTTCCAATAGGAGTTGCAGCGTCAGCGGGGGCAGTAGATAATGCTGATAGTGCGGATCGACGGTCTGCTCCAGTTGAATGTGTTCACCGTAACGGGTACGTAACAAATGAAAATACGAATGGGCAAACGCCAGTTCGTCGGCCAGTGTAGCCAACTGAGTTTCGTTGCTGCGAAGCAGGTACCGGTACACACTGGCCATCTCTTCCACAAACTGCTCAGCCTGCTGCGAATCTTCTTCAATCAACGATGAGAGTGTATTAAGGCTATTGAACAGAAAATGGGGATTAATCTGGCTTTTAAGACTCTCAAACTGATTTTGCAGATTCGCCTTTTTAAGCTGCTCCGTTTCGCGAAGTGTCCGCTCCCAGCGTTCGAACGCCAAAATCCCTTCGTACAACGAAATAATGGACACAACTGTTAACCCATTGAAAAGCCACGCCCACGGCAGCCGACCCGGATTGAGTGGCAACGTGGGCGACGAAACCTGAGTGTAGGCTAGATAAATTGACGTGCAGGCTACGCCCCCCATGAATAAGCACCAAATGAACAAATACAGAAGCCGAATACCCGTCTGCCGAACAAGAGGGTACTGTCGGCTAATGAATAAACCAACACTGTTGTTAATTAACCAGTTGACATACGCAACAACCAGCGTCAGCGCCGTTGCAAACAGAAATACGCGCCAGTTGCTCCAGTACGTCCTCCCCAGCAGAATAGAATTCAGAATACCTATGTAAACCGGGATGGATACTAGCTGCATGGCTTCATCCTGATTTGAGTAGCGGAAAGCTTTCATAGATCAGATCTGGATGTATTGGGTAGCGATGCCACTGCATGCACTGGCTGGTTCTGCCCCAATGGCAGCCGCACGGTAAACTGCTCACCGTTATCCTCAATAATGGGCGATGGTAAGCCCAGGGACTTAAAGCGGCTCGCCAGCATGGCCAACCCGCCGGGCTGATGAGGCAGGGCAGCGGCTTTTTTGCGCTGAATATTGTTGCTCACCTCCAGCATTCCGTCACGACGAGCCGTTATAGACAGCGTTAAGGGCTCGTCGGCCAGCAAACTGTTATGACGTAACGCGTTTTCGACAAGCGTCTGGAAGGTCAGTGGGGGCAGCGAGTAATTCATGAACGAATCGTCAACGGCAATGTACCAGTGCAGAGCCTGACCGAAGCGCGTATCGAGCAGGTAGCGGTAGGCGTGCAGAAAAGCGATTTCATCGGCTATGGTCACTAACGGGCGCTGCCCTGCCTGCAGTAGGTACCGATATACCGTCGACAACTCATCTAAGAACATACCGGCTTTCCGACGATCCTCGGCGATCAGCGCCGACAGGCAGTTGAGTGCGTTAAACAGAAAGTGCGGATTAACCTGATTCTTGAGGGTGTTGTACTGGTTCTGTAAGCCTATTTTCTTGACTGCTTCGGATTCCTGAACGGCCTCGCGGTATTTCTGAAAATAATAGATAATTTCAAAAACGGCACCCATAATGAGCACACTGAAAAAACCAACCGCTATGAGTTTAATGTATACAGCCCCGGTAATCGGAATCGAATTGGCACGGGTGATATCGGCAAACCAGATGATAAATGCCTGCAATGAGGACGTAATGAGTAAGTAGCCGACAAACGTAATCAACACACGTCGGCGGGTTTGCTGAATCTCCGTATATCGTCGCCGGACGTAGAGCAGCCACCGCATCGAAATCTCCCACATCAGTAGCCCATAAGCAATCCCAACTCCCGACCAGATCAGATACCTAGCCAGCGTAAAGTGTTCATCGGCAAGAAAAAGCAGGTTGACCACCAGAATTACCAGCGGCAAGAAAATTGCACGAAGCCATATGTCATTCGGGCGTTCCAAGTAGGGAGACAATTAGGCGTAAACCAGAAGCACAAACCTATTTGCAATATACGGTGCCGGGCAAGATCAGGCAACCTCAACCGCCGTTAGGCCGTTACGCTCCTTTCTAGCCCAAATCCGATTCTTCTGCAAACAGGAAATGCCTTCACCGGCTCAACCACTCCCGAAAGCTGGTTGGCTGGCGGTCGATGCAGCTGTAGTACATGGCAAGCAGAACATTAACCGCAATGCCGGTACCCAGTATTGACCATAAACCTCTGGAGTTCGACGTACCAAGGGCAAGGGTTAACGTAACGCCCCAGACCAGGACCATCACTAATGTCGTCACTATCTTCTTAAGCTTACTCATGTTTCGTTCTGTACGTACTATAATCACCAACGAGGCAGCCTTGACCGATAACTCATTCGTTAACAAAGCTAGTTAATTCCTTTATTACCTTGTGTATCAGTACTATTTACTAGTTAAGACAAACACTAAACCCTCTTCTGATTCATGAAAACGCTCCACTGCCGTGACGCCGGTTTTGACTGCGAAGGCGTCATCCGGGCCACCACCGACGACGACGTATTAACGCAGGCCGCAGAGCATGCCCAGACTGTTCACGGTGTAACGGTCACCCCGGAAATGGCTGGCCAACTCAAAGGGTTGATCCGGGACGAATAACCAACTAAGGGGACCAGCCGCAGAACGGGCTGGTCCCCTTTTAGAGTAACGTAGTACTACAATCTGCCCTACTAATCAGTAAGATCAACAATCACTGGCGTTTTGAGTTGCGTTAACGAAGCTTTCGTTACGTACTCATGCGATTCTATCAGCTGATTGGGTGTTTATTGCTGGGTTGGGCGACCTGCCTACGGCCCGCCACGGCTCAGGATGCAGACTCAATCCAGTATCTGTATCCGGTTCAGTATCTTGGGTTAACACTTGAAGCGAAGCCAGTGCAGATGGCGTACATGGACGTAAAACCGGCCAAACCGAATGGCTATACGGCCCTATTACTACACGGCAAGAACTTCAACGGCTATTACTGGACGAATGTCATTCAATGGCTGAGCAAACGCGGCTACCGCGTGATTGTACCCGATCAGGTTGGCTGGGGCAAATCGTCGCACCCGAACGTACACTATAGTTTTCACCAGTTGGCGGCCAACACAAAGCATCTGCTCGATACGTTGGGCATTAAGCAGGTTTTCGTGCTGGCGCATTCGATGGGTGGTATGCTGGCCACCCGCTTCACGCTCATGTATCCCGAACGGGTAAATCGTTTGGTTCTCGAAAACCCAATTGGTCTTGAAGATTACAAGACCTTTGTCCCCTACCAGACCATCGAGCAGCAGTACCAAAAGGAACGGAAGGCGACGTATGCCTCCTACAAGCAGTACCAAGAGAGTTATTACCCCGTCTGGAAGCCAGAATACGAGGCCCTCGTAAAGGTTCAGGCCAGCGACTTACAAAAGCCGGATTTTAACGACATAGCCTGGGCGAATGCTGTTACGTATCAGATGATTTATGAGCAGCCCGTCTGTTACGAGTTCAACCGGATTACCGTCCCGACTCTACTCATTATCGGGCAGGCCGACCGAACGCTGGTCGGTAAAGCGCTGCTGTCCAAAGAACAACAAAATCAATATGGCCAGTATCCCACTCTGGGCAAACGTACCGCTCAGCAGATCAAAGGAAGCAGGCTGGTTGAGCTGCCCGGTGTCGGGCACATTCCTCACATTCAGGTACCCGATCAATACGTTAAGGCGCTGGCAAACTTCCTCCCCTGACGAAAATTCATAACAAACTAAGTCACCCTAGCCGGGTTAAAAGATGATTAAATTTCGTTTAAACGAAATTCGTTTAAACAAATATTAGTTTTCTCTTTAGATGCCTCTGTACGGCTATGGAAAAGCAATTTCGCAACGAGTACCACTATTTGATCGCTAATCTGCACAAAACGGATGGCTACATTTTCAATTACTTCGGCCAGAAGCTAGCGCCGTTCGATTTATCCGTTCAACAATACATTGTCCTTCGTCTGTTATCAAAAGTATACCCCGACAGCCTCACGGCGGGGCAACTGAAAGAGAAGATGACGGATATAAATCCAGACTTAACCCGGCTCGTGGATCGTCTGGTAGCGAAGCAGTTGATCGTGCGCGAAGTTGACCCGCAGAACCGACGGCGTGTGAACCTGCGACTGACCGAAGAATCGAATCGGTTTGTGGAAACGGTGGCGGTTGAGTTCAACGACTTTGAATCCATCGTTAGTCACCTGACCGAAGGCGAAGTACGAACATTGAATACACTCCTGGATAAAATCAGAACCAAATAAAATGAAAAAGTCTCTGGTAGGGCTTGCCTTGTGGGGTCTCAGTTTCGGTGGAGTATCCGCTCAGACTATCCCTACGAACCTGCCCCTGGATCAGGCCATTCAACTGGCCTTGAAAAACAACAAAGGCATTAAACTGGCCGATTCACGTACGCTGGCCGCTGAAGCCCGCGCTCAGGAAACGAAAGATCGTGGCCTGCCGCAGGCGAATGCATCGTTGGCGTACTCACGCTACAGCTTAACGGGACCGTTTGCGTTTGGTGAAGGTACAGACGGTAAACCGCTCTTCGGCATCCCCGCTGGTGCCTTTAATACGACCATGGGCGGGGCAACCGTCAGTAAGGAAGTATTCGGTGGTTTTGCCGAAAAGTCGGCCCGGTTATCGGCCGATCTGTTGGCACGAGCCAGCCAGTTAGACGCCCAGCGCAACCGGCAGGAACTCGTGTATACCGTTACTGATGCGTATTACAACATTGTTAAGTTGATCCGGTCGACCCGCGTCATTGACCAGAACATCCGGCAGTTCGACGAACGCGAACGGGAAGCCAGAAATCTGGAGAAGGAAGGGATTGTAACCGCCAACGAGGTGCTGAAGATTCAGTTGCAGAAAAACAACCTTCAACTCAGCCGCCTACAGGCCGATAAAGCTCGTCAGACGGCGCTCTATAATTTCAATCTGCTCATTGGCCTGCCCGACAATCAGGTGGTAGCTGTCGATACGACGTTAAGCAACCCGGCTACAACGCTGGAGCCCCTGGAAAGTTTTCTAAATCAGTCGGTTCGGGTACGCCCCGAAGTGCAGGCAAACGTCCTACGGGTGCAAGCCGCCGACGCGCAGTTGAAGAACGTAAAGAGCAGTAAGTATCCGCACCTGGGCGTATCGCTGGGCTACAATTACATCAACCCAACCGCCAGTCTGATTCCGGAGGGCAACTCGTTCATCTCGGCCTGGAATGTGGGCGCCGGTTTAAGCTACAACATTGGCTCGCTTTACAACCTGAAGGGTCGGTTGAATACGGCCAAAACTGCCATCGACCAGGCCAATCTGCAGGGCGCGCAGCAAACCGATCAGATTCGCTCCGAAGTTGTTACGGCCTATCACAACTATCAGCTAGCCCTTGAACAGCAAAACGTTATCCGCACCGCTCTCGGACAAGCGCAGGAAAACTACCGATTAACTGAGTCGCGGTTCCGCAATGGTCTGGTTGGCTCAACGGATTTTCTGGAAGCGAACAGCTTCTTGATTCAGGCTCAGCTGAACGTTATCAATGCTACGGTCGATGCGCAATTGGCGTATCAGCGCCTGTTGAGAGCTACGGGCACAAACCTTTAATCACATACGACTTCTTATCAAACAGTTCCCATGAATACCAAGATGTTACTTCGCGTAGGTGGCCTTATTGTTCTAGTCGCTGCGCTCTATTTTGGCTTTACCGAGTTCCGGTACCTGCAACGTTACGAGACGACCGACGATGCTCAGATCGACGGTGACGTTGACCCCGTTACGCCGAAAGTTGGCGGTTATGTTAAAGCGATTCGCTTTAAAGACAATCAATCGGTAAAAGAAGGCGATACGTTATTTGTGATCGACGATGCCGATTACCGCATCCGGGTTGCCCAGGCCGAAGCCGCTTTACAAAGTGCCCAGGCGGCAGCGGGCGTAAGCCGGACGAACGTGAGCGTGGCTGCAGCGACCATCCAGAGTTCGCAGGCGAGCGTGCAAACCGCCCGCAACCAAGTGGTAACGGCGCAGGCGAACGTAGTGGCCGCTCAGGCTCGGGCGCGTCGGGCCAACCAGGATTTTGAGCGCTATCAGCGTCTGCTGGCCGAGAAAACCGTTCCGCAGCAGCAGTTTGATGCGATTCAGGCAGAGCGCGATGCGGCTCAGGCACAGTTACAGGCCGCTCAGGCGCAGCTTCAAACGGCTCAGTCGCAGGTAAACGCAGCTAGCAGCCAAACGGGCGTAACGAGTTCGCAGCGCCGGACCACCGAAAGTCAGATTTCCGTAGCGCAGGCCACCGTGAAGCAGCGGCAGACCGAACTTGATCTGGCGAACCTGCAACTTTCGTATACGATTGTTCGTGCGCCCGCTTCGGGCGTTGTTTCCAAGCGGTCGGTACAAGTCGGTCAGCTTATTCAGCCCGGCCAGGCACTCTGCTCGGTTGTTGGCAACTCGAATCTGTGGGTAACGGCCAACTTCAAAGAAACGCAGCTGAACCAAATGCAGATTGGTCAGCAAGTTACCATTGATGTCGACGCTTTCGGCGACGAGAAACTGACGGGCCATGTCAGTTCATTCGCTGGCGCTACCGGCGCGAAATTCTCGCTGCTGCCTCCCGACAACGCGACGGGTAACTACGTGAAAGTGGTACAACGCGTACCAGTACGTATCGAAATCGACAAAAACAGTCCGTTGTACGCCAAACTACGTCCCGGCCTAAGTGCTAACGTAGCGGTTGATTTACAGGGGAAATAAGAACTAAGTAGTCAGGAGTTAGGAGCGAGAAGTGAGTAGGTTCCGCATAAAGTTTGCTCGCTTCCCGCTCCTAACGCCTATCTCTTAATAAAACTATGAAATTAGGCTTTGATAAATGGATTGTGGTGATCACCGTAACAACGGCGGCCCTGCTCCAAACCATCGACTCGTCGATCGTCAACGTTACGTTGAACCAGATGATGGGTAACCTAGGCGCGTCGCTGGGCGATATAAGCTGGGTCGTAACGGGCTACGCTGCCGCCAGTGCAGTTATGATTACGATGTCGGGCTGGCTTACGGCCAAACTCGGCCGCCGGAATTACTTTGCCGCGTCGATCATTCTGTTCACCATCGCGTCGATCTTCTGCGGTACGTCGACCAACGTCTGGGAACTGGTGTTTTTCCGGGTGGTGCAGGGTATTGGGGGCGGTGGTTTACTGACAACTGCCCAATCCATTCTGATTCAAACATTTCCCAAAGAAGATCTGGGTATCGCCAACGCCATTTTCGGGGTGGGGGTCATCATCGGGCCATCGATTGGTCCAACGCTGGGCGGTTATATTACCGATAACCTGTCCTGGAACTGGGTGTTCTACATCAATATACCATTCGGTATTATAGCAACCATACTGACTTACGCCTACATTAAAGAACCCGCCGAAAAAATGATAGCGGGTAAGATGGACTGGCTGGCCTTGATTCTGCTGATTATGGGGATCGGTGGTTTACAGATCATCCTGGAAAAAGGTCAGGAAAAAGATTGGTTCGATTCAGGCTTTATCGTCGGCATGTCGCTTGCCGCCGGGGTAGGTTTGGTTGGCTTTATCTGGCGTCAATTAGCCGTTAAACTGCCGATTCTTGATCTGCGGTTGTTGCGTCGGCGTCGTTACGCGGTGGGTACCTTGTTTAACTTCATTCTGGGTTTCGGGCTGTTTGCATCCGTGTTCATTATCCCCGTTTTTTGCCAGACGATTCTGGGTTTCACGGCCAGCCAAACCGGTTTGTTATTAATGCCAGGTTCGATTATGACCGGGTTTATGATGCCAATCGTTGGCGGTTTGTTACGTAAGAATTACGTTTCGCCAATCTGGTACGCGGCCATCGGTTTCGTGTTATTTTTCGGTTTCTGCTTCGATCTGTCGGCAATTAGCCTCGAAGCTGGCCCGGATTACTTCTTCTGGCCACTCATTGTTCGGGGTGTTGGAATGGGACTGATCTTTATCCCGCTGACCACCGTTACGTTAGCTGATCTGGATAATATCGAAATCCCACAAGGATCAGCTTTGACCGGTATGATCCGCCAGTTAGGTGGTACGTTCGGTACGGCCATCATGACGACCTACATTTCGACCCGTACCGTGTTTCACAGTTCCCGCTTAGCCGACAATATCTCAACCTACAATCCCTTATCAGCCGAGCGGCTACGGCAATATACCAACCTGTTTCTGTCGAAAGGCGACGCCCTGATTACCGCGACGGGTAAGGCCTACGGGGTTATGCAGGGTGCCGTGATCAAGCAGGCGCTCGTTATGACGTATGCGGATGCGTTTCTGGTGATCGGCGCTTTCTTCATGATCTGCGTGCCACTGCTGCTGCTGTTTATCGGCAAGAAGATTGAAACACCCGCCCATGTAGAGATGTCAATGGAGTAAGTCAAAGGTATGACATCAAAAAATCCCGGAGATGCGACCTAAGAAAGTTGCGTATCTCCGGGATTTTCTGTTTAAAAGATCTATCTCGTAGTCAAGCTAGAATCGATACGCTCTCGCTCACTCCCCGACGTTTACTTCTACCGTGGTGCCCTCTTCGGCAAATACGCGGAACGTACCGCCCAGCTCTTCGGCCCGGCTCTGCATGTTTTTCATACCGTAATGTTGCTCCGATACCGCTCCGTCCGCCCACGTAAAGCCCCGCCCGTTATCTTCAATACGAAGCCGGATATGACCGGCCGACTGAACCTCTAACTGCACGACGGCCCGGGTGGCCAGGGAATGTTTCACTACGTTGTTCAGAGCCTCCTGTACAATTCTGAACAGGTTTAGCACCTGATTAGATGACAACGGCTGACTCAATACCCCCGTCACCTGCACGTCGACATGCAGCCCGTTGGTTTCCTGAAAATAGCGGTTGATGTACTGATTCAGGCGTTCGGCAAACTCCTCCACCGTGAAGCTTTCCCGATGAATCGCCCAGATGGTTTCCCGCAGCAGTTTAACAGCCTCACGCGTATGTGTCACAATCACGCGGAGCTGGCTCGCCCACTGCCGACTGTCAGTTACCGTCTTTTTTTCGGCCTGATCGCTGATGTGCGTGAGGTTCGTCACTACGAAGGCCAGATGCGCCCCTACATTGTCGTGCAGATCGCGGGCGATACGTTCCTTTTCGACCAACAGGCTATTTTTCATCGCCAGGGTTTGTACTTCAGCTTCGTAGGTACGCTGCTGCTGGAGCGTGCGCTCGTTGATTAGTTGTTCGGTTTGATCCCGGTCCATTTTATACCGGTACGCCAGACCAAACGTCAATACCAATACCTCAAACAGACCCGCTAACGCATAATCCGTAAAATCAGCAACGGGCTGGTAGGTCGGTATAACCCTGAAGTTGCCGAACACCTGCCCCAGATTCAGTACGAAAAAAGGCGTCACCGCTACGAAGTACAGGCAGGCTTCGCGGATGTGGTACCGCCGAACGATGCTGATGATGATGTAAGCAACAATCACGGGCATGGGAAACCAGTAAATGACCGAGAAGATGCGCATTAAAACCAGTTCCGTTGTGGGCGTAAGCGGAGCAATCCACTCGGCCGTCAGCGTCAGCAGGCACAACAGCCCCGACCACAACACGATGGTTCCGATGGTGTGCCAGCGGTGGGAAGGTGTCCGCTCCAGCGACAAAAATGACCGGACAAACGTCAACTGCGAATAAAAAAGCACGAGCGGAAACAAAAAATAAACGTTCTGTCCCGGCAACCAGAACTGCTCGTTGAACGCAAACTGGTTCATGAAACCGTCGTTGATAAAGAAGAATCCCAGCAGACCGAGCAGGCAGAAGATGTATTTTGAATAAATTCGATCGAGCGTTGCCAGAAAGAAGAATAAACTCATGATGCCGACAAACGTCAGCGTGAACAGAATGCCCCCCCAGAACAGGTACCCTTTCTGAACAATGGATTCATAAGCCGATTCATGAACAAGCTCGATCGGCACAATCTGCGTACCCCGCCGTTTTAGCATCCGCAGGTACACCGTTACCTCCTGATTGGCGGGCACCGTAAACGGAAACCAGTAATAGCGATGCTGTTTAATACGTTGCGATACGGGCGTTTTCCACCCAATAACCGGCGATACAGACAAGGTTCGATTTTGCTTATCGACCACAGTAAGCTGCAACTCATCAAAGCACCAGAAGTCAATTTCAGCCAGCAACGTCTGATCCTGACCACTGGGATTTATGGCATTGAACCGCAACCACACCGGGCGGGCGGCTTTCAGGCCGGTAATGTAGCCAAAATTGGGGACGGGCGTAGTGACGGGCTGAAAGGCCGCCTGGATGGTGACACGGCTAATATCGGCGAAGGTTCTAAATCGCGTAGAATCAACGTAATACGCTAATTTGCCTTCCAGCGAAATTCGGTCCTGATCCGCGGATAAAATAACAACCGACTGCGCACTCAGGGGCTGAGTCGCCAGCTGGATCACCAGCAACCAACTACTCAACAGGACGAATATAAGTCGGGCAAGCGGTTTCATTGGGGGTCAGGTATCCCACTAAAGTAGACCGGAATTGCTTCTCAAGCAAGGTTGGTATACGGAGTAAGACCGGACATAAGCGGCCCTACTCCTTTTTTAGTCGCTGATTTACAGCGTATAGCCGCCCTGATATTGACGACGAACAAATTGATTGGCGTAGTCATAGTTTGTTATTTTCATGTTCACTCCATCCCAGAACAGCTTTTTCCGACCGGTAAACTTTCCGCCTTCGCGTGCCAGATACGAACGCGTGGCCAGATTACCCATCAGCACCGTTTCGGTCAGGGGCCCCGACTGATCGAATGACGACGATGTATAGGTACCGTACCCTTCTTTGCACGCTTTTACCCACTGTTGCTGGTGCCCTTCGGTTTTGCCGTCAACCAGGGGTTTTTCGGGGGTAGGTAACGCTTTATCGGCAAATTTAGATGAGGGTAATAGCTTCGGGTTGTTCCCGAACAGGCCACCGGTAAGCATGCCTTTCGTGCCAATGAACAGCATCCCGCCGTCAATCTCCCGAAAGACTTCGTCATACTCCACTCCCTCGGGCAACTGAGGCCGGATACCGCCATCGAACCAGGAGAATCTGATTTCCTTTACTTTCCGATCTTCCGACGGGAAGGTCAAATGAATAGCCGACGATGGCGGACAAACATCGTCGTAGAACGCTTCCTTGAAGAAATCGGAATAGACGGACCCGACACTACACTCAACGGAGGTTGGGTACTTCAGATTGAGCGCCCGAAACGGTACGTCCATAAAATGACAGCCCATATCGCCTAACGCACCGGTACCGAAATCCCAATATCCGCGCCAACGGGTCGGCATATACGCTTCGTGATAGTCGCGGGCGGGGGCAGTACCCAGCCAGAGCGGCCAGTTAACTTCGGGGGGTACCGGCTGCGATTCGCCTTTGTCTTTGGGCGACCGAACGCCCTGGGGCCATACGGGACGGTTAGTCCAGCAATAGACCGTATGCACATGACCAATCATCTTGTTCTTGATCGCCGTTTCAATGATCCGGGTCGCGTCGCCCGAACTGCCCTGATTACCCATCTGCGTAACGACTTTGTAGTTACGGGCGGCTTCGGTGAGCATACGAGCCTCATAAATGTCGTGCGTCAGGGGCTTTTCGACGTACACATGCTTACCAAGCTGCATAGCTGCCATAGCAATTGGCGCGTGCATATGGTCCGGTGTCGACACAATCACGGCGTCAAAGGTCTTTCCGGCCTTGTCGAACAGCTCGCGGTAGTCTTGGAAGTAAGGAGCGCTGGAAAACTGAGCCCGGTATTTTTTGGCCTGCCGATCATCGACATCGCACAGGGCGACAATGTTATCGGAGCCCTTGTTATAGGCCAGCCGGATGTTGACATCGGCCTTACCGCCACAGCCGACGGCGGCTATGTTGAGCTTGTCGCTCGGTGCCACAAATCCTTTACCACCTAATACGTGGCGGGGCACAATGTAAAAAGCAGCCGCCGACAGCGCGCTGCTTTGCAAAAATTTACGACGAGAGGGCTTAGCCATGTTTGGTATCTGTTTGGTTGTTCGGGTATTTAGGTACGTGCAATCAACGGACAAACACGCAAACAACCAAACAGATAAACAGCTATTTACGCCATTAGCTGACCCATTTTCATAGCCACGCTCATATCGCCTTTTACTTTTAGCTTTCCCGACATAAAGGCCATCATGGGATTCAGATCACCCGTTCCCATTTTAATCAGATCGTTTATACTGACGTGCAGATCGCAGTCAGCAGGTTTATCTTCGTTGGTGACAGTCACGGGCGACTGCTTCGCATCAATGTACACAACGCCCTGATCCGTAACGATTTTTGCGCTGGCATTCAGGCTGTCGGCGTGAGTGGCTTTATTCCGAATTTGTTCGGTTAGTTCTTGCAAAGTCATGTTGTTGTGATTTCGTTAGTTGGTAAGGAAACTCTGCCGCGAAAATAAGGTTTTTAAGTTCAAGGGGTCAGCCTGCACAAACAAGCCAGTTTGCTTATCCTAAAAACGACAAAAAGCGGGCCCGCCCGCATCTCCTTAATGCGTTCTCAGTTTTTAACCGTACTCTGTATTCTCACCTTTCTTAGCTGCGCGGTGGGCCTGGTCGATGCCGTTGTCTCGTTTATGCACACGGACGCCGTATCCCAAACGCAATACATCAAGCGTACCTACACCCCCGAACAGCAAAAGACGCTACCCAAGCAATACTTCGAAGACCGCGCGTCGGGCGACGAGCCGATGCCGGGTGATACCAACGAAATCAGGGCGTTGTCCATCGCGCAGTTCGCCTACTCTCTGCTGACGCTGATAGGAGCCGTACTGATGTTCCGGCTTCGTCGGATGGGTTTCTGGATATACGTCGTGGGTGTTCTCGTTGGCATCATCTTACCCATTACGTTAGCCGGATTTGGGGCCCTGAATACGTCCTTCGGCGTATTTTTCAGTTTGATGTTCATCGGCCTGTACGCCCTGAACCTGAAGGATATGCATTGACAAAACAGCAAAAGGTACCCAAAGAGCCGCGTGTACAAACGAACAGGCATATCTTTGGGTACCTTTTGCCAGGGTGCGATAAATCACCCAAATTTCTCAGGGGAACGTATCGTCCTACTGATTTCCGGTTTTAGATCCGGAGCTGGTCGTTGATTTCTTAGTGGAACTCCCTGATTTGCTGTTCGATGATCCCTGTTGGGTGGTACTCCCCCGCTGATCGCCAATACTGCCCATCCCGTTCGTTGTCCGCCCCGACGTAGAGCCACCTTTGTTCGACTGCTGAAGACCATTGCTTGGTCCAGTCTTCGACTGGCTGTTCGTAGCTGTGTTTGATTTTTGAGCTGGACTCATGCCCCCTGATTTTCCTGATCCGGATTGGGCCATTGCACTTCCCGTGGCGATGGCTACGCCCAAAGCGACGGTCATTATTGCCTTTTTCATGTGACTATCTGATTTACTAAGATGATTCACTAGTAAACCTTATAGCCTATTAGTTTGATATAGTTATCGTTTTATTCTAATCATACGGTCTGATGGATGATGCTTATGAAACTGAGTCATCTTCGCCAATTCAGAGAAGTAGTCTAATTGAATAGGTCTTTTAGTTCACTTTTTTCCTATAAAGCAAAAATTGAGTACGATTTTTGTAGAGGATAAACTGCTGATATCAATGTAAAGATTAAACAAAACGAAATCATGGATGACTACTCACCACAAAATCATCCATCTGATGATGAGTACAATCTGGAATCCATTCTTGCTCAGTGGCATAAGGCTATGTCAGCTCTGCATACCGTTTATACCGACTTAACCCGGTATAAGAACAAGTTGAAAACGAGCTCGATAACTACAGTTCCGTATGCAGGGCAGTGTCCGGCCGAGGCACTTGTATCACTGGCGACAACCATACAGACTGAATTAAAAACCCTGCTGACCGACATTGACCGACTGGATGAAAGCAATCCTGCAGCTTATAAACTGCATTGCCGGAAGTTGATTGAGCACACAAGAGCTATCCATGAACTGGTTTATAAAGCGCAGATCAGGTTGTATCTGGCATCGGGTTCCAGCTCTTAGCCAGCATGACTCCCCCACTCCAGCAGTCAATAACTTACTGGCTCAGCCTGGGTCTAAGCAACAAACCCAGCTTATTAATCTGATTCTCCCGACAGCGAGGATTAGGCTTCTTTGTTAAACCAGAGTTGGGGCAACGTAACCGTCTCGTACCAATAGCTGCGGATTTGTTTGATGTACGTTTTCCATTCTTTGTAATCGAACGGTTTTTGAGTATACGCTGTAGCGCCCCGCTGATACGCTTCCCAGGTGTCGCGTTCTTCCTGGCTTGACGAAAGAATAATTACTGGAAGTAAGCTCCCCTGCGCGTGCCCCCGAATCAACGACAAAAACTCAAACCCGTTGGGACCCGTTTGTAAATCAATATCCAACAGAATTAGCCGCGGGCCTCTACCCGTTAAATCATCCAGATACGTAGCAGCCTCAGCAAAACTGCTCACGTGCATAAATATAGCTTCAGGGAAAGCTTGTTCACCGGCCCGAATGAGAATATCCGCCACATTAGGATCGTCATCGATCAGAAGAATAGGAAATTGAGAAGGCATACCCATGATTTACAACCCCAAAAATAAGGATAAAGTAAATTAGGTCAGTTGTTCGAACAGGGCGAAATGCTATTCTCTTTCCTAAAAATTCTATACCGCTTCATCTGGCGATTTCACTACGCAACAAAAAGCCGATCAAGTCCCTGCAGACCAGATTCGGGATAAAGTGTGGCTCTCCGACGCAGGCAGACTTGTTTTTATGGCTCAATTACCGCTTCGGGCAAATCACAAATACACTACATCCATTCAATAAAGCGTAGCTATAATACTACCCGAGTAAGCGAACAATTGAAACAAACAACTAATATATTAGTTGTAAAACTAAATCATTAGTCATACCTTTCGAATATCATCAGCCTTCGTACTTAATTTTATGCAACTGCGTGAACTGACCAAAGCCGAAGAAGAGATTATGCGCGTACTCTGGCAACTTCAGAAAGGATTTGTCAAAGACGTACTGGCCGAGCTGCCAGAGCCTAAGCCCGCCTACAATACCGTGTCGACCATCATTCGGATTTTGGAGAAAAAGGAACTGGTGGGTTATACGGCCTACGGCAAAACGCATGAGTACTACCCGCTCATCACTGAAGAGCAGTACCGCCGGTACCAGACCGAGCAACTGATGACGAATTACTTCGATGGATCGCTGAAAAAGCTGGTTTCGTTTTTCGTACAGGAGAAAAACATCAGCCTTTCTGAAGCCGACGAGATCATTACCCTCCTAAACAAAAAGAAAGACCAATGAACGCCCTTGACTATTTCCTGAAAGCTAACCTCTATGGTCTGCTGTTTGTGGGCTGCTACGGGTTGTTACTACGTCGGCATACGTTTTTTGGACTGAACCGGGCGTATTTACTAGTATCGGTCATGCTGACGCTGATGTTACCGCTACTAAGCCTGCCCACCAAGACTGCCGAAACGCTCCCCCTACCAGTAGGCGTTATCGCTCTACCCACAACGGCAATAGCGGCCGCCCCCGCACCCATTGAAACGAGTCTGGACTGGATGCTGATCGGCCAGTGGGCGTATGGCCTGGTGGCGGTGGTCTTACTGATTCGGTTAGGGCGGCAAATCGGCCGGTTGCTGCGCCTGATCCGGCAATCGACCCAATACGTTCAGGATGGTTATGTACTGGTCGAATCCAGTGATCGAGCCGTACAGACGTTTTCGTTCTTTCGATATCTGGTTGCCAATCCCGCCGACCGCCGAAACGAGTTAATTATCCAGCACGAACTCGTGCACATTCGTCAGCTTCACAGTTTCGATGTCTTGGCGTTGGCTTTGCTCAAAGCTGTCTTCTGGCTGTGCCCGGCCTTATGGCTACTCGAACGGGCGCTACGTCAGGTCCATGAATTTCTGGCCGATCGGGAAGCGAACCAGCCAAACAACTACGCTCAATTCCTGGTCGCCTACGCCTTTGGTTTACAACCCACTGAAGCTGGACACTATCCCATTGCCAACGGCTTTTTCACCCCGTCACTGCTGAAGCAACGCATTCAGATGCTGCACCAAACCGCTACAACCCGCTGGGCACTGAGCAAATACGTCCTGGTATTGCCTTTAGCGCTCGGGCTGCTGGCGATGACAACGGCTCGGGAGGAGATTACAACGGCTTTCACCCAACAGGATGATCCCGTAAAGACCGTAACAGGCCGGGTTGTCAGTGCTGTTGATGGCAAACCTTTGCCGGGGGCTATTGTGACAGACGCCAACACCGGTAAGGGTATACCAACCGACGCCAACGGGCGATACCAATTAAAGAACGTCTTATCCTCGCATAGGCTATCGATCAGCTTCGTCGGCTTTGAGACAGTAATTGTTCCGATTGATAAACAGTCTGTCGTTAATGTAGCCTTAGCTCCTCAAGAGGCTCCTGAACTGCCAGCAATGGGTTCTACGGCTGTCTACAAAGCCATCAAACCAAATCCGAACATGCCCGTCAGGACACCGCCCTCTTCTGAAATAATTAACGGTAGGGTGTACACAGCGGTAGAGGAGCCCCCTGTTTTTCCGACGGGTATACCAGGCTTGATGCAGTATGTAGCGCAGACGCTACGCTACCCTGCTAGTGCCCAGAAGGCGGGTGTAGAAGGAACTGTCTTTGTCCAGTTTGTGGTGCTTCCAAGCGGAAAAATTGGTCCTGTACAAGTAAGAAAAGGCATTGGCAGCGGGTGTGATGAAGAAGCTATGCGTGTAGTGAAGCAAATGCCTAAGTGGATTCCAGGCCAGCAAAATGGAAAGCCGGTATCAGCACAGTACGTTTTGCCAGTGCTGTTTTCCCTGGAAGAAAGCGCCCCAGCTGCGAAACCAGATTCAGGTGCGAAACAAGGTTTCAATATCATCTTGGACAACACTAAAAACGCTAAATACACCTTGTACGGTGACACAAAAGCCAAGTCGTACCCAGCGATTGATTCAGTATGGAAGCGACCTTCTACGGTAAGTATACGTGGTGTAGGTCCGCTGGGGCCATTAGGCGAGAGCCCTCTTTATATTCTTGATGGGGCAGAAGTTTCTGACAAAGTGGTTAAAGACCTTAATGGCAGAAACATTCAATCCATCGACGTATTGAAAGATGCATCGGCACAGGCGATCTATGGCGAAAAAGGCAAGTATGGAGTCGTTATCATAACCACGAAGAAATCATGAACGGCTTATCTTACCTGCTCACTGTGAGTCTCTTCCTCCTGTTGTTCTACGGTTGCTACAGGCTGCTCCTGCGCCGAACTACGTTTTTCGCGCTCAATCGGGCTTACTTACTCTTCTCCGTAGGCATGTCGCTGCTGCTTCCACTAGTTGATTTGCCTGATCGCGCTGCCGAGTCGTTACCGATCAGCACCATCAGCCTGCCAACTTTTGGTGTTGGCACAACGGCCACTCGTCAAACCGATGACGTAACGGTGGACCAATGGCTTTGGCTCTTGTATGGCTTGGGCGTTTCGGTTATGCTCGTGCGACTTATCATAAACCTGCTGGCGGTATTACGACTCGTTAAAAAGGGCAGGCAGGAAGTTCGTCGCAACTACACGCTCGTCTGCTTACCCAACGACTCAACTCCGTCGTTTTCGTTTGGACACTATCTGGTGCTAAACCAGAGCGACGCCGGTAGCCAACCGGATGCTCTCATCCGGCACGAAGAAGCACACATTCGCCAGCGCCACACCAGCGATGTGCTATTTATTGAGTTGGTACGTGCCGGATTCTGGTTCAATCCGGTGCTGTGGCTGTATAAACAGTCGATCCAGGAAGTTCATGAATTTTTAGCGGATCGGGCAGTGCTGAAAACTCCCCAACCCGACTACGCCCGTCAGTTAGTGGCTTACGCGCTCAACGTCCCGTCAACGGCCCTTACTACGCCCTTTGCTTCTGTATCAACCCTAAAACAACGTATCGTTATGCTTCAAAAACCCCAATCCAAACCTTGGGCGCTGGTAAGCTACGCCCTTGTACTGCCATTAGCCGGGCTTCTGGTTATGTGCACTCAGCCCGACCAAGCTGTAACCGAAGGGAGACGACCTACCGTTCATCAGCCGTTACGTCAAGCCGGTATCAACGGTGAAATTTTCATGGTTGTTGAGCAGCAGCCCGAGTTTCCAGGTGGCATGAGCGAACTAGGTAAGTTCATCATGCAAAATTTACGCTATCCGAGAAAGGCTCAAAAAGCACAGGTTGAGGGTAGGGTGTTTGTCCGTTTTATCGTGACAAAGGACGGAGACGTCAAAGACGTCAACATTCTGAAGGGAATTGGGTTTGGTGCTGATGAAGAAGCGATTCGGGTGGTCAGCCTGATGCCCCGCTGGAAGCCAGGGCTACAGAATGGCCATACGGTGAATACCCAGTTTAACCTACCCATCAACTTCACCCTGAACGATCCGGGGAATCAAACCAACGAAGCGATCGCTCCCCCTCCGCCACCACCGGTTCCCAGCAGCCAGACTCAATCATCGAGCCTTGACAAGGTAAAATCCTTTACTATCAATGGCAAAACGGCGACTAAAGCACAGGTCGAGGCCATACCAACTAATAAGATCAGCCGTGTCGATGTTAGTAAAGACAACGGCACGGCAACCGTTGCGGTCACGACGAACTAATGAAAGTAGCCCTCCCGGCTTCCCCTTGTAGGGGAGGCTGGGAGGGCTACACACCTGTGTAAGTATTACTCTTTCACGACTTTTCGATTGGCAACACCGCTCGGCGTTTGAATGTGCAGGAGATACACGCCCGTTGGCAGTTCACTAACATCAAGCGTTGCTGCGTGCTGGCGAGCCGGTATAGCGGGCTGCAGTATAGTAGCGCCGGTCAGCGTCTTAAGCGATACGTTCTGAATAACTTCACTCGCGGGTACTTCAACCGTCAACGTGGTTTGAACCGGGTTGGGGTACACCAGCAGCGCGTCTGACCAGGTTGGCTCCAGGCCCGTAACCGCCACGACTTTGAAGGTTCGATCGACAGGAACAGCCGCGCCAAACTGCATGTTGCCTTCCTGAATAGCCCGAACCGTAACCGTTCCTGCCCCGGTAAACGTTAACTTCGAGCCGGTGAGCTTCGCCGGTCCGCTACGTACCTGAAAACTCACCGGCAGGTTCGACGACGACGTCGCTTTTAAAGTCATATCGCCCTGATTTGTGTACCGGTCAGCAATCGCACCGAACGTAATGGTCTGCGCGGTTTTGGCGGGTGCAGTCCGTGTTGCCTGCGTGTACCAGACCGGCCACTTGGCACCGGTGTACAGCTCAACGGCTTTCCCGGAAGACGATACCTTGTCGGCCCCCAGAACGACGCCCGAAATCCCTTCGTTTCCGTCGACTTCGTGGCTGAACACCAATTTATCATCCAGGCGTGAGTAGCTGGGAAAGCCTAATGTATTGTTTTCGAACACTTCATAGGCTTTCCCAATACTCCGGTCGGCGGCAACAATAAAATACTCGTCGTTATCCTGATCGAAATAATCGAACGCGATAATGCCGGGGGAGTTTTTCGCATACGAGGGATTACCGATGCTAATGCCTTCGGGTAAACTTGAGAACAACCCCTGAATTTTGCCGTCCGCGAAATCATCCGCTTTGTTGTCCCAAACGTTGATGAAGCTAACGTTCCAGTACCCCGTCTCGTCGCCGGTCGAGTTATACGCATCGTACACGAGCTGCTCCCCCGAGTAGTCCCACTCAAATGAATCGGCAAACTGTACGTTATTTGTTACGACACCTTCTGTGTATGTAGGGTTATACAGTTTAAACTCTGCCCATTTCTTTTTCGCGAAACTATAGACGTAAATCGACGCATCACGGTCAGCCGTCAAAGCGGCTAGTTTCGTACCATCCTTCGAAATCGCTACGTTATCCCAGATCGTTTTGTCGGAGACGATAAATTCTTCGGGCGCTCCTGTCAGATTAACCGAGCGAATGCGTTTATCGGACGATACGTAATACGCCACTTTTCCATCATCCGTAACGCTCGGCCGGTGTTGTAAAGCCGTCTTTGTTTTCTGATCGAACGTAGCGTTGGGCTGCGTTATATTGGTTGAATACAGATTCGACCCCTTCAGATCGGTCAACAGCATCAGGTCCTGCCCCGACGCTACCGGTAAATCGGGCTGCTTACCCGGCGTTGTCTGGGTATCTTCCGTGATGCCAACGGCGTCGAAGGCTTGTTTGGCCGCAGCCACTTCGGTTCCGTTAGCCCCGTACAGGTCGCCCGCGGCTTTAATGACGGCCAGCCGCAGATCCAGAAATTGCGACGAAGCAACCAGGTACGTGGTCAGCGCACGGTAATACACCTGCTCGGCTTTTTCTTTGCCAACGGCCGTTGCAAACTTGTAGAACGCAAAGTTGGCGATACCGCTGTTACTATGCACCCCACCGTTGTCGTCGTCATCCTCGCGCTGCTCAAACTGATCCATGGTGGCGGGTTGATACCCTCTGGCCTTAGGTGCTTTGCCTTGGTTCGGATTTGATATATCGCGGAGTGCACCCGTCGAAATAACGCTGGTTGGCGTTACGGCTTCGCCTAATGTCCAGTTCGCCCGATCGATCATCACGCCGAAAATATCCGCAAACGATTCGTTGAGCGCCCCCGACTGGCCCTGATACACCAGCCCCGCCGTTTTCTCGATCACACCGTGCGTCATTTCATGGCCCGCTACGTCTAATCCACCGGCTAGTGGTTTCAGCAGATTTCCGTTCCCGTAGCCCATTATCTCCCCGTTCCAGAAAGCGTTGTCGAGCCCTTTCCCGTTTTTATCGGTGATGTTGATGACCGAAAACATGGTACTGCCCGAACCGTCCAGCGCATTTCGCTTGAAGGTTTTGTTATAATACTCATAGGCAACAGTGGCGTTGTAATGCGCCGATACAGCCGTTGGGCTCCAGTCCGTATTGGTCGTTGATACAATCTGATTGCGTTTAATCTTAGCGTCGGTTTCCTTACTGTTGCTGGCATCAACGGTTATAATCGCTCCTACCGGACTGTTGGGCATGATCGACTTGTCGGCATTAAACATCGGCCGCGATACGTCGATCATGTAATATTTGCTGCCTTGCTGGTACGTCTGAAACGAGCGCATCACGCCGTTCAGGTCCTTAGCTGACGCTTTCACGCTGCCGGGTCCAACGAACGTACAAGTGTTATCGTATTTATTGAGGATTTCGCCCGTTTGCGCATCGACTACGTATTCCCAGCGCTCCATCAGGTTCGGCCGCACGGTGAGCCGATAGGCTAACCGGGTTGCCCCCTGCCTGGTCGGAAAAATGCAGAGATCACCTTTTGCTTGGTTCAACTTGAAGAGGTTATCGCCAAACGAACGTACCGGCGATGTTTTGTTGACGTCTTTCAACGCCAGGGCTGATGCCTGGGTAAGGGTCAGTCTTGGCGTAGTCGACAGGTTTTCCGGCACCAGCTTGTACCGGCCGTTCAGCAGCGTCACTTCGCCATCGGTCAGGTGGGCGACCAATTCAGAGTTCAGGACGGGAATACCCCGGTGCCTTTGCGTCAGCCGAACGTGCGTCTGCCCAAGTTCATCCTGCTCGGTGCGGGCAACGGTGAAATTAGACTCGGGGTTGTTCACTTTAAGCAAGCCCCGCACCTGGTTCATAAACTGATACGTCGACGACGTAATTGCCGCTGCCGATAGCCGTGCCCCCCGATTATTTGCGGAAGTAGCCGTGCCCGACCTGACTACGTTGCGTTCAATAAAGACGGGCAAATTCGTTAATGAATCCCGCACAACTTTAACCTGCGTTGGATGCACAGACAACGCTAAAGGAGCCGCTGCCAGCCGGGCCTGGCTGTTGGCGGAAGATTTCGCGTTGTTGATAATCGTGGCATTGAGTTTCTCGGCTAAACCCGGCGTAGGAGCCGTCGTTTTGAGCTTTTGCCTGAACCCCGCTCCGGGTTGCTGCGCCCATGTGGCACTGGCCACGCACAGACTTAAAAAAAGAAGAGGTGTTTTCATTTGGATAGAAGACTTATTTAAGCTGAACCGAAACCGGAATCATTTTCAGGAACGACCTATAGAATGTTGGATAGCGCTCAGGAACCGTTGTTCCCGGTGCGCCCCAGGCCACCCTGTAGGTTTCTTTGCCCTTGCGCCACTGCACAAAGGTGTAGAGGTTGCCGGGCTTGTTGAACTTCGTTGTCTTGATTTTGCAGGTCTTTTCGACGGTTGTAAATACCCGTTTCGTGGCCGTTGCGGTTTGGCGGCCGAGGGATGTGTACAGAGAATCGCTGCTGCGACGGCCGAAGAGCTGGCCATTGTCAAGCAGGTAATACGTAGTGGAAGCGCCCGTAAATCCGCCCCCGCTCCCGACCATAACCTGGCGACCGGTATACGTAGCGGGAGTCACGGCAGAAGCTGTTTTACGACCCGCCGGCACGCGGTCAGCCGAAGCAATGGGCGTTTGTGCCGGTGCCAAGACCTGATTCAGCAACAGAACCAGCAGGGTAATGGAGATACAACGTGCGTTCATTCCGGATACGTTTGATAAGTACGCCGGAACAAATGTATAGGCCACGCCCAGGCCCATCAATACGCTATTTGTATGATTTGTAAAAAGCAGGGCCTTGACCGTCATTTAACCAGCGTCAACCGGATAGCAAACGTCGACCGGTTTGCTGCCAAACCGGGTTAGAGAACCCGAAAGCAACTAGAGCAACGATCAGGGAGGGGTGGGCTGACCGTAGGTGGTTTGCGAAATGTCGACTGACGTACCAAACACGCGACGCTGAATGCGCACCCGCAGCAGATTATCGAAATCACCTGATTCGATTTTCGCCAGGCTTGGCGTAGCGCCTAATCCGCGAGCAATTTCCAGAATGGTGTTGCTATGGCCAACGACCAGAACAGTTTTGTTTTTAAGCCCACTGACTCGTTTGCTGATCGCGTCCAGCGGCTTGGGCGCATAGTCAACCGAAGGAACCTTGATGCGTTTAGCCAGTGGTTCGGCCGTTTGTCGGGTGCGTCGGTAGGGCGTTGTAAAAATAGAGTCAATACCCCGGTTGGCAAGTGTATCGGCCAGCGCCTGCGCCCGCTGATGCCCAGCCGGACTTAAGTCGGTCGAGTCGGTCTCATCCACTTTTTCGGCATGGCGAACGATGTACACAGTCGTGGTAGAGCAACTGCTCAATACCAACATCAACAACGTACTGAAAACAGAAATCAGGCGCATGACTCGGGCGGTTATGCCGCAATGATACAAAAAAAGCGCTCACAAGAGTCGAGCGCTTTATGAGGCTGGGTTTACTTACCCATCCATTTTTTGAAATCAGTAGCCCGCTCCCGACTCACCAGCACCTCACCGGTTGGGGCTGGTTGCAGGGTCAGCTTAAGCTTGTGGTTGAAATACGAATGGATTTGCTGAATGGAGTTGATGTTCGTCAGAAACTGCCGATTGATGCGAAAAAAGAGCGCCGGATCGAGCATGGTCTCTAACTCATCCAGTTTGTAATCAACTGTGTACCGTTGCCCCGAGCGCGTGCGAAACAACGTAACGCGTTCCTCAGCCTGGAAGTACGCAATATCCGTGACCTCGATGGGTAGCCACTGCGATAAGTAACGTACCAGAAACCGGCTTCTGTATTCCGTTGCCTGCGACTGCTGCCGCAACTGATGCACAAGAGCATCGATGGCTACGACCTGAATCGGTGGCGCTTCGGGTTTCCGGTTGAGTTGGTGATGTTTTTGCAAACTGGCCGCCAGTTCAGGCTGCTTAATAGGCTTCAGCAGGTAGTCGATGCTGTTGACTTTAAACGCTTTGATGGCGTATTCGTCGTAGGACGTAGTAAAGATGACCGGGGCCGATACCGTTGTCTGCTCAAAGATCTCGAAACTCTGCCCGTCGGCCAGTTCAATATCCATGAAAATCAAATCCAAGGCGGGGTTCGTTTTTAAGTAATCAACCGCTGTTTCCACACTGGCCAACGTATTGACGATCTCTATATTAGGATCAATCTCAACCAGCAGCTTACTGAGTCGGCGGGCGGCCAACTCTTCATCTTCGATAAGTAAGACATTCATAGAATTCATTCGCGGCTAAGGGGCTCACGCATTATAACCTTAAAGTAACTACGCTATGCTGGCTCGTTCAACAGCATCGTGACTCGAACCAGCAATACGTTGCCTGAACCCGTTAAAACAACGCCTAATCCGGCACCCGATTTTACGCATTCAGGCTGTAATAAGCGGAAGCGCCACCACAAACTGACCGGCTTCTTCACGTACTGTCGGGCGAGGCTGACCCAGCATCTCGTATTTAGCAATGATATTGTTTAATCCGACGCCATTGGACACGACGCCCTGTTTTTTCTGCTGAAGGTTATTACGTACGTACAGATTAGCCAGCCCATCGGTCCGAATCTCGACCGTCAATGGCCTGCTGGCCATCACGACGTTATGCTTGACGGCGTTCTCGACCAACAGTTGCAGCGTTAGCGACGGAAGCTGATAGCGGCCAAACTGTTTGCCGATCTGCGTAACCAGGCGAAAGCCATCGCCATAGCGTGTACGCAGCAGATGCGCGTAGGAGCGAATGAATTCCAGTTCGGTATCCAGATCGGTTAGATTCTGCTCGTTGGCCCGAAGCACGTAACGATACACTGAGCTCAGCTCTTCGGCGAACGTTTCGGCCTGCTGGGGGTTTTCGCTGATCAGCGCAATCAGCGAGTTGAGGCTATTGAACAGAAAGTGCGGATTGACCTGCTGCTTCAATACGTCCATCTGTTGCTGCATGTGCAATTGCTTCAACTCATACTCGCGCCGGGTGCTTTCCCGCAACTGATTGTACGTAAAGATGGACTCGTGACTCCCCGCCGACGTAACGTTCGTGACAAAGCCAATCATCAGTACCCAGGGGATGGTCTCCGGTTTATAGGGATAACCCAACTGGTCATACGTCCAGTAGATCACTAAAATCACGGACATCAGAACGAAGACGTATCCCAGCATGGAGTACAGCAGCCGCTGACCAAACTCATCGGGCGCACCGTAACGGAATCGCATGTACTTCATCCACATCGTCAGCGTCACAAATACAAACAGCCCCCAGGCGTTGGCAATCAGGGTGGTGGGTACAAACAACGACCGATCCTGAAAATACACCGCTCCGAAAATCACGTAGTTGGCAATGATCAATGCCGGATAATTGAGCAGGTAGATCAGCACATCGTAGCGATCGAATTTGGCCCACTGTTTCATAAGGCAAGATAAAATGAACGCTTTTTCATGGTATGCTTTCGTCCGTATTGATCTCTAAAGCGGTTGAGCCGGCATCAGCGGCAGGGCCACTCTGAACTGCCCGGCTTCTTCGCGCACGATAGGTTGAGGCTGGCCCAGCATTTCGTATTTAGTGATGATGTTGGTAAGCCCTACACCGTTGGAAATGACGCCGTGTTTTTTCTGCTGGAGGTTATTGATTACGTGCAAATTGGCCAATTCATCGGTGCGAATCTCTACGGTCAGCGGCTTGCTGGCCATCACGACGTTATGCTTGACGGCGTTCTCGACCAGCAGTTGCAGCGTCAGTGAGGGAAGCTGGTACCGACTGAACTGAGGATCAATATGCGTAACCAGTCGAAACCCCGCACCGTACCGCGTTTTAAGCAGATGCGCGTAGGAGTGAATAAAGTCCAGCTCGGTATCCAATTGAGTCAAGTCCTGCTCATTGGCCCGAAGAATATACCGGTATACCGAACTCAGTTCCTCCACAAATACCTCGGCCTGTTTTGGGTTATCGCCGATCAGGGTAATCAGCGAATTCAGGCTGTTGAACAAAAAGTGCGGATTAACCTGCGTTTTCAATACGTTGAGCTGGTTCAGTAAGGCTTCCTGCTTGTACATTTCGGTGGCTATGCTGTTCTCCCGCCACTTCGTCAGCGTATAGTACAGTTCGTACATGCACAGAGAAATGATGTTTGAGCCTGCTCCTATCCAGAAAATAATGACCTTACTGGTGTGGGACGCTTCGAAATTGAAAAACGGAATGAAGCTGTATACAACGAACGAGATGACCGAAGTAGCCAGCGTCAGAACGAAGAACACCGGAAATTCGAGTACCATCCGCAACGGCGTTTGAGATAACTCCGGGTACCGCTTCATAATCCGCTGGATTATGGCTGTTTGAAGCACCAGGAGAAGGGTGCAAACCGTATAGGAGTTCGCCGACGCGATCAGGAACACGCGCCAGTCGGAAAAATAGCGGTCGCCGAGCCAAACGTAGTTCCCCAGCGGAACCGTCCAGGACACCAGGCCGAGCAAAATCCAGATACTCTGGGTCGGTAGCCTGAGCGAAAGGCCTTGAAACGACCGGCGAAACAATTGAGCCATAAGCTTGATGAAAACCGACTGGTTTCAGTCTGTACGGTTGACGACAACTACGAATATCCACAATTATTCCTGAGTGGCCCAATGAACATATCTTAAATTGATAGCCGCTTTAGTAGGCGGTCTATTCCTGAAACAACACCGCACTGATCTGCCACAGAATCAGCCCATAAACGTAACAGCCGCCCAACACTCGACCGGCGAAGTCAGCGTTAGGCGGCTGTTACGTTAGCCTCATCTACTGTTTATTACCGGCCAGTTTCAGGTGGATTCCAATGGCAGGCATGATGTACCCTTCGTCGGGCAGCTCAGGATCGGTAGCGTAGTTTATGCCCCACTTGGTTCGGTCAACTTCGAGTGTTGCCTCAACCGACAACTGGCCGTTTTCCACCTGAATTTTGGCCGGAAAAGCTACGGCATTCGTCTTGCCCAGCATCGTCAGTTCTCCGTTCACCTGGTAATTCGCTCCGGCAACGCCCTCCTTGCCGGTATAGGGCGTAATGCTGGTAATGGCATACGTAATGTTGGGATGCAAAGCCATATTGAAAAAATCAGCACTTTGCAGATGGTGGATCAACTGCTCTTTCACCTCTTCGGTGGGCAGGTTGAAGTTAACGATCGACGAAACCGGAATGGTAAACGACCCACCGGTCACCTTGCCGTCTTGTACCAGCAACTGATCGCTTTTTACCGTAATCGCACCTTCGTTAAAATAACCGGTACGCAGGCTGCCTTTCCATTCCGCTACTGACTTTTTATCATCCAGTTTATAGGCATCAACCGTAGGATCGACCGGGTCGTGTTTACAATTCCACAATAATGTTGCTAAAGCAATGGCACTAAACAGGGTTACGTTTTTCATAAAATTTGGCGTATTGCCATGATTAAAAAGAGGTTTTGATTTATATGACTAGAGGACTGTTTGCCTTTCACCCATGAACACTACGTATCAGGGAGCAGGTGGAATGTTGGCAGGCACGGCGTTATTCACGGGCTTGAGCGATTTCAGGTAGGCGAACACCGCCTTCATGTCGGCATCTGCCATATTGGTGTAGTTCGGCCACGGCATGGGCGGTAGCAAAGGCCGACTATTGTCTAATCCCTTAAACTTTCCTTTCCGCATGGCCTTGTTAAACTGCTCGAACGACCAGTTGCCAATACCCGTTGCGTCGGGTGTCAGGTTAGCGGCAAACGATACGCCCCAGGGACCCATAAAAGCCGTGTTCTGCCCGTTGAATACTATCCATTGGCCGGTTTTGACCAGGTTCTTATCGTAATCGCCCAACGGCTCGGCGCTGTTGTAGCCCGATAAAAAGCGGTCCATATCGGGGGCCGGCCCCTGTGGAGTAATCTTTTTGGGCGCATGGCAATCGGCGCAGCCCATAATCGTGACCAGGTACTCTCCGCGTTTGATCATAGGGTCCTGATGGGCGTACTTCCGGACCGGACCCGGATGGCTCACCTGTTTCGGTGTGTTCTGGGGAATTGTAAAGGCACACGTTAGCCCGATGGCGGCCGTAGCCGCCAGATACATCCATTTCGTCATGTTGCAATTGTTGTTTTTTAGTAAAAGGGGTTCCCTGCGGTACACTTGCGTTAGCCTGGCGTACCGTACTTCATGAATTAAACGGAAAGAAAAAGAGATATGGCTCAGGCGTGCATCCTGATCAGTTGCTTGCTGGGTGTCCGGTAATAGTGGGCATTTTTCTGGAACACCGAGGTCGGCGCGTCACTGGCAAACTGCCTGAAGTCACGGATGAAGTGCGCCTGATCGGAGTAACCAAAACTATACGAAACATCCAGCCAGTTAGGCGTAATTGGCTTTTCCTGCAAAGCTTCAAACGCGTTCCGAAAGCGAATGATACGCTGATACATCTTAGGCGTAGTGCCGTAGTTGTCCTTAAAACTACGCTCCAGCTGGCGCTTGCTGATAAACAAATGTTCGCTTAGCGCTTCAATAGACAGACTGCCTTTCGACTCCCGGATCAGGCGCGATGCCTCGAATACGTAGTTCCGTTCGTTGCTTACGTTCCGGAGCTGTGCCAGCAAAAACGACTCGGCCATTCTGACCACCTGGTTAATATCCTCTCTCCCATATACGTCCTCCACCAGCCGGTTGATGTTCTTACCGAACAGGCTTTCCAAATCGGTAAAGTTGTTGAACAGCGACGCTACTGGTACTTTAAACAGCTGAGGCAGGCATTCGGGTTTGAGCTGAATCCCGAACTTACGTACCGTTCCTATTGACTTCCAGTGCACTGCATCCTGATAAAGCCCTGCAAAAAACGCCTGGGGAAGTTTATGCCAGGTGTCGTTGAAACACACATGGGCGCGGTTATCGTCTAAATGGATGATAAGCTCCAGGGTTCCAAACGGCAGACAGCGCTGGACGGGTGATTCTTCCTGACCGCTGGTCTTGAAATGGTGCAGCCAGTAGCACTCAACAAAAGGTTGGAGTGCCGCAGAAGGCTTAAATTCCTGATAACTCGTGTTCATTAGTGTTCAGTAGCACGTTGTGAATGGTACGTAAAAGTAAAACGACTCTACTGGCTTATATTGAAAAAAAGCGACATCTGCGCAAACGGTCATGCAAGCGCTAACGAGGTACGAACTTTAGTCAGCCGGTCGGCAGGCAACTCGTCTTCAGCCAGTTGTAGGAACTGGTTAAATACCTCCGCTGGGGCACCCTGTTTTACGCCCGAGAGCCACCCGACCACTTCCTTGTTGTTAATTGAGCGCATCATCCAGCGGCTCTCGATCAGCAACGTTTGCGGGGGAATCGATTGGAGAATCCCGCCTTCCATCTGCCGGATTTCCGCATCGGTATAATGCGTCCAGAGCAGGTACATCAATACGTTCTCCTCCTTGTTCATGTGGTACAGGTTAAAAGCGATAAACTCGTTGAAGGCAAAAAAGATACGTTGCCCAATCGCTTCTTTCTGTGCCGTACGGTCGGCGGTTTTCCATTCCTGAATATGGCCGAAAAGGGTCTGCGTCAGGCGGTGGTCGATCTCATGATCGCTTTCGAGTTCGTCGATAAGCTGCGCGTTATGCTTCCGGATATGCGGCAGAATGAACTGATCTTCATTTTCGGCGTGCTCATCGAACAAATGGAGTATCTGTTCGAGTTGCTCAACGGCTGCGTTCGCTTCGTCGGACTGCCCGAAGTCGGTGCGCTGCAATCGAAGTGCTGTATCATACAGCATACTCCGTAACCCTTTGTGAATCTGATTAAACACGTTATAGCGTTGCTCCTGCATGATTTTTAGAGAGATTTATTTAACGGCTATCGCTTCAATTTCGACCATAAGCTCCGGAAATGCCAAAGCCTTCACTTCTACAAGCGTACCAGCGGGTACTCCATTCGCTGTACTCACCCGAGCCAGTACCTGCCCATAGGCAGCAAAGAATTCCGCGACTGAAGTGGTGTAAAAATTGAGCCGTACTACGTTGGCTATCGCATAGCCGGCCTGCGTCAATACCGTTTCCAGATTGTCGAAGCTTAGCTTGATTTGCTCGCTCATGTCCGCGGAAACGGGGCGGCCTTCGGCGTCCATTGCGGCCTGCCCGGCGCAGTAGAGTGTGTGAGTTGACTGTGATACTTCAACGGCCTGGGCGTACCCTAACTGGTCTTGCCACTGCCAGGGGTTGATCATTGATTTTTGCATTGTTCTTAGTTTTTAAGAGAGATATTTGTCGTTAAGCGCTTTCCGAACGCCTGGACAAAAGTAGAGCAAGCGATACGCCCAGTATTGAAGAAATGCGACAGACGCCGAATCGAGGAAAAATTTACGGTTCCTTTACCAGATGGTGCAGTATCGGCGTTGCAGTTCAGCAGCTATGCCTTTTTTAATGGCCTGACGACCCAGCCAGTTCAGTAGAGGCTGCATCACCGCCATCCAGCCGGTCAGGTAGGTGCCACTAATCATAACCGTGTAGCCCAGAGCATACAAACTCTTGGGCATACCCTGCGCATTGGACTGACCATCGCGCGCCAGTCCGTACGTAATCTGAAGCGTCTGCTCGAAACCTGGGCAGCCCGGAGCGATCCGGCACTGAAAACGGCACGACTGACTGCTCTGGTTGAAGAACCGGTGTTTACTACCGATGGGCGCGGTGGCGCTCTCACCGGGGTTGAGTCGTAGGATCTGATTACCGACCTGAAGGCTCAACTCGCCTTCCAGACAGGTAAATTCTTCAGCGAAGTCGTCGTGGTAATGCAGGGGGTTGCCGCCCCCGGCGGATAATGTAACCTCTACCAACGTGTGGTAATCATTGCTTTCGCGGCTGGTTTCCAGAAAAACAACTTCGTCTTTCAGAATAGGGTTGATAATGGTACGGGCCGTCTTTGTGGTCTGCATGAGCTTGTTGGTTAAAACTAGATGCTGGAAAACGAGCGGATTGGATTAACCCATCGCAGATTAATGTTCCGACGTTGATAGCCCAAAGTTGTACCCAATCAGAAGCGATTAGCCATACCGAACTGACTAAAGCGGCACTTATCGGTACTGAAGCCGCCAGACGAATGCATTCGGGCGATGTGAGTATGAATGCGCTTTCGTGGTTAGTCGCGTTACCCTAAAAAAACAGCCAGCGAACAAACAAAGCTATTTTAGCTCGTTTGTTCGCTGGCCAAACGGTAGTCCTCTATACGGCTACCTCACTAGCAAACTGATTAATAACAACGGTTTACAGATCCCGAATCCAGATGTTGCGGAAACCAACCGGATTACCGTGATCCTGAAGCAGGATTGGACCAGCTCCGTGAGGCTGTACTTTGGGGTAGCCGATGTACTCGGTTGTTCCACGAATGGCGGTGTGGTTCTGCACCAGCACCCCGTTCAACAGCACCGTTACGTAGGCATAGTCCGTCATCAAACCGGCTTTGTTGAACTTCGGTGCTTGGTAGATGATATCGTAGGTTTGCCACTCGCCGGGTTTGCGGCTTGGGTTAGCCAGGGGGATTGCCTGCTTGTAAATCGAGCCCACCATACCATTCACGTAAGTTGGGTTGTTGTAGTTGTCCAGCACCTGCAACTCATAACGTCCCTGCAAGAAAATGCCGCTGTTTCCGCGGCCCTGGCTGGTGCCCTCTACCTTTTCGGGCGTTTTGAATTCAATGTGCAGTTGAAAGTCGTTAAACTCCCGCTTCGAGCGCGCTGAAAAGCCTTTGGTCGAATACAGGACACCATCCTGAACCGGCCACTTCAGCGGACCTTCGTTGGTTTTTTCCCAGTTCGCGGGCGCATATCCTTTAATAGCAACCCACTCGTCGGTGTTTTTGCCATCGAAAAGCACGATAGCATCAGACGGAGCGGTCGGACCCGTAGCGGTCGGTCCAGTATTACCCGGCGTAATAACCGGAGGAACAGGTTCCCATATTTCGCTTGACTGGGGATTTTGTTTGGCGGGTTCAGGCTGAGCCATGGCCACCTGAACCATAGCTACACCTAACAGGCTTAGGGAAAAAGCACGCGAAAGCATCACGTTTTTCATGGTAATAATTGAGGGTTATTAAATTCGCGGGTAAAACGTCCAAAGATAGACAATTGCGGTATTCAGTTCTTTTTTAAACAAAGAATGAGCGATTTCAAGTCTACTATCCGAAGTGCAACAAGCGGCCTGTTTCTGGATGCATAACCGAGAAAAACGTTTATGCAAATGCGTTGGTCAGGCGCTGATTTTGCAATATACCAGTGAGCCTGCTCGAACATAAGTCACGCATCAGTGTTTTTTTAAGGCTTGATTAAGAATTATCACCAATTACGTACTTGTGAGTGATCGCCAACCTGAACTCCGAACTGTCAACGTAACGCGCTACGTTACCCCACTGCGCGAAGGTGGCTCCTTACCGGCCATTGTTGAAGCAGACGACGATTTTTTGTACGTCCTGAAATTTCGGGGAGCCGGTCAGGGTACAAAGGCGTTGATTGCCGAACTCATTTCGGGCGAGTTGGCCCGTACGCTTGGCCTGCGCATACCCGAGTTGGTGTTTGCGAATCTGGATGAGGCCTTCGGACGTACCGAGCCCGACGAAGAAATACAGGATTTGCTACGTGCCAGCACCGGTCTGAATTTAGCTCTTCACTACCTGTCGGGGGCCATTACGTTCGATCCACTCGTGACCAGTATCGATGCAAAGCTCGCTTCGCAGATTGTCTGGCTCGACTGTCTCATTACGAATGTTGACCGCACGGCACGCAACACGAACATGCTCAGCTGGCATAAAGAGCTCTGGCTGATCGACCACGGAGCATCGCTGTATTTTCATCATACGGGTCAGCCCTGGCAGGAGCAGGCGAAGCGGCCGTTTGCGCAGGTAAAAGATCATGTTTTGCTACCCCGAGCCACCGAACTCGATGCCGTCGACGCGGAATATAAACAGCTACTTACGCCCGAACGTATCCAATCCATCGTGTCGCTGGTTCCCGACGAATGGCTGACCGCAGAGCCCTCTTCTGAGTCGGCGAATGAACTGCGGCAGGTTTATGCCCAATTTTTAGAGACGCGCCTTGCTGCGTCGGACGTCTTTGTCAAGGAAGCCCAACATGCCAGAAAAGCACTTGTTTGAATACGCCGTGATTCGGGTTGTGCCGCGCGTTGAGCGAGAAGAGTTTCTCAACGTCGGCGTTATTGTTTATTGCTCTACGCAAGGTTTCCTGAAAACGGTCTATGCGTTACCCGAAGAGCGGCTTCGGGCGTTTTCACCGGATGTAGATATGGAGGAGCTTCGGGAGCGGCTTCGGGCCTTCGAACGAATTTGTGCCGGACGTAGAGAAGGCGGACCCATTGGTCAGCTACCCACAGCCGGACGTTTTCGGTGGTTGACAGCTACCCGCAGTACCATCGTGCAAACCTCGCCCGTTCACGCCGGACTGTGTACCGATGCTACCGAAACGCTATCACGGTTGTATGAGCAGTTGGTCGGTTGATGGGTATAATGTGTAGCCTTCTAAGCCTGAACAAGTAAAGTTTTGTCATCTCGAGCTTGCGAGGGATCTTCGGATGAGGCTGCAAAGATTTCTGTTACAGAAGATCCCTCGCAAGCTCGAGATGACAAAAACTACTATAAAACACTCGGGACAATAAAGCCATCAATAAATTATCCACTATTCCGAATAAGTATTAAAGTCGGCTCAATCGCTCGGCGGCTTCCTGCAAGACAGCATCATCTTTGGCGAAGCAGAAGCGCAGGATTTTGTAATCGTTTTTCTGATTGTAAAACACCGAGACAGGAATAGAGGCTACGCCGATTTCATGCGTCAGTCGTAAGGCCAGATCGTAGTCAGGTTCGTCGGTAATGTTTGTATAGGAGACGGTTTGAAAGAAACTCCCCTCAGCTGGTTTGAAGGTAAAACGGGAATTCTGAAGACCGGCGAGAAACAGATCCCGCTTGCGCTGGTAAAAGTCGGGTAACCGTAAGTAATGATCGGGCTGTTGCAGATAATCTGCCAGCGCGTACTGAATGGGCGTAACGGTGCTGAACGTAAGGTACTGGTGAACTTTACGAAATTCAGTGGTTAATTCAGCCGGAGCCAGGCAGTAACCAATCTTCCAGCCGGTGATGTGAAACGTTTTACCAAACGATCCAACTACAAACGTCCGTTCACGCAATTCGGGGTGCGTCATCAGCGAATGGTGTACCCGTCCGTCGAATAAAATGTGTTCGTAAACCTCATCGCTCATGATCCAGATGTCTCTGTCGCGAACGAGGGCAGCCAGTTGGGCCAGATCATCAGTGGTCCAGACATGGCCGGTTGGATTGTGCGGTGTGTTGACCAGAATCATCCGCGTCTTATCGGTAATCTTCTGCTCAACGACCTGCCAATCAATGGTATAATCAGGCGGGGTTAACGTTACGTATACCGGCACACCACCGTTCAATTCAATGGCGGGTACATAACTATCGTAGGCGGGTTCAAACACAAGCACTTCATCACCCGGCCGAACCACAGCCGCTATAGCCGCAAAAATGGCTTCGGTAGCGCCGGACGTAACGGTGATCTCCGTTTCAGGATCGTAGTTGACGTTGTATAGATCAGCCGTTTTCTGCGCCAACGCTTCGCGTAAGGCCGGAACACCCGCCATTGGCGCGTACTGGTTGAAGCCTTTCCGCAGGTATCGCTCCACCAACGAAACTAGTTCAGGCGAACAGTCGAAACCCGGAAAGCCCTGCGACAAGTTAATAGCTCCCACCTCAGTCGCCAGCTTCGACATGACGGTGAAAATGGTGGTGCCGACGGCTGGTAACTTCGATGCAAGACGCGTTGCGGGTGTGCTATTCATATGTGGGGTAAGCCTTAGTCAAGTTGATTAACCTAACACTTTTGTCATTCTGACGTAGGAGGAATGACAAAAAGCTTAACACTATTAATAAACTCTATTAAACCATGACCCGGATAACCGCTTCGGAGAAACGCTCCATCTCTTCAAGCTGTGGGCTGCACTGCAACAGCATGAAGTCAACACCAACGGCTTCAAAAGCGGCTACACGCTCGGCTACCTGATCGGGCGTACCGACCAGACCAGACCGTAACCCACGATTGGATACCGAATAATCTTCCAGCGATGGCTTCTTTTCCAACTGGGTACCTGCTAACCACTGCTGGTAGTTCTTGTAACCTGCGGCAAATCCGTTTACGTCGGTAATACGAGCGATTTCCTGTTTCACCTCCTGTTCGGTATTCCGAACGATTGAATAAGCTGCTACGCCGAATTTCATGGGTGGCAGACCGAATCGCTCACGTCGTTCGCGGAGGTCGTTGATCCGCCGACCAATGGCTTCCGGATCATCACCATGCATGACGTACCCATCGCATTTTTCGGCAATCAGGTTTTTCGCGGCCTCCGACTCGCCACCGGCATAGATGAACGGGCGAGGCTGCGAAATCGGTTTCGGCTGTAAAATCGAATCACTGACGCGGTAATATTTTCCCTCGAACGAGAAGTGATCCTGCTTCCATAGGTTGTCCACGATGTGTAACCACTCGGCCGTACGCGCATATCGATCATCATGTTGCTCGAAATGAACGCCGTACTTCCGGGCTTCATCCTGCCACCACGACGACACTACGTTCAGCGTTAACCGTCCTCCACTGATGTGGTCGATGTTAGCGGCTTGCTTTGCCAGTAAAGCCGGCGAGTGAAAAGTCGGGCGAACGGCTACCATCAACTCAATACGTTCGGTGACAGCCGCCAATGCAGCCGCCGTCGACCAGGCATCGAGCGAAGGCGCTTCTTCACCCTTGATGTCATTGAGATTCAACTCGGCAATAAGCGTCAGGTCATAACCCAACTCCTCACTGCGTTGCGCCAATTTCTTGACGTAATTCCAGTCGGCCTGCATGTTTTCGTCCTCGACGTTGCGGAGCCAGCCGCCAAACACGGGCAACCAATAGCCAAATTTCATACAGTTTCTGTTTGTTGAACCAGTTCGAGCTGCGTTTCCAGGTAATCGACAAAGCGTGCGTACGGATCGAATCCAACTACGTTCACCGCATCAGCCACGAAGTTCGACAAGGCGTTGATGTCGTAGTACAGGATATCGCCGTTACGTTCGTCAATCAGGTACTCAATCCCGCCTACGTCGATCTGAGCCGCTTTCACAATACGCTCGACATCGGCAATGATCTCCGCTGGAGGTGTATATGCTTCTACCTGTATACCTTTCTTGGGGGCTTCAGTGAGGCAGAAATCAGCTTCCGGTTGTTCGGGAATGGCACAAATCTCGGCTGGACACAGGTTAAAGCTCTCGCCCGTAGTAAACACCTTCATGGCATAGAGAAACTTCCCACCCAGCGTTTCCACCCGCACGATATGACCACCGCTCGGCTTCACATACTCCTGAACCAGGGCGGTATAGTCAATACCTAAATCAATCTGGTTCGTTTCAATGGCCAGTTGCAAGCCTTCAGGCGTATCGAAACGAATGATGCCCGCACCGGCTCCACCAATGTTCACTTTTACGACCAGCGGAAAACGTAGTTGCGCAGCCGCCGATTGAATCTGTGATACGTGGTTCACCACCCGCGATTTGGGGTAACTCAGTCCAAGCGACGACAATAGGGCTAACTGGCGGGCCTTGTTCGTTTCGATGCTGGTTGCCACAGTTCCGTTGATAACCCGAACCGGTGCCGTTCCGGCGGACCGGCCGGAGCGACCGATACGCTCCAAGTGCGTCAGATACCCGGCGGTATGAAAAATGCCCTGCACATGCCCCCGCAGGTAAGCCGACGAACTCATGCGGTTGACGACCAGCGAATACGGACTTTCGGTTTCCGAGGGATCATACTGATGATGTGCTGCGTCAATTTTCTCGTAAGCTAATCCCCGACGATCCAGCTCGGCAAACAGCGGCTTAAACCACTCAGGGTGCTCATAATAAACGCCAATTGGCTTCTGTGTATCAGACATAGTTGTTAATGAGTCGTTCATGACGCTGACGGATAGCGGTCAGCTTTACAAAAATAACGCTATATCGCTTATAGAGCCTTTATCACTGTCGAGTACAATTAAGAATTACACTGCTTAACAACGTTTTAGCGACCTGCTTTCTATAAATTTTACGAACTTATAGATACGCATAGGTAAAAACGGATGAGTATATATCTTTGGGCTATTAATAAGCGTAGAATATTTTGTTTTATTTAAATAATTGAGTACTTAACTAACCTTACCAGCCAAATGAAACAATTTGTACGAGTACGGACTGTCGTGATTGGTCTACTGCTGTGGGCAGTCTGTCTGATCGCTACCACGGCTCAGGCGCAGGAACGTCGCATTACGGGGCGCGTTACGTCCAGCAAGGACCAACAGGCCATTCCGGGTGTGAACATCCTTATTAAAGGTACCCAAACCGGGACTACGACGAGCGCCGATGGCGACTTTTCGCTGAATGTATCGCCAAACGCTACGTTGGTTGTCAGTGCCATTGGTTTCGCCGGTCAGGAAATTGCTGTAGGAAACCGCACGCAGCTTACCATTTCGCTTCAGGAGGCCAATCAGAGCCTGAACGAGGTAGTCGTTACGGCCCTGGGTATCAAGAAAGAAGCAAAAACGCTGGGCTACGCTACGGCCACCGTATCGCCTGACCAAATCACAACCAACCGGACAGTTAATTTCGTGAACGCGCTCCAGGGTAAAATTGCGGGCGTGAACATCAGCAGCCTCGGCACGGGAGCCGCCGGTACGAGTAAAATCCGGATTCGGGGCCAGTCGTCGTTCTCTGGGCAGAACAACCCGCTCATCGTGATCAACGGTGTGCCCGTCGACAACACCAACTTTGGTCAGAATAACGGCAACACGGGTGGCGATAACTCCATAGGCAGCCGTGACCGCAACTACTCGGACGGTGGCGACGGGCTGTCGTCGATCAACCCCGACGATATTGAGCAGATGACGATCCTGAAAGGGGGTACAGCAGCAGCTCTCTACGGCTCACGAGCTAAGGATGGCGCTATTCTGATTACCACCCGCACCAAAGGTGCCAGTTCTGGAATCGGCGTTACGTATAACACCAACTTTACTACCGACCGACCGCTCGATTTCACGGATTATCAGTACGAGTACGGCCAGGGCGAGTACGGCGTCCGGCCGACAGCGGCTAACCCTACGTCGGGCGTGTGGAGTTTCGGCGAGAAATTTCAGCCGGGCATGACGCAGGTTCTGTTCGGGGGCGTAACGGTGCCTTATGAGCCCGTTCGCAACCGAATCAATAAATTCTACCGCGACGGTTCAACCTGGACGAACTCGATTGCCGTTTCGTCGAGCAGCGAGAAAGGTGGCTTTAATCTCTCGGTTTCCAATACCGACAATAAGGGTATTACCCCAAACAATACGTACAACCGGAAAACGATTAACCTCGGCTTCAGCTATAACCTGTCGCCGAAGCTGAACGTAACGGGTACGCTCAACTACTCCAACGAGTACAACAAAAACCCACCTCAGATCGCCCAGCAGGACAACAGTACGCCAACTGTAGTGTATACGCTGGCTAACTCCATGCCGTTCGACGTGCTCGAAGCCAATCAGATCAACCCCGCTACCGGCAACGAGTTCATCTATTCGCGGTTCATGAACCGCACGAATCCCTATTTCGTCTTGAACAACAAGTTTGAGAACATCCGGCGCGACCGTCTGTTTGGTAACATCACGGCTCGTTACAACTTTACCGACTGGCTGTATTTGCAGGGCCGCGTTGGGCAGGATTTCTGGACCCGCGATCAGGATTATAACTTCCCCACCGGTCAGGCGTCACTGGCCGCGGCTCCGGCCGGATTCGTCAACGGTGCGTATGTGCAGGAGGCTCGGCGCTTCCGCGAAGTCAATGCAGACTTCCTGATCGGTGCCAACCGGCAATTCGGTAAGTTTGGTGTCAACCTGAACCTGGGGGGCAACCAGCTCTACCGCCGGAGTGACGTGAACAGCGTACTGGCTACTGATTTCATTGTGCGCGGATTATACGTACCCCAGAACGGCCGGGTAAAAGATCCAACCTTTGGCTTGAGCGAGCGTAAAGTAAACTCGCTCTACGGGGCTGCAGAGTTCTCGTACAACGACTTCCTTTACATCAATGCCACGGCGCGGAACGACTGGTTCTCGACCCTTTCTCCCGCCAACCGCAGCATCCTGTATCCATCCGTGACGGGTAGCTTCGTATTCTCTCAGGCGTTCAACAACCTGCCAGCCTGGGTGAACTTCGGTAAAATCCGGGCGGCCTACGCCGAAGTAGGCAGCGACGGGGACGTAGCGCCGTATTCAAACAACCTGTTCTACGCCGTCAACGCCAACCTGTTTCCTAACCCGGCAGGGCAGAACCAACCACTGGGTAATATCACCTCGAACACCATTCCAAGTACGAATTTAAAGCCAAGCCGGACGGCCGAGGCTGAAGTAGGTCTGGAGTTGAAGCTGTTCAACAACCGGGTTGGCCTCGATTTCACGTATTATAACAAGATTACCAGCGATCAAATCGTATCCGCCCAATCATCTGATGCGTCTGGCTACACCAGCACGCTTATTAACAGCGGACAAAGCCGCAACCGGGGTGTCGAGTTGTTAATTAACCTGGCCCCTATTCGGACCTCGTCCTTCTCGTGGGACGTAACGCTGAACGGCTCCTACAACAAAACGAAGCTGTTGCGTTTATTGACTGACGATGATGGCAGTCCGGAAAAAGATTACAACAAAGACGGTCGAGCCGAGCAGATCAAAACCGGCGACGGGATCTACGTGGGTGAACTTCGTCAGGTTGTCGGTCAGGAATTAGGTCAGTTGTATACGTATGGCTATGTTCGCGACGCGCAGGGTCGGATTGTACACGGGGGTGATGGTCTGCCCGTTCGGACGCCAACGCCGATCTCGTTTGGTTCGGCGCTACCCAAATACGTTGGCGGTATCACCAACAGCTTTACCTACAAAGGTGTCAACCTCGCCTTCCTGATCGACTTCAAACTCGGTGGAAAGATGATTTCCGGTACAAACCTCAACGCATTCCGCCATGGTTTGCAAATGGAAACGCTGGTGGGCCGGGGTGAAGCTGACCAGAAAATGGTCGGCGTGGGTGTAAACGAAAAAGGCGAAGCTAATTCTGTTCGCGCATTCGTACAGGATTATTACTCTGTTGGCCGGTCGAAAAGCCTCGGTGAGCAGGTTACGTACGATGCCGGTTTCTGGAAATTACGCCAGATTACGTTGTCGTACGATTTCACCCGGTTCCTACCCAGAACGCTGTTCATCAAAGGCGTTCGTCTGAGTGCGGTAGCCAACAACGTAGCGATTCTGAAGAAGTGGGTACCAAACATCGACCCTGAATCTTTCGGCTTTAGCTCCGACAACCTGGTTGGGCTGGAATCGACCGGCTTACCTACCACCCGAAGCATCGGTTTCAACCTGAACGTCAAATTCTAACTGAATTGCCCGTAGTCACCGGCTTGTTCAGTGACTACAGGCACCAACGATTTTACTTATGAAAAAAATAACACTTACGCTTGGGCTGATTTGTGTGTTGGGCTGGATGAGCAGTTGCGACAAAGGTTTCGATCAGCTCAATATCAATCCAACGGCGGCTACGTCCATCAATCCGCTTTTTGAGCTGAACAACGCAATGGTCAATACGGCCTATCCGGGCTCTACGCTGATCTTCGAAGAAGCGATTGTTCAGCAGATTTTCACCCCCAACTCAGGAATTGTGGCGGGTGGCAACTATAACATCGACAACCGTGGCCCCGCGGGCAGCAACGGCGGTATCTGGCGGCAGTATTACCAGAACGTAGTTCGGTACCTGGTCGATGTGGTGAAACAAACCAAAAGCGACGCCAACCGAACCAATCTCTACAACATGACGCGTATCTGGAAAGCTTACACGTTCATGGTGCTGACGGATACCTACGGCGATGTGCCATACACCGAGGCCGGGACTGGATACATCAGCGGGAACACAACGCCTAAATACGACACCCAGGAAAGTATTTATACGGACATCATTAAAGAACTGACCGAAGCCTCGGCGGCTTTAGACGCCACCAAACCGACCGAAGCCGGTGAAGTCATCTACGGCGGGAACGTTCAGAAGTGGCAGCGGTTCGGCTATTCGTTGTTGCTCCGGGCAGGTATGCGCCTGACAAAGGTGAACCCTACGCTGGCCCAGGCGACTGTGCAGAAGGCCGTAGCCGGTGGACTGATGCAATCCAATGCCGATAACGCCGTGATTCGGAACAACGCCAACTACACCAATCCGGTTGGTGGTACCCTGAACTCGACCGAAGCCGCCAACTATTACCTGACGGGTAATTTTGTGGATTACCTGAAGTCGACGGGCGACCCTCGTCTGGCATCGATCGCGGTACGGTACGTTGGTGCCAAAAGTGGTCCTGAGCAAACAGCCGCCCGCGCGAACCGTGACCCGTCGGTGCAGATCGGTATGCCACTAGGATACGATAATGGAACGATTACGGCCCGCGCCACCGCGGATAAGCTGGCGAGTTTCTACGACTATTCGCAGCTAGACCGGACGCGGATGGGCAGTCAGTTCGCGCCGACTTTTCTGGTAACCTACGCCCAAACCCAATTATTGCTGGCTGAAGCCGCTCAGCGGGGCTGGACAACGGGGAATGCCGCCGACTTCTACAACGCAGGCGTTACGGCGCACATGAAGCAACTGGGCGATTACGATGCCAGCGCGCTGGTATCTGACGCGAACATTGCGACCTATCTTCAGAAAAATCCATACGTAGCGGCCAACGGCCTGGAACTGATCAATACGCAGTACTGGGTAGCGTCGCTGCTGAATGGACCCGAAGTGTTTGCGAACTTTCGGCGCAGTGGTTTTCCGAAGCTAACCCCTAACCCGTATCCGGGTAAGGAGATCAAAGGCGATTTTATTCGCCGGTTAAGCTATCCTGATCAGGAGATTTCGGTAAACCTATCAAAACTGAACGAAGCACTAACCCGCCAGGGTCCCGATAACCTGGACACACGCGTTTGGTGGGACAAGCAGTAACCATAAACTTATCCTGCAAAAACACAAAAGCAGCCTGAGGTAGGCTGCTTTTGTGTTTTATAAACGGTTTACTCATTCGGCTTTGCGGGTTGCCCATCGCCGACAGCTGGACCGGCTCCTGTATCCGACGTACCACCGAGCGTATTGCTTTCTACATCGGCGTTATCTTCTTCCTCCGGGGGCGTTTCGTGGCTGGCCTGTGGTTGCGAAGTCGGGTTTTCGTTTTTCACTTCTTCACTGTCAAACTGGCGACTACTCAGGTAATCGCCCTTCATCATCAGCGTTTTCATAGCGTCAAGTTGTTTATGATGTAAACGAGTCCTGGCGCCATAAGTTTACATACACGTAACGCTACGCATCGGTTGTGGGCTCACCTTGCCCCGTGCTATCCGGTCGCGGAGGGAACCCACGACCACGCCCCCAGCTACTGCAACGATTACGCCATTGCTGTTTCATCTGTTCGCGCTGCTCAGGTGTCATCTGTTGCCAGCGCTCGGTCATTTTTTGCTTCCACTCACGTCGGCCAGGGCCACCTTGCCAGTCGTGGTTGCCGCGCTGAAACCCGTACCGGCCGGGGCCGAAGCCACGCCCCCCGCCAAACAACAGCCGACTTAATACCAGTAAACCCAGAGCCTGCCAGAACGTAATGGCAGAAATCCCTAGAATGTCGGGTAGCAACGCATTCCATAGCGCCATAACGGCAAAGCCAGCGAACCCGACGAAGAGGACAGCGAAGCCAAGAAAGCGTAAACCCCGGCGAATCCAGAAGCGTTTCATAAGATACGGGTTTGAAGTAGTTCAGTTTTTTTCTGAAGGGGCCTGATGCGGTATTTAACTGGTTTTTGACGGAGTCGGCGATGTTCATACAAATACTGATGCCGTCCGTACCCATAATGAGATCTTCGCCCCCCGCGCCAGGCACCGAGGCCAATCAGGAGGTGGGCTAGTACCAGAAGCCCTAACGCCTGTAGGAACCACAATCGGGGACCATTAAAGAAAAGAGGAACGAGCCAATTCCAGAGCCAGGTAAGTACGTAGGCTGCCAGCAGAAATAAGCCGACTCCAAGAACCACAAAACCAACTGCCTGTACGATCATCATGTTTATTGGTCTAGTCGTTAGTTTTCGCTGAAAAAGTCTTCATATAAGTCGCGTAATCGCTCGCGCAGATGCAGCACCGCGTATCGTTTTCGGGATAGTAACGTGCTGACCGATACGTCCCACTCAGCCGCCATGTCCTTAAAACTTCGGCCTTCGAACTCGTGCTGAACAAACACGTCCCGCTGTTCTTCGGGCAACTCAGCGAGGGCTTCGGTGATCGCTTCCAGCAACGTATCCCGGAAAAACGTGCGTTCGGGTCCGGAGTCGTCGGCCAGGGCCAGCCACTCGCCCAGCACTGGAGCCTCGTCGTCATCGGTATAATCAGGCCCATTCAGCGAGACGGTGCGTCCGCCCGCTGACCGATCGCGCCGGTACCAGTCGCTGATTTTATTGCGGGCAACGGCAAACAACCACGATGCTACCCGCTCAATGGGCTTCGCCAGTTGATACGCTTCGGTGAGTTCCACAAACACATCCTGCAGCAAATCTTCGGCTTCGTCGGGGTCAGGGAGCCGTCGGAGAATAAACGCTAACAAACGCCCCCGCTCCTTCCGGACGGTTTCGCCGAGCTGACGAGCCGATTCGCGATCGGGGTTCTCAGTGGACTTTGCTACAGGGAGAGGGGTCACGTTCATGCCGGTTTCCTTACAACCAGGTAGTCGGAATCAGGCCGGAAATATTGTAGAGTTCCAGCGTTTTAACCGCGTGAATCGGATAAACGGACGAAATAGGGTCTAGAAAGGTGCTCTTTCGGGATGATATTCAGACTGGTTCCTGGTTTCCTCAGCCGTTAGCTCTTCCGGAACACGACATCGGTGAAGTATCCGTTTGCATCTGTAAACCAACTCACTACGTTAAAGTCAGTCTGCTGAGCCAGGTCCTGGATCTGAGCGCGGGTAAACTTGCGGGAGATTTCAGTGTGAATAATTTCACCGGCGTCGAAGGGCACAACCATGTTAAGGGCTCTGATCTGAACCGCCTGCGCCTGTTCACTCACCAGATAACTGCGAGCTTCGCCCGTCTCGGGATTGTACACTTCGTAGTGACTGAACGCCGAGAGGTCGAAATCAGCGTCAAGTTCCTCATTGATACGTCGAATCAGATTCAGGTTAAATGCTTTCGTTAATCCCTGCTGGTCGTTATAAGCCGCATGAATAATGGCCGGATGCTTTTGCAGGTCGAAACCCGTTAGCACCAGATCACCGGATTTGAGCCGATCGGAAAGCTGACGGTAAAAATCAATGGCTTCGTCAGGGGCGAAATTCCCGACATTCGATCCCAGAAACAGGACGACCCGGCGATTATCGGACTCAACTGAGAGTTGTTCCAGAGCCGCGAAGTAATCATCATGCTGCGGATTAAGAGGTAGATTCGGCCAGTTTTGCCGTACATCAGCGACCAGTCCGTTGAGTGCATCCGCGGAGATGTCAACCGGCGCATAGGTAAACCGAACGTTACGTTCCTGAAAATAGCTAAGCAATAGTTTCGTTTTCAGCCCATCGCCCGCACCCAGTTCTACCAGATCGAACGCCTGATCGTCGGCGGCAAACACATCAAGCAGGTCGGCCTGGTAGGTATCCAGAATTTCGTATTCCGACCGGGTCAGATAATACTCCGGCGACCGCATGATCTCCTGAAAAATCCGACTCCCTTCGGCGTCATAGAAAAAACGCGACGACAACCGTTTAGGTGTTTTGAGCAAACCCGTCCGTACTTCTTCGGCCAGGGGTGACGTATCATCAGATAGGGTGTTTGCATTCCCCTCGGTCGCGTCATCGGTTACCCTTAGCTCTCGATTAATCGTATTCCCGTATACTGCCATCGCTTATCAGGTTGAAAGAAATTACGATACGTAGGTCGGGAGTGGCCCTCCGGCGTAGCAACTGAGGCACCCCGCAAGACCGTCTGTCCGCTCATAAATTTACCGTTGTATTCGCCCACGGCTCCTTCTGCTGTGCTAAAGCCCGGATAAGGCAGATAGGCCGAACTGGTCCACTCCCACCGCTGGCCCCAGTCAAGCGTACCGGCAGCAGCTTCCCATTCGAACTCGGTAGGCAAACGCGTCGCTTTCCAACGGGCGTATGCATCGGCCTCGTAATGACTAACATGAGTTACTACCTCTTCTGGCTCCACAGGCTTTAGCCCATCGAATGTATAATGATGCCAGACGCCCTCAATCCGGTGCCAGTACAGGGGAGCCTGAATGCCATTGGCATTGACCCAGGCCCAGCCATCAGCCAGCCAATAGCGGAAATTACGGTAGCCACCGGCTTCAATGAACGCCATATACTCGCCATTCGTAACCAGATTTCCCGACAGCGCGGCTTCATGAAGAAAAACTTTATGTGGATTCAACTCATTATCGAAGCAGAACGAATTCCCCCGATGACCAATCGTATAAATGCCTTCGTTGATCCCTACAATCGAGCGGGACGATTCCGTTACGTGCTCGACAAGGGGCATACGAACGGCCGGAAACAGTGGATTATGACCGAGAATATACTTGATGTCGGTGATTAGAAGTTCCTGGTGCTGCTGCTCATGATTCAGACCCAGTTCAATCAAGGACAGCAGACTAGGTACCACATCATCCGAATCCAGGTATCGGCGCATGTGTTCGTCAACGTAAGCCCGGTAGGCATAAACGTTTTTAACCGTTGGCCGACTTAGATTGCCCCGATCCGTCCGGAGTACGCGCCGACCAACCGATTCGTAATAGCTGTTGAACACGAAGCTAAAATCATCGTTGAAGATCCGGTACGTTGGCACATTAGGCACCAGTATAAAGGTTTCCCAGAACCAGGTTGTGTGCCCCAGGTGCCATTTAGGCGGACTCACATCGGCGGTAGGCTGCACGACGTAATCCTCCGTTTCTAAATCCTGGCAGATGGCTTCGGTATGGGCTCGAACGCGGAGATACTGCTGCGTAAGCGTCTGTTCTGCAATCACAATGAAGTGGAGCGTAAGTGGTTTTCGTTAATAGATTAACCAGAGGTTCGCAATTAAGTTAGAGATCGACCCCATTAAAAATGGGTTAATGGCTCAATATCCGCTTATTTGCTCATCGACGTAACACCACACCCAGCGTTCGCCGGGTTCAGCGGAAGCCACCACCGGATGACCGGATCGGTGGAAATGTTTTGTTGCGTGTTTATTGGGCGATGAGTCGCAGCAGAGCGTAACACCGCAGGTTTGGCAGGTGCGCAGATGAACCCACGAGCTACCTGTTTTCATGCACTCTTCGCAGGCGTACTCTTCGGCTTCGCGAATGCTGGTCAAGGCTCCCAGATGGGAACAATACGTTTGTTTGAGCATATAACGTATCTAATTAATTTTCGGCCAGGTATTTATGCACAAAACTAACAGCCATAGCACCCTCGCCTACGGCCGACGCTACGCGGTTCATCGCCCCGGCTCGTACGTCGCCAGCCGCAAAGATACCCGCACTGCATGTTTCCAGCAGATACGGTTCTCGCTCATGCTTCCACACGTTTCGAAACTCGGCGTACCGAGCCATATCACGTCCCGTGGCAATGAATCCTTTCGGGTCCTTAATGATGTTCAGCTCAATCCAGTCGGTCAGCGGTTTGGTTCCGATAAAAACGAACAGTCCGGCTGCGTTTTCAGTACGGCGTTCGTGCGTATCCATATCCTCCAGGACCAGACACTCCAGTTGCTCGTTGCCTAACCCCTCTACAACCTCAGTACACGCCAAGACGGTAATGTTGGGCGTGCGTTCAATCTGATCAATCAGATACTGCGACATGGTTTCCCCTAAGCTTGGGCGACGAATGCAGATAAACACTTCGGAGGCCGTTCGGGAGAGATACATGGCCCCCTGCCCGGCTGAATTTCCGCCACCGACAACGTAAACCGGCTTTCCTTTAAAGGCATAAGCTTCTGTTGTAGCGGCACCGTAATACACGCCCGCTCCGGTGTATTTGTCGAGGCTTTCGTTATCGAGTTTATGATACGATACGCCCGTACTGAGCAGAATCGCCCGCGCCACCACTTCCGACCCGTCAGCCATGGCAATGTGTTTGTACTGCCCCTGGGACTTGATGGATATGACTTCCTGCGGAGCCAGAAACTCGACCCCAAAGCGTTGCGCCTGCGTAATGGCCCGCCGGGTAAGATCAGCTCCGCTCAAGCCGTTCGGGAAGCCCAGGTAATTTTCGATGCGTGAACTGGTTCCGGCCTGCCCACCAGGTGCCCGCTTATCAATCAGGATTGTTTTCAGCCCTTCGGAGCCACCGTATACGGCCGCTGCCAGCCCAGCCGGGCCAGCGCCGATGATGGCCAGATCGTACAGACTTTCGGAGGCCTTGGGCTTTAGCCCCAGCTTTTCGCCCAGATCACTCAGACTGGGCTGTTTCAAGACCGTACCGTCTTCGAGCACCACCGCGGGCAAATCTTTTCGCTCAATGCCGTGCAGGTCGAGCAGCTCTTGACCCTGCGGATCGTTTTCGACGTCCAGCCACCGGTAGGGGAACAAGTTACCGGCCAGAAAATCTTTCAGGTCGTGCGACCGGGGCGAAAATTGGTAGCCCACCAGTTTTACGCCCTGAAACGAAGGCCGGTACGCGGACTGCCAGTCGCTAAGCAGATCGTCTAAGATGGGATAAAGCTTCTCGTCGGGCGGGTCCCAGGGTTTGGCGATGTAGTAGTCCAACTGCACTTCGTTGATCGCCCGCACAGCCGCGTCGATGTCGGAGTAAGCCGTCAGCAGCGTTCGCTTTGCTGCGGGAAACACCTTACGGGCCTGCATCAAAAACTCAACGCCCGTCATCTCGGGCATCCGCTGATCCGACAGAAATAAGGCCACTTCTTCGCCTTTCTTCTTCAGTTCGGTGAGCGAGTCAAGCGCTTCGCGGGCGGAGCTGGTACAAAGAATGCGGTATTGTTTCCGGTATTTCTGCCGCAAATCGTGCTGAATAGCCTGTAGCACCTGCGGGTCGTCGTCGATCGAAAAGATTATGGGCAATTTCATAAGTCGTAAATTAATGAGCGAATGAGTGAACGAACGAAAAGGACTAGTTTAGCTATGCATTCTATCGCTCATTCGCTCTTTTACTCATTGTATCGGAAGGCATACGCAAAATTCGGTTCGGCCGGGTTTTGAGTCGACTCGGATCGAGCCGTTATGGTGTTTCACAATACCCTGCACAATATCGAGGCCAAGACCAGTACCTTTTCCTATGCCTTTAGTCGTAAAAAACGGTTCAAATATTTTATCCTGAATCGCTTCGGGTATCCCACTTCCGTTGTCCGTTACCTTCGTCAAAACGAATTCCCGATCAATCTCCCCACTGATATTAAGCTGGCCGCCCTCAGGTAACGCATCAATGGCATTGTCGATCAGGTTCGTCCAGACCTGATTCAATTCGCTCGGCCAGCCGCAAACCGGTGGCAGATCATCGGGTAGCTGCACATCGACCGTTATCTGCTTTTTTTTGAGTTTATGATTCAGCAGTGCCAGGGTACTCCGAATCCCTTCGGCCAGATGAACCAACTCTTTGCCCACCCCCCGGTCCATGTGCGTGTAGTCTTTGATCGACCCGATCAACGTTGAGATTCGCTTGGACGCTTCGCTGATGTCTCTAACGAGATTTTGGGTCACCAGATTATTGACGAGCCAGTTCATCACCCCGACCAGGTTTTCGTCGCCAATCCGATCCAGAATCCAATCCAGATCGTCGACGGTAAACCCGTATTCCACCAGCGGACCAGCCAGATCAACACTATCATCGACGCCATGATCATCGAACCAGTCGGTTACCTCATCTTCCAGACTGCTCCGTTCGAGCAAGCTAAGCCTGGCATTTGTCGACGCCTTTTGCTCCAGTTTCTTAAAAAACGCTTCGTTCACTGAGTCAACCTGCCCATCGTTCAGATTCAGGTGCATGATCGTTTTAAAAGCTTCGGGCGTAGCGTGCATGTGCTCCCTGAGCGTATCGACCGAGCGTACAACAGCCGACACGGGGTTATTCAGTTCGTGGGCAAGACCCGCCGATAGGCGGCCCAGTGAAGCCATCTTCTCTTCCTGCTGCGCATAGCGGGTGAAATCTCGAACTCGGGTTGTCATTTGCTGCACCAGAGCCTCGGTCAGTTCAAAGCAGGTTTGTACCAGTTCGCGCAGGTGGTCGCGATGCAGCATCAAAACGTGTGAAGACTTCTCGGCAACGATTCGGTTTGGAATGCTTTTCATCCGCGAGAAAGGCAGCACCCCCAGAATGGACTGCGACTCATAGATGATCAGTTCGTCGTTAGCGGCACCTGACCCAGCGTCAATGCGAATGCGTCCGTCGAGCAGGACAATCAAATAATCGACGGGCGTATCGGGTTTATAAAGTATGTGATCTTTAGGAAACGTTTTCTCCTCCGCCCGCTCCATCAGCCACTGAAGCTGTTCGTCAGGCACATTCGTAAACTGAGAAAACTGACGTAATGATTCGAGTAAGGTCATGAAGCAGGAAGGGCTAAACCAAACATGGGCCAACTGCACACAGGTAACTAATTCTAAACAGGATTAGTTACGGGGAGATATTAGTCAGCTAATTACGCACAAATTTAAATGTATATAACCGATCTGTACAGGCAGATTGAACAACCAACGCCCTATGTCCATCCGTCTGACTTTAGTGCTGCTGAGTCTGGCAGCGTTTGCGTTTCGCGCCGACAAGCCCGCTTATCGCCTTTATACTGCTCAACTGAAAACCACTACGTACGCTAAGCTGCTCCGCGAGGCTACAGGAGCCGACGTAGTATTGTTCGGCGAGTTGCATAACAATCCCATCTGTCACTGGCTCGAACTGCAATTAACGAAGGACCTACAAGCTCAGAAGAAAGGTAATCTGGTATTGGGAGCCGAGATGTTCGAAGCAGACAATCAAACTGCCCTCAGCGATTATGTACAGGGCCGAACCACCGGAAAAGAACTGGCGACCCAGGCCCGGCTCTGGCCGAATTTCGACACCGACTACAAGCCCCTCGCCGATTTTGCCCGTGAGCAGAAAATCCCGTTTGTTGCTACCAACGTACCGCGCCGGTACGCCAGTCTCGTGTCGCGCAAAGGTCTGGCGGCCCTCGACACCCTGTCTGCCGATGCCAAGCGTCAGATTGCGCCTTTGCCCTTAACCGTCGATTTGACCTTACCTGGCTACAAAGCCATGTTAAGCATGATGAATGGCTCTGGTCACGGCGATAGCAATCCGCATGGGGGTGCTACCGATATGGCCGCCAACTTCGCCCGTGCTCAGGCGATCAAAGATGCCACAATGGCGCACTTCATCTTACAAAACCTGAAGCCCAACCAGACGTTCCTGCATTTTAACGGCGATTACCATTCCAAGAACTTTGAAGGCATTGTCTGGTACCTGCGGAAGCAACGGCCCGACCTTAAAATTCTCACGCTTTCTTCGGTGGAGCTAGCCGACCTTGACAAGCCCGAACGCACCGCCGAAGCAGACAGCGACAATCGGAATCTGGCTGATTTTGTTCTGGCTATCCCGGCCGACATGACCAAGACGTACTAAGAACGAGTCATTTAATAAAGATTAACTACGACAATCGGATCATTGCTGATAGATTTACAAACCACCCGTCAATAAGCTGTTAATGAATAATGCACTATTTACTTTCGCTTTTTTAGGGTTGCTAACTACATCTACGTACGCTCAAACTACGTACGCGGTTCAGGACACAACCTATGTACGAGCGGTCGAGAATGCTTTTACAGCGTTACAAAAATCTGATTGTCAGACTTGTCTCAACCAATACCAGAAAGCGTTTAAACTTTCGCAGAAAAGCGCTTTAAGTACGTTACGGGCGGCTGTTTGCGCGTATCAATGTAAGCAGGAAGACCTTGCCAAAGCATACATTCAGCGGGCGGTTGACATTGACTATGCCATTGCCGAAGATACATGGCTCGATCGGCAGGCAGCACCCGAACTCAATGCCGTCCGCAACACAAGGATGAATGAATATGTTCAGGCTATTTTTGAGCGTAGAGACAGCCTGTTGAAACTGAACATTCCTCTTAAAAGAGAGCTGCAAACGATTTATCAGACTGATCAGCAGCCTCGTTCACGAATTGATTCCGTCAGGAAAGTTTACGGCCATGATTCACCACAAATGCGGCAATTGGGGCAGCAGATTGCCAAAACGGATTCGATAAATTTAACGAAAATCGAACAAATTATTCGGCAACATGGTTACCCGGGAAAAAGCCTAGTCGGGAGCAGGTTGGGAAACATTGCCTGGCTGGTCATTCAGCATTCGCCCCTGGCTATCCAGGAAAAGTATTTGGCGATGATGCAGAAAGCGGCCGAGCAAGGTGAAATGCGAAAGTCAAATCTGGCTTTATTGACCGATCGAATTCGGGTGTATAAAGGTCAGAAACAATTATATGGCACTCAAGTTACTATAAACCCAACCGGTAAAAACTTTTTCGACCCTATTGAAGACGAAGCAAATGTGAACAAACGACGAGCTGAAATGGGCTTGGGTCCAATTGAAGAGTATGCGCGTCAGTTTGGTTTTGAATATCAACCACCAATGAAATGAAGCTATTTTAATCTGTGGTTTCCCTCAATACCAGGTATTCGGTAATCAGTGCCCAGTTGTGGGCTTCGCACTGCCACCGCATCTGCATAAGCGGCTGATCGGCAAACCGACGTATCAGAGGGTGTTCGTAGGCCGTCAGCAGGCCCGCGATAAAGAAATTAAAACCAGGAAAGTCCTGCTCGATATTGGTCAGATCAATAGCCGGTGGGCGCTCACCGAATCGCAGTAACGCAATAGCCAGCACAACCTGTTCAAGCCGATTTCCACCGCGGCCCAGCTCTTCTTTCGCATCGCTGATTAATCGTGCACGTATTGAGGCCAACTCCGGAATCGGGAAGGCAGCCATCAACCGCGCGAGGTGATAGATAATCAGCGACGTGCGGGCGTAATGCGGAGCGCATCGGAACGGTTCTGTTTGATAACGTCCTGACTCCACAATGCCCCTCAAATAAGTCAGTGAGTCGGCATCATACTGATCGCGGGGCAGATCGTACTGGTAAATGCAATAAAGTATATTACTCAGCACACAGGCATCGAAATCAATGGGCATGTTCTTGCCAAACCAGGTCGAATACGCGTTCAGGTTCCGGTAGTCGATATACGTATTGCGGATAGGCGGCTGTGACGGGGCTCCATTGGCGTGCTGGGTGAGTTTACTCTTTAGCCACCGCAACTCATCGGCCAACGGGTCAGTGGTCAGGTAGACCATCGCCGTGTCGTCAATATCATCGGGGATGCGAAAGTGCTCAAAATGACGAAAGATGTACCCGTTCGAAAAGTGCTGCGAGGGCTTCGTTGGCCAGAAATTGTACGTATTCAGCCCATCTTTATTTCGAAACATCGGATAAGTCGACTGAGCCTTTGCCTTGATCCGATCAATCAGTTGCTGCGCCGACGCCGACACCTGCGGACGTAGTTGCTGGAGCGTAAAGACCGTAATGGCCGTAAAAAAGACGTTCGTATCGGGCCGTTGGTAAAAAATCAGCGAATTGCGCCGAATCGAAGGAAACAGTCCCAGGTCGTTTTGCAGGTGAGCAATGCGCTGAATACTAGCGTCGGGCGTTACGTTAAGAGTCATGAGTAAGGCAAAAATACAACGCGTGCGGCCTGTCTCTTTACAGTTGGCAAGGATGATTTAACAAAAAGGCCATCGTTAATACGTTCTATTTTCTGGAATTAAGCGCGGATATTTGCCGCCTGATTTTAGCACTCAACATGTCTAAACTGATTTTATTCGACGACCCGGCAATCCGGACGGCCTTGCTGCCTTTCACCTTCACCCGTCCGGTGGCGGGTATTCGGGTCGGCATCCAAACGCTGGCCGAAAAATGGGCCCATTCGCTCAATATAGCGCCGTCGTACCTAACGGAGCCGTATCTACAAGCCAAGTTTCCGCAGCAGGCTGGCGACGATAATCTGTACATCAACGGGGCGGTTTGCCCAACTCCCACGCTGGCTGACCGGATAAACGCCTTGTCGCCTGGCGAAAGTCTGATAAGCCCGGCGGGTTCTCTGCTCGCACTACGTACCGACCGAACAGCTTCAGAAGCCAGCCAGTTAGCGGATTTACCGCAACACACGGCTGCTTTCGGCGAGGAACTCACCCTGGTTCGTAACCTATGGGACATATTCGTTCAGAACGGCGACCAAATTCGGGCCGATTTTAGGCGGCTTACGGCTGATCGCCAATCGCAGCCGATCACCGACCCATTTACACGCTGCTACGCGCCCAACAACGTATTTATTGAAGAGGGAGCCACCATTCGCGCGGCCATATTAAACGCCGAGGGCGGTCCTATCTATATTGGACGTAACGCCACCATCAGCGAAGGCTCGGTTGTGATCGGTCCGTTTGCACTCGGCGAAGGCTCTACTGTTAACTGGGGCGGAAAAATGCGCTCCAACACCACCATTGGACCGTTCTGCAAGGTAGGCGGTGAGGTAGGCAACTCGATCTTGTTCGGCTATAGTAACAAAGGACACGAAGGTTTTCTGGGTAATTCGGTAGTCGGCGAATGGTGTAATCTGGGTGCCAACGTCAACAACTCGAACCTGAAGAACGATTACACCAACGTTAAACTCCACTCCTACGCTACTGGTCAGCTCGAAGATACCGGGCGAATTTTCTGTGGGCTGATGATGGGCGACTTTACAAAGGCCGGCATCAGCACCATGTTCAATACCGGTACGGTTGTGGGCGTGAGTGCCAATGTGTTCGGCGGAGGCTTTCAGTCAAAACACATTCCGTCCTTTTCGTGGGGTGGTGCCGATAAGGGCTTTTCGACGTATCGGCTTGACAAAGCGATTCAGGTAGCCAGAGAAGCCTTTTTACGGCGAGGTATGGAATTTAATGAAGTAGAAGAAGATATTTTACGGGCTATTTTTGAGAAAGAGAAGCAGGAGTAAAGAAAGGAGAGGAACAAGGATAATTATTCCCCCTCTCCCTTTCCTCCTTGCTCCCTTTCCTCCTTTCTATGCAATTCTCTGAAATTATTGGCCACGACGACACAAAGCAACTATTGCTACGGGCGGTGCAGACCAATCACCTGGCGCACGCCCTGCTGTTCGATGGTCCTACAGGTAGTGCCAACCTGGCGCTGGCGCTGGCCTTAGCCCAGTACGTTAATTGCGAAGACAAACAGCAGACAAGCGGTATGGCGGATGATGCCTGCGGTCGGTGTGCGTCGTGCATAAAAATGCAGAAGCTCGTCCACCCCGATCTGCACATGGTGTTTCCGGTAGCGAATATGGCAAAAGGGAAAACCTCGGAAGCGTATCTGGCCGACTGGCGCAAATTTCTGCTCGATCAGCCGTACCGTACCTTACCCGAGTGGCTCGAAACGGTCGGCGCGTATAATAAGCAAGGAAATATTTCGGCCGAAGAGGCTCGGAACATCCTACAGAAGCTGTCGCTGAAGTCATACGAGGGCGCTTATAAAATCATGCTCATCTGGCTGCCCGAACTCATGAACGTTACGTCGGCGAACGCCCTGCTGAAGGTGCTGGAGGAGCCCCCGGCGCAAACGCTTTTTCTGTTAGTGACGAACCAGGCCGACAAACTGCTCATCACGATTCTCTCGAGAACCCAACGCGTGGCGGTACAGGCCTTTACCGACGAAGAAGTGGCAACGTACCTGCGGCAATACCTGAATTTCGACGAAACCGTTGCCCGGCGTATTGCCTACCTTGCCGACGGCGATTTATCAAAAGCACTTCAACTCAGCCGTCAGGAAGGCGACCGTAGTGAAAGCTCGGACCAGCACACCTGGTTTGCCGATTGGATGCGGACGTGTTACCGGCAGGATTTAACGGCACTGGTTAAACAGGCCGACCAGTTTGACGGTTTTAGCAAAGAAAAACAGAAGGGATTGCTGGAATACAGCATTCGTTTGTACCGGGACTTATTTCTGTGGCAGCAGGGAGCGGGGGCCCTGCTCCGGCTCCCCGACGATGAGATGGCGTTTGTCAAGAATTTCGCGAAGGTGCTCACTACGTATCATATCGAACAAATTGTAGCCGATCTTAACGAAGCCACCTATCACCTTGAGCGGAACGCCCGCGCGAAGATGGTTATGCTCGATATGTCGTTAACGTTTAGTCGCCTGATCAAAACAAAATTTTAACGCTGCGGTACCGGCGTAAAGTCGTTGCCGATTTATACGTACGCGAACGTAACGCTTATGCGGCCCAAACAAGTTATTGGCAAGAAAGACCTCGTCGATTTTCCTGATCTCGACCTGTTCAACGTACAGGCCAAAGTCGACACTGGGGCGTATACGTCGGCGTTACACTGCAAAGACGTCCGCCTAACCAATGTCAATGGCCGTACCTTACTAAGTTTTTGGCTGATTGATAAAACCGGAGCGTCGTCCCGACAGTTCTACAGCGACCAGTTCAGCAAACGCATCATTCGTAACTCGTTTGGTATCGCCGAACAACGCTACGTCATCAAAACCCGAATCATTTTATTTGAGCGCCCTATTCTAACCGAATTTACCCTCGCCGACCGCGAACGGCTCAAGAACCCCGTACTGCTTGGCCGTAAGCTGCTCCGTAATCGCTTCGTGGTCGATGTTGCTCTACAAAATGTGTCTTACGACGCCAAAAACCATCAATCCGACCAGGCACCTCTGCGCAAAAATCGTTGAGCGACCAACGATCTGAACCTATCCTTAGCTCACTCATACCAACGACTTACTGTTCTTATTCTACGAACTGATGCGTATTGCCATTCTATCGGCTAATCCGAATTTATACTCTACCCGACGGCTTCTTAAAGCGGCCAATGAACGCGGCCACGAAGGTATTGTGGTGAATCACCTCAACTGTCAGGTTATGATTGAAGGTGGGCGCCCGTCTGTTCTTTACGAGGGCCGCGAACTTGATCCCGTCGACGCGATCGTACCTCGTATTGGGGCTTCCGTTACCGATTATGGCTGTGCGATTGTGCGGCAGTTTGAGATGATGAACGTCTTCACGACGGCGAAATCACAAGCCATAACGCGCTCCCGCAATAAGCTCCGCAGCTTGCAGGTTTTGTCGAAAGCTGGCGTTGGCCTGCCGAAAACGGTATTCGCCAATCATCCGAAAAATGGCAACGTCGCTCAGCTTATCGAACTTGTCGGCGGCCCGCCGGTCGTTATCAAGCTGCTGGAAGGAACGCAGGGGATTGGGGTTGTACTGGCAGAAACCGCCAAAGCGGCCACCTCAACCATTGAAGCATTTTACGGCCTTAAAAAACACGTATTGGTGCAGGAGTTTGTAGCCGAAGCCAAAGGTGCCGACGTACGGGCTTTTGTGGTTGGCGGTAAGGTAGTAGGAGCCATGAAGCGGCAGGGGCTGGAAGGTGAGTTTCGGTCTAACATCCACCGGGGCGGCAACGCCGTTGCGGTCCAATTGACTGCCGACGAAGAAACGACCGCCATCGAAGCCGCTCAGGCCCTCGGCCTAAAAGTAGCGGGCGTTGATATGCTCCCCTCCGACCGCGGACCACTCGTTCTGGAAGTCAATTCATCACCCGGCCTGGAGGGGATTGAAATGGCCACAAATGTCGACGTTGCAGCGGCTATCATTGCGTATATCGAAGATAAAATCCGAACCGACGAAGGCGATATGGTAGGCGTTTAGAAATGAATAACAAAGTATGGCTAATGATGATGTAGCTTTACGCGGCAAGCACCAATTATTCATTCTATAGCATTCATTATTCCATAGATGGCCCTCGACCCTGACCTAAAAAAAGCCATTGTTCGCCTGTCGGGCGTGGAAAAAGACCGGCTTCTGTTACGGCTGATTGCCAAAGACGCCATCCTGACCGAACGGCTCCAGTTCGAGCTGGTTGAACATAAAACGACCATCGACGAACGACGGGAGCTGATTCGGCAGTTTATAAATCGCACGGCTAAGGCAGGTCAGGATTCGGCCGGATGGGTTATGATGGACATGCGCACGGTGAGCGGCTACATTAGCCGTCATGTAAAAGTGACCAAAGACAGCTACGGCGAAGTCGAGTTGATGCTGTATATGCTCAATACGTTTTACGGCCACAATGCGCACCTGTTGCACAAGTACAACAGTCGTACGGACAAAGCCGCTCAATACATCGCCAAACGTACCGATCAGGTGCTAAAGAAAGCCGCGAAGCTTGATCCGGACTACCACATTGAGTTCGCCGATGAGATCAATAAACTGCTGAGTTGGGTACATTACGCAGCTCCGGCTCACTACGTCCGACAGATGGGCTTACCCAAGGAGTGGCACACCTAACCTGGTTTTCTATTCCTGCTAAAACAAAACCCCCGGCTTGAACCGAATGTTATCATTGACTAACCCACTTCTCAATCAATGAACCAAACGGTTTTAATTACAGGCGGTACTGGTACAATCGGTCGTCGCCTGACTCAGATACTGCTTCAACAAGGCTATCAGGTTTCGTACCTAAGTCGATCTGCACACGCTGCACCACAGGTAAAAACGTACCAGTGGGATATAAAACGGGGCCATATTGATCCGCAGGCCATCGCGACGGCTGACCACATCATTCACCTTGCTGGCGCGGGCGTCGCCGATGAGCGCTGGACCGACGCGCGTAAAGAAGAGATATTAAGCAGCCGCACCCAATCGACCGATCTGCTGGCGCAGGCGTTGAGCAAAAACACGCATAAAGTGAAATCCTTTCTGGCGTCTTCCGCAATAGGTTATTACGGAGGTGATACCGGCGATCGGCCGCTTACAGAAACCAGTCAGGGGGGCAGTGATTTTCTGGCGCAGGTAACGCGAGCCTGGGAACGAGCCGAAGATCAGGTAGCAGCCTTGGGTATACGTACCGTGAAGTTTCGAACGGGTGTTGTCCTGACCATGGAAGGGGGCGCACTGCCTAAGTTAGCGCAACCCATACGACTGGGAGCCGGGGCTCCCATTGGGTCGGGCCAACAGTATATTTCCTGGATCCACCTTGACGACCTTTGTCAACTGTATATCCAGGCGTTAACCGATACGTCGTGGCAGGGTACGTACAATGCCGTTGCGCCTACTCCGGTTACCAACGAAACCCTAACGCGAGCTATAGCTCAGGTCCTGCATCGACCGATCATCCTACCCAGTATCCCCGCTTTTGCCATAAAACTGGCATTCGGAGAACTGGCGATTACCGTAATTGGAGGCAACTACGTACTCAACAAACGTATCGCCGAAGAGACCTCGTTTCGCTATCAGTACGCCGATCTGACCAAAGCGCTGGAAAACCTACTACATTAAAAACAAGGGGCCAGCAGTACGTTAACCGCTGGCCCCTATTTCTTTTATTTTTTATGGATTAACTCCACTCACGGTCGGCAGAATCCTTCGTATTCCAGGTGTCCGTTGGCGCAAACCAGGTTGCTCCTTTCTTGAGGAATTTCTTGGCAGCCTCTTCGTTTAATTCAACGCCCAGACCCGGCCGATCCGGTACTTTCACAAAGCCCTTATCGGCAATGGGTTTCAGCCCCGTAACAATATCTTCCCAGCCAGCAACATCGACGCCGTGGTGTTCGAGTGCCACGAAGTTTTCGGTAGCGGCTGCACAGTGAACGTTTGCCATCATCGAAATAGGCGAACCGGCAAAGTGCATGGCCATCGGAATCCCTTTTTCCTCAGCATAGTCGCCAATTTTCTTGGTTTCCAGCAAACCACCCGACGATGCCAGATCCGGGTGAATCATATCAATGGCTTTCGCATCGATAAGTTTAATGAATTCTTCTTTCAGAAAGATGTCCTCACCCGTCAGCGTAGGCGTTTCAATAGCATCCGAAATTTGCTTCCATTGATCCGTATAGAACCAGGGCACGAGGTCTTCCAGCCAGGCCAGTCGGAACGGCTCCATAGCCCGGCCGATCTGAATAGCGGTGTTTACGTCGAAGTGGCCAAAGTGGTCGGCCGCTAGGGGTGTATCGTATCCGACAATGTCACGTACTTTACCCACGTGATCAACTAGGGCATCAAGCCCTTTTTTGGTAACCTGAATACGGGTAAAGGGGTGGCGCGTATTGGCGTAATTGCCCAGTTTACCCATTTCTTTATCATCCCATTGCCGTTTCACGCTCCAGTTGTTGGCGTTGACCAGCATACCCGGTTTGTCGGCCAGCATACCAATGCCGAAATCCATTTTCAGGAATGTATACCCCTGGTCTTTCCGAATCTGCATGTTCTTGGCAAAATCGTCGTACGTTCTGCCTTCTGCTGTATCTGCATACAACCGGACGAAATCACGATATTTTCCCCCCAATAGTTGATAAGCGGGTACGTTGTAAGCCTTACCAGCCAAATCCCAGAGAGCCATTTCAACGCCACAGACGCCACCGGCTGCACGGCTGTGATTCCCAAACTGCTTGATCTGTTTAAAAATCTGCTCTACGTTGCAGGGATTCTTTCCCAAAAGCCGACTTTTAAGCATCAATGCGTAATTGGCGCTAGCACCGTCGCGCACTTCGCCCCAGCCGACTAGTCCCTGATTTGTATCGATCCGAATGATCGGGCTGGTAAACGGAACCCCCGCCAGCACGGCAACACGCATATCGGTGATACGTAAATCAGCCGGTTTGGAATCGCGCGATACTTTTTGGGTAATGAATTCTAATTCTTGCTCAGTCGTGTATTTGCCGGCCAGTTTTTCAAACATCATGCCCAGCGAAAGACCGCCTAGGCCCGCATTCCGTATAAAATCCCGACGGTCAGTTGAACTGCCCGCGGGTGGTTTCGGTGAGTTAGTACGCGTGAACATGTTTCTCATGGTAAAAGGTCAATCTTGGTTTATAAGTATTCATATATAAAATGAACCAATGCCAGTATTTTACTTATCATCGGGCCTTTATACGCCAAATACCGGCTGAGTTACTTGAGAACATTTACCCCAATGATCAAGAAATCATTACTTGCATTGACAATTGCTGCCTTATCCGTATCTGTGCATACCCAGGCCCAACGCGTTGGGTCATCTCCCGACTATGTAAAAGCCCTGACGGCGAACTGGAAAGGCGAACGCTTTCCGGATGGTCGCCCGATGGTGCCCGATATCGTTCTGGAACGCTTGCAGAATTGCACCCTAGAGCAGATTTGGGGATATCTGGATCGTCGGGGCTACCGCAATCAGGTGGAACGGGACTGGATCATCCTAAAACCCGGCGAAACCATGACTGGCCGGGTCGTTACGGCTCAATTTATGCCCACCCGTCCAGATCTGGACAGTCTCGTGAGAGCTCAGGGAAAAGCGGAAGGCCGTTCGCAGAAAGGTGGTATCAATATTTGGCCGATCGACATCCTGACAAAAGGCGATATATACGTAGCGGATGGGTATGGTAAGATTAAAGACGGTACGTTGATTGGCTCCAGCCTGGGCAATGCCATTTACGGCAAAACCGGTAAGGGTGTTATCTTTTACGGATCGGTGCGCGATATGCAGGAATTGAAGGATACCAAAGGCTTTAACGCCTGGGTAAAAGGCCATCACCCATCCTATATAAAAGATATGACGCCTACCGCTATCAACGCCCCCGTTCGCATTGGTGAGGTATCGGTATTGCCCGGTGATGTCGTGTTTGCCAATGAATATGGTGTCGTATTTATTCCATCGCACCTAGTCGAAGGCTTGGTATCAGCCTCCGAAATGACCGCTTTGCGTGACGAGTTCGAGCGCGTGTTGCTTCAACAGGGCAAATACCCATCCGGTGAAATTCACGGCAACTGGTCTGCTAAGATAAAAGACGAGTTTAGGGCATGGGTTGGCAAATACCCTAAAAAATTAGCTATATCGCAGAAAGATCTAGACGCTTACTTAGCCAAAGAAGGCCACTAGACAGATCCCTGTTCGTAACAAAGCGTTTTTGTAACGGCTCTAAGCCGTCCAGTACGTTATTTAACAGGCGTAAAACAACGCTGCATTCAGTACCAGATAAGCCGTACAATGAAAGGTAAAGTCATTACACTCTCACTACTCCTTGGTTTTTGCATTGGACGTTCTTTATGTGCTCAAACAATCCCGAAAGAAGAATTAGTATTTCTAACTGCTGAATGGAAAGGCGAGCGGTTTGCTGATGGCCGTCCTAAAGTTCCGGATGCCTTAATCGAACGGGCGAAACGTATAGGTATTGACGACGCATGGACGGTGCTGAAGAACGAAGGCTATACAAATCAGTTTGAAGGCAACTGGAAACTGATCAAAGATGATGTGCCCGTGGTCGGCCGTGCCGTTACAGCCATGTTCATGCCCAGCCGTCCGGATGTAGAAAAGAATATTAAGGAACGTGGCACGACAAAGCAGGGCCGAAAAGGAAATACAAACGCGTGGCCGATTGAGGTCCTGACAAAAGGAGATGTATACGTTGCAGATGCGTTCGGAAAAATTGGGGGTGGCACCCTTATGGGCGCTACGTTAGGTAACGCCATTTTTAGCAAAACGGGAAACGGAGTTGTGTTTAACGGAGCCGCCAGAGATCTTCAGGAATTACAAAATATAAACGGGTTTAATGCCTTTGTTCGGGATTTCCATCCATCGTTTCTGGAAGAAATGGTCTTGATGGGGCTGAACACACCTATTCGAATTGGAAATGCAATGGTATTACCCGGCGATTTGGTCATTGCCCAACGGGAAGGGGTACTTTTTGTGCCTGCTCATATGGCTGAACAAGTAATCACCACCTGCGAGTTTGTTACGCGCAAAGATCAATTCGGTTTTGAATCGGTTAAATCAGGTCGATATACAACTGGCCAAATCGATAGTCAATGGACTGACGAAATAAAGACCGAGTTTTTAAAATGGCTTGGTCAACATCCAGAACTAGGCACGATGACGAGAGCCGAATTAGATAAAGTAATGAGTAAACGCACCTGGTAATTCAAAAAATCAACGAATGTTACTTAAAGTTACACTGTGACAACTAAGGGTCAGATTTCGCTTTTATAGCGCTGATTTAATCTGAGCTTTTAAGAATAAGAACAGAATTGATCATCTAGTAATACATGCATAGCAACATTATTATAGGATTATCTACTGACTTCTTATTTATCGGTAGACCAACGATCATGAACCAATTAGTATGTTTACCGCGTGAATAGCCATGGTCGATAAACTCAAGCCGTAGATTTAGCTCTCTTCACAATAACTCATTCAAGATCAATGCAGTAGAAATTTTCGTTTTGTCATGAATTATGATAATCTCATCAACGAGGTAATCATGTGTTGTCAGCGTAAGAAAATTTTATAAGTAAGAACAAACGCTAAGCACTTTCTATATGTAACAGAATTAATAAAATAGAATATGCTGATGTCTTTATATTAAGACGCCGTATTTGTTCTATATCTATTTAACGGTAGTTTTTTTTGTTGTCCATCACCTTACATTTGCCCCTGAAGTCTGCCGTGAATAACGCAACTTTTGTAACCACACCTAAAATTTTATGAGTTCTCGATTAACTTTATTAATGTTGATGTCTTTACGCTCCCTTCAATAAGGAAAGCGTAAACATTTGTTCATGGAATAAGTTGGTATCGTGCTTAGGCAGCGTAGCAGCAAACCACAGCAGTTATCAATTCATGCAGGTGCATCATCTCGAGTTTAGACGTCGATAAAACTGAATATAATTTCCTTAGCACACACATTAATAGGTATGTTTGAGCTAATTCAAAGCATTACTTAGGGTCCCTTACAAACAGCAGGTCATTTAAGTAATATCAAATGTTTAACTTTTCCAAATCAGTACATTTCAATGAAAAAAGTAATCCTAACTAGCGCAGCGTTGATGGCCTTCGCTGCCGCATCCTACGCCCAGATCTTCCAGAACGGCTTGCAGCAGTATGCCGAGCAGGTCCGCAATGGTGAAAACCAGACTGGTATTATCCGGCAGCAGAACGCAGGTGGCGAGAACTATGGTAACTATGCCATTACTTACCAGGGCGTGCCGACCAATGGAGGACCAAACGAGGCTAACATCAATCAACGTGGTGGTTCGCAGGGCAACCGGGCGGGTATCAGCCAAATCGGCGGTCCTGGTAACCTCGCTAACATCAACCAGAATGGTGGTTCACAAGGCTTGAGTGGTGGTGGTGTATCGGGCTCTGCGACGATTGGTTCGGCTGCCAACGACGGTAACTTCGGTGGTATTCTGCAACAAGGTCAGGGCAACGTAGCTCTCTTGGAACAGAATAACAACAGCCGCCGGAACGGTGCTGAGTACTGGCAGAACGGTACCCAAAACGCTGGATCTATTAACCAAAGCAACGGGTCGGTCAACAACGATGCTTTCATCTTCCAAGGTTATCAAGGCCAGAATGTCCAAGGTACTGCAACAACTGGCGCTCAAGCCTTAATTTATCAGGGCCGGGTTGATGCGAATGATATTAGCACCAGTGGCGTTATTCCGGAAGCAGTAGCTAGCCGGGCTACGATCACTCAGTTAGCTAGTGCAGTAGTTGCTGGTATTTCTCAAGGTTCTAGAGGTTTAGCCGGTGGTGCCACGGGTGAGTCAGGCCGCGCTGACGGTGTAGAAGCTACCATCCTGCAAACGCAAGTAGCAAGCGTCGCTTATATCGAACAAGGTAGCGTATCAGGGGAAGCTGTTGGTAGCCGGGCCTCTATCGTTCAGAATGGATCGAGCGATGTAGCATTCGTCTTCCAAGGTTCTAATGCAAATGGTTCGGACTTGAATAGCGTGGCTAACATCACGCAAATTGGGAACGGTGGTACCATTGCAAACGCTGCGTACATTACCCAAGGCTCTTTCGGTGCTACGGATAATAACACAGCTAATATCACCCAAGGTGCAAACGTTCAGCTTGGCGTCGCCAGCATTCGTCAGGGTAACGGTATAGGCTCCTTCTCGAGCGATGACCAGGCTACCATCAACCAGAACAGCACGGCAACTACGCTGAATCTGACGGGTGCGTTCATCGTACAAAACAGCTCTCAGGACTTCACAGGCGCAGGGGGTGGCGAGTCAAATGGACGTAGCAACCGGGCAACCATTACGCAGGGTACTGGCGTAACCAACGCTCTGGCCATTATCGATCAGGGGTCGGCTCAAGCGGGTGAATTTATTCAATCTAACCGCAACACAGCTACCATTACCCAAACTGGAGCAACGAACTCGTCATCTCGGGCTCGTATCAGCCAGGGTAAAACTAACCCGCAGGATGCTACGGGTGCTACTATCCCATTGGTTGATATCGGCGGTCAAGCCTTTACCATTGGCCAGTTGTCTAACGATAACAACGCTACTATCAATCAGACGGGGCCGAACATCCTGAACAACGCGGTTATCGCTCAGCAGGGTCGTTTCAACACCGGTGCCATCAACCAGACGGGTGGCTCAGGTACAACAGCCCTGATTATTCAGTCTTCGGGTTCGATCCGGGGTCAGGCGGTAATCAACCAAAGCTCGACGGGTAGCGGTAACTCAGCTACCATCCTGCAGTTCACCGGTTCTAACGCCGATGGATTGGATGGTTTCGGCAACCGGGCTATCATTAACCAGATCGGTATTGGCTCGAACAACATTGCCTTCCTCCAACAAGGCCGGGCAACGGATGTAGCCTCTTCCAACGACAACTTCATTACGTTGACCCAGAACGGTTCGAACAACGTAACGCGGTTCCTCCAACAAGGCAACAACAACTTTGCTGACATCACCCAGAACGGTAACAACAACATCGTTAAGGGCCAAGGTGCCAACAATGACATTGCCTCCCAGAACGGCTACAACAACCGTCTGACGCTGGTGCAGAACGGCAACTCGTCGTCTAACCTGGTGTACTCGTACACTCAGAATGGCAACAACAACACGCAAAACGTGGTGCAGAACGCTAACTAAGGCGAGCTGATGAGTAAACGAAAACCTGAGCCTAGTGGTAAGGCTCAGGTTTTTTTATTAAATTCAGGCGTTGCTCGTAAAGATTACCTCTACAACAAGCTTATGAAATCACTCTTTTTTTGGGCAGCCACCTTACTAGGTACGGCCGCTGTCCAGGCCCAGAACACAGCTGTGATTAGCCAGCAGGGTAATGGGAAGGAAATATCAATTGTACAGAGCGGGACAGGCAACAGCTCGTCGGTGAGTCAGTCGAGTGACGGTTCAAACCGAGCGATAATTACTCAGTCAGGGAGTGGCAACGTAGCTAAGATCAGCCACGGTAATACAGCTGTTATTAGCCAGGGTGATGAAGCAACCGGACAAAGCATTACGGTGAGCCAGTCGGGCGATAGTGATGTGGTGATCGATCAGACTAATGGCAGCAACTCGATTTACATTCATCAAAGTAATGGCAAAAACCCAACAGATAAAAAATCTGGGAAACGGGATGATAAAAGTCGACCTAAAAAAGATTAGCCTCCAGTCGTGAGTAGTTAATTTCAAAGCAATTACTTCACAAGTATTCGTGTAGGTTTTAGAATGGAACTGATACTAGTATCAGTTCCATTCTAAAACCTATTTTTATTATAGTATGTCATAATCAGTAAGTGAGGTAAGGAGCAAATAAGCGGGATAAACAATCAATGTCTTTGGATAATTTTGATCAATAAATAAACAAAACAATTTACTTTCATTATAGTATACTATGCGGTTAGGTAGACTAACTGGTGAGTCTACCTAAGAACGTTATGTTTTTTAACTTTTTAAAGTAGTACGCTAAATGAAAAAAGTAATCCTAACTAGCGCAGCGTTGATGGCCTTCGCTGCCGCATCCCACGCCCAAATTTTCCAGAACGGCTTGCAACAGTACGCCGAGCAAGTGCGCAATGGTGAGAATCAAACCGGTGTTATCCGCCAACAACAACAGGGTGGCGAGAACTATGGTAACTATGCTATCACCTACCAAGGTACGCCGACTAACACGGGGCCTAATGAGGCTAACATTACTCAGAATAATGGCTCGCAGGGTAACCGGGCGGGTATCAGCCAGATAGGCGGTCCAAACAACCTAGCTAATATTAGTCAGACGGGCGGTTCACAAGGCCTGAGTGGTGGTGGTGTATCGGGCTCAGCGACGATTGGTTCGGCTGCCAATGACGGTAACTTCGGCGGTATCCTCCAGAATGGTAATAATAATACGGCGCTACTAAACCAAGATAATAATAGCCGCCGGAACGGATCCGAAATTTACCAGAACGGGTCGCAGTTAACAGGAACTGTTAATCAAAGTAATGGTTCAGTGAATAATGATGCCTTCATTTTCCAGGGCTTTAGTGGTCAGAATATCTCCGATGGTGCCGTTACAGGTGCTGTCGCTACAATCAGTCAGGGTAGAACTAACGCTGGTGATGTGAGTTTTAGTAATTATGGAAGTATTGCAGAATCAATTTCTAACATTGCAACCATAACTCAGTTAGCCAGTAACGTAAACGCTACCATCAATCAGGGAACCACTGATAATGTCGATGGAGATGCCGCAATTTCAGCTGGTCGTTCAGAAGCTAGTACCGCTAGTATTCTTCAATCGGCGGTTAATAACCTAGCTGCGATCAGACAGGGCGTTGAATCGGGCGAAGCGCTTGGAAGCTCAGCCGCTATAGTTCAAACGAATGTTGACAATACCGCCGAAATTGTTCAGGGCGCCTTATTCTTAGGAAGTGACAATGGAAGTACGGCAGGTATAACCCAGGCTGGGCAAAGTAGTGCGGCCGTAATCGCCCAAGGCTACAACGGACAAAGCGACGGTGATCAGGCAACCATTAACCAGGGAAGTTCAACACTGAACGGAACTGCAAATATTTACCAGGCATTTGGTGGTGGCTCTTACTCAACGGGCGATATAGCCACTATTAACCAAAATGGTCAGAACAATTTTGCGCAGGTAGTTCAGAATAGTGCTACCGGTCTTAATGGACAAAGCAACGGCAGAGATAATACTGCCACTATTACTCAAGCTAACGGAGTAACAAACAGTAGTGCTTTGATTGATCAGGGGCGTACTAGTTTGGCTACTAACGAGGTGGTTCAAGCCAATAGGAATACAGCTACAATTGACCAGACGACGGGCAATAACCTGAATGCACGCATCAGCCAAGGGAAATCCACGGTTGAAGATGCAGCTGGTAACACCATCGCCTTGACTGATATTGGTGGACAAGCCTTTACCATCGGTCTGTTATCTAACGATAACACAGGTAGCATCACCCAGTCAGGGGGCGTAGACCATAATGCTGTGATCGCCCAGCAAGGCCGCTTTAACACCGGTACGATCAATCAATCAGCGGGCTCCGGTTCATTTGGATTGATCATCCAGTCCTCGGGGTCGATCCGAGCTCGGGCCGAGATCAACCAAAGCTCGACGGGTAGCGGCAACCAGGCGACCATCCTGCAGTTCACCGGTTCCAACGCCGATGGGGTGAGTGCGTTTGGTAACCAGGCCATCATTAACCAGATCAACGGCTCGAACAATATTGCCTTCCTCCAACAAGGCCGGGCAACGGATATCCAGTCCTCAAACGACAACTTTATTACCTTGACCCAGAACGGTTCGAACAACGTAACGCGGTTCCTCCAACAGGGCAACAACAACTTTGCTGACATCACCCAGAACGGTAACAACAACATCGTTAAGGGCCAAGGTGGCAACAACGACATTGCCTCCCAGAACGGCTACAACAACCGTCTGACGCTGGTGCAGAACGGCAACTCGTCGTCTAACCTGGTGTACTCCTACACCCAGGTGGGCAACAACAATACCCAAGTGGTTACGCAGAACGCTAACTAAGGCGAGCTGATAAGTAACCGAAAACCTGAGCCTAGTGGTAAGGCTCAGGTTTTTTTTATGGCGTATAATATCAGTGATTATTAAAGGTGAAAATGTCATTTCTACCATCTCAACGTGGGAACCAGGTGCTCTCTCCAAATTCGATAAATGTAGTTGAGCACGTAACGCGTCCAAATGGCATGTATTGAATTTTATTAATATGTATATCACCAAGCAACGTAGTGACGTTAGTAAACGTAATAGATACATGCTGTCTTTCTAAGGGTAATAATATAGGATGTGCGTTTCAAATCTATGCCTACATACTTAATAGCTCACGGTAAATAAGTTGTGTGTTTTTGTGAATAGTAATGCGATACTTTATCAATCAGACTTATTATCTTTGATACTCTTAAAAGTCTGTTCAAACTGAACACTGTTATGAATCGTCTTCTCTTTGTTTTAATAAGTATTGTTTTCGGTACAGCACAGGCGCAGACAGTCTCTCAACCTCAGAGCAATACGTTGGATGCTTATTGGGATATTCCAATAAGCAGTAGTCAAAAGGTTAATACAGTTTTGGTGAAAAGTCAAACTGATATTCCTGATCCGTCTTTGCCGTTAAGTTCAGTGAAACTTTATCAAGAAGGTTTAAATAATCAGGCAGTTGTTCAGACTCTGTCGGGTACCAATAACCGGTTAGATATAAATCAAGTCAATAACGGTAACAACGTAAATGCAACACTAACTGGTGCCAATAATAGTTTAATCCTAACTCAAACGGGAGGCAGCAATATAGCTAATATTGGCTTGGGCGGAACAAATAACCGATTCATGATTACTCAAGACGGCGGAGACGTAGTAAATCTACAGGGAATTCAGAAAGACAACATGCGTCTAGAACTAAAGCAAGGTGCTGGGGCCAACTCTTTTAACATGGACAATTCGACTCTGTTTAAAGATCCGCTTAGTACCGGAATTCCCAATTTGAGAATCGAACAGTCAGGCGGAGCATCTATTACGATTCAACAAGGCAGAGTTTTTGGGAACTGATGAGTGCTTTTTTACGCTTCGTTCTGCTCGCTTTTTTGGTAATAATCAGTCTGGATGGGTGGGCTCAGGACCCTGACCTTGATGAGGGACGCTTGATTGAGGGTACTTTGGATGAAGCCGTTGTATCTAATGAGGGCACAGAAACATTACTCCTGGATAATACCCGGTCTAAAATTGGCCGTGAGTTCTACGACGCCTTCTTTCGCCACTACGCTGAACTGCCAAAATCGCTAAGTAACTCTCCCATCTCATCGGATACGACTGCCAAAGTAACCCCAAATCTAGAGTTAGATCTTAATGCCTTTCTGGTAACAATCGATGAATTACCAGCCTTTGGTGTCGGGACTACGATTATTTCTGTAACACTTAACGACCAATTAATTTGGCAAAACTATGTGCAAGCACGCTTAGATATTGTGGAGTTATACGCCTATGACGCTGCCGAAGTTACTAATCAGTATGTCCTTAATTTTAAGGAGGTTCAGCAATCTCTCGAAAGCGAAGACCAAAAAGGAAGTGGATTATTTTAAACGCTTAAATAGTTCTTATTTGTTGTAACCTGTACTCTACAACGCATTATGAAACAGTTCTTACTCTTCATTTTTTTGATCACTGGGGCTTCTACTTATTCATCAGGTCAAAACTTTATCTATCGCCCTAATAACCCGAATTTCGGAGGTAGCTACTTAAACTACTCTTGGTTACTAGGCCAGGCGCAAGCGCAGGATAAAAATGTCGATCCGAAAGCGGCAAAGTCGTCAACAACAGGCAGTTCTTTCGGTACCAGCACGAATAGTACATTAGATAACTTCTCGCAGAGTATCGAGAGCCAGATTCTGCAACGTATAACCAGCCGGTTAGTTACCAATCAATTTGGCGAAGGTGAATTAAAAGAAGGTACGTATCGATTTGGGACGTATCAAGTTGAGATTCGTAATGGGACCGACGGGGTTATTGTACGAATAGTTGATGGCAAAGGAGGAGAAACCTCCGTTACTGTTCCTTACTTCTGATCACCTACTCATCTTATTATTACTTACAAGAGGGCAAATTTGCCGCTTTCACTTCCTCTTCTTAGTTGCAACAATGAAAGTAAATTTATCCAATGCCGCTCAGGTTCTTATCCTGAGTGGGTTGGTAGGTGTTATGTCGGGCTGTACAGCCTTTTTCTACCAACCAACAAAAGCACGGCCAGCTCGATTAGGCGAAGAAACTCCAGCAACCGCAAGCTTACGCAGCCTTCCACCTGCCAAAGAAAAAGTAGTAGCAGCCGTCTATAAGTTCCGCGACTTAACCGGACAGTATAAGCTGACCGAAGCCGGTTCTAACTTCTCAACCGCTATTACGCAGGGAACTACGAACATTTTGTTAAAAGCACTCGAAGAAAGTGGCTGGTTCGTTCCAATTGAGCGCGAGAACGTAAGTAACCTCCTCAACGAACGCAAAATTGTTCGATCGAGCGTTGCTCAATTTAAAGAAGGCGAAAACTTACCTCCGCTCCTCTTCGCAGGTATCATACTTGAAGGTGGTGTCGTTTCGTATGATGCGAATATCATTACCGGTGGTGGTGGCCTTCAATACTTCGGTTCAGGTGGTTCAACCCAATACCGACAAGATCGCGTAACGGTTTATCTGCGGGCAGTCGCTACAAAGTCCGGTAAGATTCTAAAAACTATTTACACATCCAAAACCATACTGTCTCAAACCGTCAACGCCAGTTTGTTCCGGTACGTAACCTTTAAACGGTTGCTAGAAACGGAAACCGGACTGACGACTACAGAACCTGGTCAATTAGCCGTTACCGAAGCCATTGAAAAGTCGGTTCAGGCCCTGATTATTGAAGGCGTACGGGATGGGTTATGGGGTGTAGCAGATAAATCGGCTGCAGATATGAAGACGGTTCTTGATGACTACGAGAAAGAAAAAACTGTAATGAGCGAGACAGACGTGTTCGGTATCCGTAATGAAGTGGCGCCATCGCGAGTTACGGTTAGCCCGTATGCTGGTGTTATGCGTTATTATGGTGATTACGCGCGTCATACCCTAAAAGGCAGCTATGGTGCATCGGTCGATCTTCATGTTACGCCGGCCCTCGGCTTTCAGATAAACGGAGCTACGGGAACTTTAGCCAGCGAGGGCGCTTTCTCCAGCAACATTTCATCTCTAGAAGGAAATATACTGTTTCGGCCTACTCCTTATCAACGCTGGACAACTCTTCTATATGCTGGAGCAGGTATGGTGTCACGTACGGGTTCGTCGGCCCTCCAATTACAAGGAGCTAAATATTTTCAGGCTCAAGGTGGACTAGGCGTTCAGTATTCGTTCAATAAGAACATTGGTCTCAGATCAACTATATCTTACAACCAGCCATTTACGGACGTTTTGGATGGACGAGTGACGGGGGCACGTAATGATTATTACCTGCGCGGAACGTTAGGCTTAATTATACACCTGGGTCAGTTCTCTGGATCAAAAGTGAAGCCAATTACGGCCTCACAGGCTCCTCAAACCCAACCTGCTCCTGTTCCGCCTTCTCCTGTTACTCCGGCACCGACACAGACACCAGTTAATCCGCCATCTACGCCGAATAATAGATAAGCTTCTCAACTTTTTTAACCGATTGTATAATTATCAATGAAATACATATTTTATCTAACATTACTGATTGCGGGGGCAATTGGCGTGTGGAGTTGTAATGAAGAAGTGTATGTTGAGCCCGCTCAACTAACAACCATTCGGGGGCGTGTTCTGTATAGTGTTGATCAGCGGCCAGTTAGCAATGCGACGATAAAGCTCTCGCCATCCAGCCGTATAATTAATACGGATTCGTTAGGAAATTTCCGGTTCGACAGTGTATTAGTTGGTAAATACACCGTAGAAGTGACCAAAGCTAATTATGCAACAGAAGTAGCCACGGTAGAAACGAATGTTGATACGTCTCCAGTGATAACCATACTGTTGTCCGATGAAACGCGCCAGAACACGGCACCTACATCGCCAACTTTGGTAACCCCAGCTATCAACAGTACGGTTCAACCAGTTAATTTAACCTTAAAGTGGAGCGCTACTGACCCTAATCGGGACACCCTCACTTACGACGTATTATTGTACCGGAACGGTAGTCTTACACCTACCTCTTCGGTAACCGGGCTTACGGTCGATAGTTTAGTAGTAAACTTAGACTATAATTCATCATATCTGTGGCAGGTAATTGTTAAGGACGGTGTCAGCACTGTCAATGGTCCGATATGGTCATTTAGAACGGGAGCGTTTCCGGAATATAATTACGTGTTCGCCAGACGTGTAAATGGAAGATACCAAATTTTTGCCTCGAATACAGCCGGTAATGTAGCCCAATTTACCTTTGAAGGAAGCAATTGGCGCCCCATTGTCAGCCCGAACGGCCAGCAAATCGCCTACATTTCCAATGTGGATACAGAGCTTCAATTATACGTAATGAATTCAGACGGTAGTAATATAAGGCGTGTCACAACGGTGCCAATCGCAGGTTTATTGCCAACTGATTTGTCGTTCTGCTGGTCGCCGGACGGAACTCAGCTTCTTTATCCGAGCAACGACCGATTGTACTCGGTGCGAACTGATGGTACCGGTTTGCAACTAGTTCACAGAGCATGGACGGGTCGTACGTTCGCAGGTTGTGACTGGACTCCACAAGGCAACCGAATTGTCTTCCGTTCAACGGGCACTAACGTCTACGACAACGAGATCGTAACGATTAAGCCGGATGGTTCCGAAAGTAATTTACTTTATGTTCGTCGTATGGCCCGGATAAGCAATCCAGTATTCTCGATCAATGGACGCACATTGATATTTTCGTCAGACTCCAGCAACTTCGTGAACGAACAGGCTCGCCAGCTTGATGCCCGGCTTTACCAGATGGATATAACAACCAAAAAAGTGACGGAAGTCACAACGAGTAGTTCATCATCTGGAGGCACTAACAAGCCAGCCGGAACCAATGATCTGGAGCCCCGTTATTCACCGAACGGTTCTCGAATCATCTTCACAAATACGGACAATACTGGTAACGGAGTACGCTCAATATATGCAGCCGATTTGAACGGTGGTAACCGAAATTTATTGATCACTGATGCCGAAATGCCGTATTGGCGACAGTAAATGAACGACCGTTAATTTACAAAGAGAAATGGCCCTGAGCGAGAGTTTTCAGGGCCATTTCTTGTTATGCTTATGCTATGACAGATTACTTAAAAGACGCCCTTCGCAAAGCGGCTATGTTCTGCGCTTATCAGGAACGAACGCAACAAGAAGTTCGTGATCGATTAAAAGAATGGGGTGTTTGGGGGGATGATGCCGAAGAAGTAATCGCCGAGCTGATCCAGCAGAACTACTTAAATGAAGAGCGTTTTGCAAAGTCGTTTGCGGGTGGTAAGTTTCGGGTAAAAGGCTGGGGTAAGCGTAAGATCAAACAACATCTTCAGCAAAGAGGCATCACAGGTTATAATCTTGATCAGGCCATGAAAGAGATTGCACCGGATGATTACCGACACACCCTCCGCGAGCTATTGAACAAAAAACGGCAGAGTTTACGAGACGATAACCCGCTGGTGATTAAGCAAAAACTTGTGCGGTATGCGCTAAGTAAAGGGTACGAGTCTGACCTGGTTTTTTCGGTTTTAGATAGCGAAGAGTAAGTTCATTTTGGAAGTGACCTTTTTCTTGTATTTTGCCTACTTATCCTCCACGTACAATTTATGCCACGACTTTTCCTGGAAACTGAGCGGATGGCCAACCTCACTAGTGGTTTAGGTCAGGTTTGTCTGCATTTAGGTCATGAATTAATCCGTCAGCAACCACCCGGCTGGGAATTGACCTTTCTGGTTCCTCATAATCAGGTTGGCATGTTTGGGCCTACTGTTCGATACATTGTAGCGAGTCGATGGCGTCGTTTCTGGCGTCCCTGGAGTTATGATGTATGGCATTGCCTTTATCAGGGCTCTCGATTTCTTCCTCTAGGCAAAACGGCACTGGTCTATACGATTTTAGACCTTAACTATTTATCCCTTCCTATTTATTCAGATCAGCGAAAGGCCCGTCAGAAAAAACGGTATCAATGGCGAATAAATCAATCAGCTGTAGTTACTACAATATCGAATTATGTAGCTCAGGATGTACGTCAGCAGTTAGTGATTCCTAACGATACTCCTCTCGAAGTGATTTATTGCGGAGTAGATGTGCCCACTAATACTCCCCAGACCCCGCCAGCGATTCCACCTGACAAACCCTTTTTGTTTTTTATAGGTATGCTACAGCCCTATAAGAACGTACATACCTTATTACCCTTATTAAAGGCATTTCCTGAGTATCAATTGGTACTGGCGGGTCCTGATAACAACGCATATCGTGGGCAGATTCTCGAACAGGCAAAGCAAATGGGCGTATCAGATCGTTTGCTTATGCCGGGGCCAATCGACGAATCGACAAAATGGTGGTTCTATGCCAACTGCGAGGCCTTTTTATTTCCGTCTTTGCTAGAAGGATTTGGATTGCCTGTTGTAGAAGCCATGGCGTTTGGTAAACCGGTTTTTTGCTCCCCGCTGACTAGTTTACCAGAAGTTGGTGGCCAGGAAGCTTTTTATTTTCCCTCCTTCGATGAAGAAGCCGTCATCGATACGTTCCGAAAGGGTATGACTGCTTACCGAAATGATCCCGATATGCCCGATCGGTTACGCCAACGCAGCCGTATGTTTCGTTGGGATACCATAGCTGCCGATTACTGGAAGTTGTATCAGCGTATCCTTCCCCAAGGCAGTAGTAGGAGTCTATAATCGAACAGCTTCCATAGCGTGGCAAAAGGAGTTGATCGGAGAATGGGTAGTCGAATAACCCAGCGACTGAACGTACTGATCAAACGCCCCAATGTTGTTACGTTCGTTGTCTACATCGTGTACCTCGATAACCATTCGTCCGATTCGCCTGATAAGCTCGGGCGACGTATTGTATATAATATCATATTCGCTCCCTTCGCAATCCAGTTTTAAGAGGTCGATTGATTCCAGGTTATTTTCTTTAATAATATCCGTAAGCGTTATGCAGGGTACGGTAATCTTTTGGGTATTGTTTTCATTAAACCCCATAAACATAGAAGCTACAACCTGAGCGTTTTCTTCGGGTTCAGCGAAAAGGTCCAGTTTATCCATCGGTTGACCCGTAACAGCCATCTGAAAAAGCCTTACGTTTTGTTGTAGCCGAGGATTTTGCGTCAACGTCTGGCTTAACATATTGATGTTAGCAGGCATCGGCTCATAGGCAAAAATCGTTGCTTTGTTCAGCTTGGATAAGAGCTGAATGTCGAAGAATCCAGCATTGGCTCCAATATCAACGACCACAGGTTCCTTCGGTAACATACGTACCAACGCATCAATCTCATACACATCCACCATAAATATTTCTTTAAATACTATATAGAGGCTAGCTGGTACCTGAAATTGTATGGGTAGTGGTTTAGTAGTGAACACAAGATCCCGTCTGCGTCGCTCGGATTTGTGAAACACATATTCCCCTGGATTTGCGATGTGTTTCCAGAGCCGGTAATAGCGGTTAATGCCTTCAACTGCCATGAACTTACTGATAGTACGTGATTTTCGCTGCGTTAAAGTCGACTCTTACTTATTCCGACAGATACTTAACGTAGCATTATGAACGGATGAATAACTGCTAACAAAGAAAGTCCTCGCATAGACTTCCAGCTACACGAGGACTTATCAGTTAGTAAATTTGGTCGATGTCAACGTAACAAATCAGAAATCAGCGTCCATAACAAAGCCTTTTGGCTCTTCGGCAACTTTAACGGGCGCTTCAGACTCCGCCGTCTGGGGTTGAGCAGCGGCCGCTTTCATAGCTTTAAATTTAGCCATTACTTCGCCCCGCTGGTACTCGCCAACGCGCTTCTCAAAGAAGTTTGTTTTGCCCTGTAACGAGATCATATCCATGAAATCGAACGGGTTTGATACGTTATAGATTTTACGCATACCCAATGTTACGAGCAGGTGATCGGCTACAAAAGCGATATACTGCTTCATCAACTCGGCATTCATTCCAATGAGCGAAACAGGTAGCGCATCGGCCACGAACTCCTGCTCAATTTCAACCGCATTCCGAATGATGTCATAGATCTGCGATTCTGGCAGCTTATTCACAATGTGATCAGTATAGAGCATGCAGGCGAAATCGCGGTGCAGACCTTCATCCCGCGAAATGAGTTCGTTCGAGAACGTCAGGCCCGGCATCATTCCCCGCTTTTTAAGCCAGTAAATCGAACAGAATGAACCCGAAAAGAAGATGCCTTCCACAACCGCAAACGCAATGAGCCGCTCTGCGAACGTACCGTTCTCAATCCAGCGCAATGCCCACTCCGCTTTCTTCTGCACGCATGGAATTGTATCGATGGCATTCAGTAACCGATCTTTCTCGACAGGATCTTTGATGTACGTATCGATCAGCAGCGAGTACGTCTCCGAGTGAATGTTTTCCATCATGACCTGGAAACCGTAGAAGCATTTCGCTTCGGCATATTGAACTTCCGATAGGAAGTTTACGGCCAGATTTTCGTTCACGATCCCATCCGAAGCCGCGAAGAATGCCAGTACGTGTGAGATGAAATGGCGTTCACCGTCGTTCAGGCTATTCCAGTCTTTCATGTCCTGGCCCAGATCAATTTCTTCCGCCGTCCAGAACGACGCTTCGTGGGTTTTATAGTATTCCCAAATATCCCAGTGCTTAATCGGGAACAGGACAAAGCGGCCTTTGTCTTCTTCTAAGATAGGTTCAATTACGTCGTTCTGTACCATAACGAATATAGAGTTATATAGGAAATTAAGCGGCCGGATCGACTGCTTGAGTGGCCTACTATTGCGTTAACTTGTTCTAACAAAATTAGACCTTTTAGCTACGTTTACAACCGGCAACCTCGTTGATACAAATGACGAAAACTTATAACATGTACACAATCAGCTGATTGAACGACAATGACTTGAGTAATTTCTTGAAATAGTTCAGCAATTATGTTCGAATACGATAACTAGTCGATTTACCGCTTATTAGCCACATGTTAATTAGTTAATGCATTGACTATTTTCGGCATTACGTCTGGAAACTACCCTTGTTTGTTTTACGTTGCTAATAAGATAAACCATCGCTTCGATGCAGGGCCACCCATGCGGTCCGACGCTTCGGCGATCCGACCACAACAAATACAACGTGACGACGGAAGAAAAAGCCACCGGTCAGCAAACCGGACTCACCGATATTGACCTAACGGGTTACGACCGAATTGAAGTCCTCGGTGCCCGCGAACATAATCTGAAAAATATTGATGTCACCATCCCCCGCAACAAGCTGGTGGTTGTGACTGGAATCAGCGGCAGCGGTAAGTCATCGCTGGCGTTCGATACCATTTATGCCGAAGGCCAACGCCGGTATATGGAGAGCTTTTCGGCTTATGCCCGCTCGTTCATCGGCGATATGGAACGGCCCGATGTTGACAAGATCAATGGCCTGAGCCCGGTTATCTCGATCGAGCAAAAAACGACTTCAAAAAACCCACGCTCGACGGTAGGTACCACCACAGAAATCTATGACTTTCTGCGGCTGCTCTACGCCCGGGCTGGCGAAGCATTCTCATACGTGACAGGCCGTAAGATGGAGCGGCAGTCGCAGGACCAGATTATCGACACAATTCTGAGTCAGTATGAAGGGCAGAAATTGACGTTGCTGGCACCAGTCATCAAAGGACGGAAGGGACATTATCGCGAATTGTTCGTGCAGATTGCCAAAACCGGCTATACCAAAGTTCGGGTTGATGGCGTCGTGCAAGACATCGTACCGAAAATGCAGCTCGACCGCTACAAGATTCATGATATTGAGATTGTGATCGACCGGCTCGTTCCCAAAGCCGAAGATCGGTATCGGCTGAGTCAATCAGTACAGACCGCGTTGAAGCAGGGGAAGGGTGCTATGCAAATGCTCGATGGTAACGGTCAGCTTGTGTATTTTTCGCAGAACCTGATGGATCCTGAATCGGGGATTAGTTACGATGAGCCGTCCCCAAACTCTTTTTCGTTCAACTCGCCCTATGGTGCCTGCCCGGTTTGTCATGGCCTGGGCGTTGTTGAAGAGATCACCGAGGATTCTGTTATTCCAGATAAGTCGTTAAGCATTAGCCGGGGTGCCATCGCGCCACTGGGCGAGTTTCGCGAGCTATGGATTTTTAAGGAGATTGAAGCGATTCTAAAGAAATACAAGCTGAATTTGAGTACACCGGTATCGAAGTATCCCGATGACTTGCTCTACGCACTTATGTACGGTACAGAGGAGGAAGCGACAGTTCCTTCAAAGAAGTACCCCGGTCAGGATTATTACAGCTTTAAGTTTGAAGGGATTGTCAACTTTCTAAAACGGCAGCAAGAGAACAGCACCGACAAAATTCAGGAATGGCTCAAAGATTTTATGGTTGTGAAGACCTGTCCTGAATGCGACGGTGCGCGCTTAAAGAAAGAATCGCTTTACTTCAAGATCGACCAAAAGAACATTTCCGAACTGGCCCGGATGGACATTGCGGAACTAACGGAGTGGTTCAACGGGCTTGAAAGCCGCTTGACCGATCGGCAGAATGTCATTGCAAAAGAAATCCTGAAAGAGATTCGGAAGCGTATTGGCTTCCTACTCGACATTGGCCTTGATTACCTTACCCTCGACCGTTCGCTACGTACGCTGTCGGGTGGTGAAGCCCAACGTATTCGATTGGCGACCCAAATTGGAACCCAGTTGGTGGGTGTGTTGTACATCATGGACGAGCCAAGCATCGGTCTGCACCAGCGCGACAATGTTAAGCTGATCGATTCACTAAAGAACTTACGTGATCTAGGCAACACCGTACTGGTTGTTGAGCACGACAAGGACATGATGCTTGAGTCTGACTACATTCTCGACATCGGCCCGGGCGCTGGTCGCCATGGTGGTCAGGTAGTAGGTATTGGCACCCCGGAAGAATTTGTCCGGAACGGTAGTACCACAGCCGCTTATTTGAGTGGCCGCCGGAATATTGATCTACCAACCGAGCGAAGAAAGGGTAACGGCAAGTTTTTGATCATTAAAAATGCGACGGGACATAATCTCAAGAACGTAACGCTTAAGCTACCACTGGGTAAAATGGTTACGATTACAGGTGTATCGGGCAGTGGCAAATCGTCGCTGATTCACGAAACCCTGTTCCCGGTTCTGAACCGCCACTTCTATAAGTCAAAGCGGGAGCCATTACCGTTTAAGACGGTTGACGGATTAGAGTATCTTGACAAAGTCATCGAGGTAGATCAATCGCCTATTGGTCGTACTCCCCGATCGAATCCCGCTACGTATACGGGTATGTTCTCGGAGATTCGGACATTGTTTGCCGAATTGCCCGAAGCCAAAATTCGGGGTTATAAGCCCGGCCGTTTCTCGTTCAACGTAAAGGGCGGCCGCTGCGAAGACTGCGAAGGAGCGGGTATGAAGAAGATCGAGATGGAATTTCTGCCAGACGTACACGTCATGTGCGAAACATGCAAAGGCAAACGCTTCAACCGCGAAACGCTGGAAGTACGGTTCAAAGGCAAATCCATCGCCGATGTGCTCGACATGACCGTTGAACAATCTCTTGAGTTTTTTGCCAGTCAGCCTAAAATCCTACGGAAGGTAACAACGTTGAATGACGTTGGTTTAGGCTACATTACGTTGGGACAACATGCTACTACGTTGTCGGGAGGAGAAGCCCAGCGCGTAAAGCTTGCCGAAGAGCTTTCCAAGAAAGATACGGGTAAGACACTCTACATCCTCGACGAACCCACCACGGGTCTGCACTTCCAGGATATTGCGCACCTGCTGAACGTATTGAATAAACTCGCCGACAAGGGAAACACGGTTCTAATCATTGAGCACAACCTGGATGTTATAAAAGTCTCCGATCATTTGATTGATCTCGGCCCTGAAGGCGGTAATAAAGGCGGTCAGATCATTGCCGAAGGCACTCCTGAGAAAGTAGCCGAAGCGAAAGGCAGTTATACCGGCAAGTTTTTGAAGCTAGAATTGGAAAGGTAAACACGGCAAATCCGTTATCTTCGCTCGTCTCAATACAACCTGCGAAACTGGATTATGCGTAACCCCTTCTTTTACATTTTATTGCTCGTGCTGGTCGTTTTAGACGGCTGGCTGCTGGCACACCCCAACCTGATTGGCCGGGCTGGGGTGTTCTTTTTTGACTATACGTACCTCGAAACGTTTCCTAAGGCGCTAGGCACTGTTGCGGCCGTAGTGGTGGTATCGTTGCTTATTTCCGGAATCATTTCCCGTTTAGGCCGGCCCTTAGGTATTATTATTCTAACCGCCTTATTTGCTGGCTCCGCGTTTTATACATTCCAAAGCTTCACGCAATACAATTCAGGCGTTTATAAACTTACTGGCGCTGGGTTTCGGGCTGGCGCTATTCTGCTGCCGGGCCTACTCGTTCTGGTATTTGGTAAAGGAGCGTTTGATCTTCTCCAGAATAAACCAGTTCGTCGATGAAACAGATACTTATCCTTTATGCTGTTTTATCGGCAAGTCTAGCCACTGCCCAATCGGCTTACCTTCTCCGTCCTGATCGCGTTTTTGATGGTGAAGCTATGCATGAAGGTTGGGCCGTACGCGTAAAGGGCGATAAGATTGACGCCGTTGGTCCGCTGAATACGATTCAGGCGAATGGTGCCGAAATTATTGACCTGAAAGGCACTACGTTAATGCCCGGCCTGATCGAAGGGCACTCACATCTGCTCCTTCATCCGTATAACGAAACGCCCTGGGACGATCAGGTTCTGAAAGAGGCCCGTTCATTACGGGTAGCCCGTGCTACGGTTCACGCGCAGAAGACGCTGCTAGCTGGCTTTACGACCATCCGTGACCTCGGTACCGAAGGCGCGGACTACGACGATGTTGGCTTAAAACAGGCCATTAATCAAGGTATTATTCCTGGCCCTCGTATGGTCGTTGTAACCCGGGCACTTATCGCGACAGGCAGCTATGCGCCAAAAGGATTTAGCGCTGACATCGACGTACCGCAGGGCGCTGAAGAAGCCGACGGACATGATGCGCTGATTCAGGCCGTTCGACGGCAGATTGGTAAAGGAGCTGATGCTATAAAAATCTACGCTGATTACCGCTGGGGACTTATGGCCGAAGCACGCCCGACTTACACCATTGAGGAAATCAAACTCATTGTCGACGTAGCACGCAGCAGCGGCCGGCCCGTGATTGCCCACGCCAGTACGGCCGAGGGAATGCGACGGGCGATCTTAGGCGGTTGCGAAACGGTCGAACATGGCGATGCCGGTACACCCGAGATTTTTGCCCTCATGAAACAAAACAAAACGGCCCTCTGTCCTACCCTGGCCGCTGGCGATGCAGTAAGTCAATACCGGGGCTGGAAAAAAGGCCAGGATCCTGAGCCAGAACGTATCAAGCAAAAACGAGTTACCTTCAAGCAAGCGCTGGATACAGGCGTAATCATTTGCGCGGGTGGAGACGTTGGTGTGTTTTCACACGGTGATAACGCCCGAGAATTGGTCATGATGGTTGATTATGGGATGAAACCATTGGACGTATTACGGTCAGCAACTTCCGTCAATGCCGACGTATTTCACCTGGCCGATCGGGGTCGTGTCCGTCCTGGATTATTGGCCGATCTGGTTGCTGTTCAGGGTGATCCGATAAAAACAATCACAGATGTGCAGCGCGTTCAGGCAGTTATGAAAGGCGGCATTTTCTTTAAACGGTAGCGCAAAACTTATTGCGCGCTCCTTAAGTTACATTAGAATATAAACGTTAAGCGGCTTTTTTAAGTCAATTTCATTCGTCGTTTAGCTTTTTGGGCTAATTTCGCCCGGCATGGACGTATCCTGTTACTCAACAAGCTGCTAATCCGTTATTTCTGAATACTCTACCCTGATTTTTGTATGGCAAACACTGCTGATTTAACCGTTGATGGCAAATCGTACCAATTCCCAATTATTGAAGGAACTGAACACGAAAAAGCTTTCGACATCTCAAACCTCCGTGACCAAACCGGTTATGTTACCTTAGACCGAGGCTATAAAAACACCGGTGCAACCCAAAGTGCCGTTACATTCCTCGACGGTGAGCAGGGCATTTTACAGTATCGCGGTTATGCCATCGAAGACCTGGCTGCCAAAGCTTCATTTCTTGAGGTTGCTTACTTACTCATTTACGGCGAGCTACCCACCCGGGAGCAGTACGCCCAGTTTGAAAATTCCATTCGTCGCCATACGCTGGTGAACGAGGACATGCGGAAAATCTTCGACGGTTTTCCGGTCAATGCGCACCCGATGGGCGTTCTGGCGTCGCTCGTTAGTGCGATGAGCGCTTTTTACCCCGATTCATACGAAGGCGCGGGCTTAAATAATATCGACCTGCACATCACCCGGCTATTAGCTAAGTTGCCTACAATAGCGACTTGGTCGTACAAGCGGGCAATGGGCCACCCCATCAACTATCCAAAGAACACGCTTGACTATATTCCGAACTTCCTCAACATGATGTTTGCCTTACCAGTCGAAGACTATAAGGTTGATCCAGTTGTTGCGGAAGCGCTGAACGTATTGCTCATCCTACACGCTGACCACGAGCAGAACTGTTCGACCTCGACCGTTCGCCTTGTTGGCTCGTCGCAGGCAAATCTTTATTCGTCTATTTCAGCGGGTATCAGTGCACTTTGGGGACCATTGCATGGTGGTGCTAACCAGGAAGTGATTGAGATGCTGGAAGAGATTAAAGCGAACGGGGGCGACGTAGCGAAGTATGTTGACATGGCCAAGAACGCGAAGACAACAGGCTTCCGGCTGTTCGGCTTTGGTCACCGCGTTTACAAAAACTTTGACCCTCGCGCCAAGATCATCAAAAAAGCGGCCGACGACGTATTAAGCAAGCTCGGCGTTAACGATCCGGTTTTAGAAATCGCCAAAGGTCTCGAAGAAGCCGCTTTGCACGACGAGTACTTCGTACAGCGCAAATTGTACCCGAATGTAGATTTCTACTCCGGTATCATTTACCGCGCCCTGGGTATTCCGACCAATATGTTCACAGTGATGTTCGCTATTGGGCGTCTGCCGGGCTGGATTGCCCAGTGGAAAGAGATGCGCGAGCAGAAAGAACCGATTGGCCGTCCGCGTCAAATATATACAGGGTCTACGTTGCGCGAGTTCAAATCGATTGAGCAACGCTAAATCACCCACCCTTTTCTAACCAAAGCCCCAGTCTGTTTGACTAGGGCTTTGGTTTTTAATACGTTCTTATAAGTCCAGTTATGAACTGAATTCGAAAAACAAAAAGCGATGGCCGAATCATCAGCCACCGCTTTTTTAGCATGTATTACACGTAATTAATCTTCGATTTCGCCTTCATCGTCAGCATCCGTTCCCGCAAGTACAGGATCGAGCAGAGCGTTTTCATCTTCGGCAATCTTAGCCCGAATTTTACCTTCAATCTCGGCCATCAATTCCGGGTTATCAAGCAGTAGCTCTTTCACCGCATCACGACCCTGTGCTAAACGGCTGGTACCGTACGAGAACCAAGAACCTGATTTCTTAACGATTTCCATTTCGACAGCCAGGTCAAGTACTTCACCGACTTTCGAGATACCCTGACCGTACATGATGTCAAACTCAACCACTTTGAAGGGAGCAGCCAGTTTGTTCTTAACGACCTTAACCTTGGTCCGGTTACCAACTACGTTGTCGGCACCCTCTTTAATTTGGCCAATACGCCGGATGTCCAGACGAACCGACGAATAGAACTTCAGCGCGTTACCACCGGTTGTTGTTTCGGGGTTACCGAACATCACGCCGATCTTCTCGCGCAACTGGTTGATAAAAATGCAGCAGCAACCGGTTTTATTGATCGTACCCGTCAACTTACGTAACGCCTGCGACATTAACCGAGCCTGTAGACCCATTTTGCTTTCGCCCATTTCGCCTTCGATCTCGGCTTTCGGAACCAGCGCAGCTACAGAGTCAATAACGATAATATCAATAGCGCCCGAGCTAATCAGGTGCTCAGCAATTTCAAGCGCCTGTTCACCATTGTCAGGCTGCGAGATCAACAAGTTCTTAGTATCAATGCCCAGCTTTTCGGCGTAGACACGGTCGAATGCGTGCTCGGCATCAATGAAAGCAGCCAAACCGCCTGACTTCTGTGCTTCGGCAATGCAATGCATTGTCAGTGTGGTTTTACCCGACGATTCAGGACCATATATTTCGACGACACGACCACGAGGCATTCCGCCGATACCCAACGCCAAATCCAAGCCAAGCGAACCGGTTGAGATAACTGGAACGTCTACAACTTTACTTTCGCTCAAGCGCATAACGGTACCTTTACCGAACGCTTTGTCGAGCTTTTCAATGGTGGTTTGGAGGGCCTTTAATTTACTGTCATTAGCAGATGCTGTGGCTTGCGCCGTATCTGATTTTGCCATGTTAGGATGGTTGTTTAAACAGATAAAATTAACCAAAAACGGCCAGATTACCAAACAGATTTCTGAAATAGTTATGGTATTTTTAGCCGCTTTCAGGCCTATTAATTTAAAACAAAAAGGCTTAGTTTATCCCCTGATTTTCAGGGGATAAACTAAGCCTTTTTGTCAATAGAGATACGCTACAATGTCGAATCTGCGCTGGCCGGTTCCTGCTGCGCCGGAGCCGACGGTTGTCCTTGGGTTTGGGGCTGTTGTGACTGCCCCTGCTGATACCCCGGATACGCCGACGCATCTCCATACGGGCGTTGCGGTGGCCCTATTATTTCCACGTTAGTAATATAGTATTTGGTTTCTCCGTTCCAGGGGAATCTTAAGATTTTCTCTTCGTAATGTAACGTAACGCGCTGACCCGTTTTAACGGCATCGGTAATCTGCTTGGCTACATTGTCGTCTTTTACCGAGAAGTCAAAATATTGGGGCGTCAGTGAACCGGTTTCACCCGAAAATCCCCCAACATTCAGTACCCCTTCGTACGTTTTGAATAGATAACCCCGACGGCTGAACTTTGATACGGTACCGGCTCGTTCGCCATCGCTATAACTCCATCCCGTTAAGGCGTACAATATGCCAAAAACGACTAATAGGAATAGTAGGAAGTACAATAATCCTCGCATGGATCTTGGTTGGTTTAGTTGCGGTTAGTGCGCACAAATTGACAAATTTTTCTGACAACTTCTGTTTAGAACGGTGCCAACCCTGAATTGTTCGGAAGTCAACCACCCTGCTAACCGTCTTTTCACCTCCCTCCTTCTGATGTTTTGGCTCGTATTTCGTTACTTTGTCGTTGAGATGACAACCCACTTAACAACTTGGTAGTCAAATCCGAAAAACCGGAACGCCGGAACGATCAAAAAATTCGTTGTTAACCCTTCTTAATCCTCCAATGAGTACAATTCAAAGCATTCATGCCCGTCAGATTCTGGATTCACGCGGTAACCCGACCGTCGAAGTAGACGTTCGCACCGAAAACGGTTATCTAGGACGTGCCGCCGTGCCATCAGGAGCGTCAACGGGCACCCACGAAGCTGTTGAACTTCGCGATGATGACCCAAAGGTCTACGTTGGCAAAGGTGTCCTTAAGGCTGTATCTAATGTCAATGAATTAATTTTTCCTGAGTTAGTAGGTATCTCTGTCTATGAACAGGGCATGATCGATAAAATCATGCTGGAGTTAGACGGTACGCCTAATAAGGCCCGTCTGGGAGCAAATGCGATCCTGGGTGTATCGCTGGCCGTTGCAAAGGCTGCCGCTCAGGAAGCAGGCCTTCCGCTCTACCGCTACATCGGTGGGGTTAATGCCAATACGTTGCCGGTTCCGATGATGAACATCCTGAACGGTGGCTCACACGCCGACAACTCCATCGATTTCCAGGAGTTCATGGTTATGCCTGCCAATGCACCTAACTTCTCCGAAGCGCTGCGGATGGGTACCGAAATCTTCCATACCCTGAAGAAAGTTCTGAAAGGCATGGGCTTGGCCACCAACGTTGGTGACGAAGGTGGATTTGCGCCAAATATCAAATCCAACGAAGAAGCAATTCAGACCATCCTGCAAGCCATCGAGAAGGCAGGTTACCGTCCGGGCGAAGACGTTTGGATCGCGATGGACGCAGCCAGCTCTGAGTTCTACGATGCTGATGCCAAACAGTACCATTTCAAAAAGTCGACCGGCCACAAGCTGACGTCGTCAGAAATGGCAAATTATTGGAAGGAGTGGGTTGACAAATACCCAATCTTATCCATCGAAGACGGTATGGCCGAAGACGATTGGGATGGCTGGAAAATGCAGACCGACCTACTGAAAGACAAGAAAACGCAGCTTGTTGGCGATGACCTGTTCGTAACGAACGTAACGCGCCTGCAGGAAGGTATTGACAAAGGCATTGCCAACTCGATTCTGGTGAAAGTAAATCAGATCGGTTCGTTGACCGAAACGATCGATGCCGTTAATCTGGCTCACCGGAACTCATACAAGAGCGTAATGTCGCACCGTTCGGGCGAAACCGAAGACGCAACCATTGCTGACCTTGCCGTGGCGCTGAACACAGGTCAGATCAAAACGGGTTCGGCTTCGCGCTCAGACCGGATGGCGAAATACAACCAGCTAATCCGGATTGAAGAGGAATTAGGCGAAAGCGCTTACTTCCCCGGATTGAAGTTCTAGTTCAACTGTTCGGCTGTTTATCTGTTTAATAACAAATAGATAAGCAGCCGAACAGCTAAACAATTAACTCATGCTCCAGAAACTTCTTCGCTTCGTGCGCAACTTTTACGTTGCAACCGGTCTGGTGCTGCTGTTGTGGATGACGTTTTTTGATGCCAACGATCTGATTTCGCAGGGCTGGAACTGGTGGAAGCTGCGTGAGCTGGAAGCGGATATTACGTTCTATCAGAACAAAATTAAGGCTGTGGAGACCGAACGGCGTGAGGTATTAGGCAACGACCGGCTCCGGGAGAAGTTTGCCCGCGAAAAATACCTGATGAAAAAACCTACGGAAGACGTATTTGTCATCGTAGATGAGCATAATGAACCGCTGGAAAAATAGTAAGAGTGGTCAGTACGTAGGTGACACATGGACACTCATTGGTGTTATCCATGTAGAGCTTACCACTTTTGCACTTACTACTAGAGTATGATTTCCGTTCTCTTTGTTTGCTATGGAAACATTTGCCGTTCACCGGTAGCCGAGGAGGTCTTTCGCCAACTGGTTGCCCAGACAGGACTGGAGAAAGAAATTCAGTGCGATTCGGCCGGTACTTCCTCCTATCACCTTGGCCAGCTTCCCGACCGCCGAACGCGCGAAAATGCCCTCGAACATGGCCTAACGCTTACCCACCGCGCCCGCCGTATGACCGGCGATGACCTAGCGCAGTTCACATACTTCGTGGCCATGGATGAACTCAACTTGGAGGCCATTGAAAAGCTTAATTACCGCAGTACCGGCTTACACACTACCGACACCATCTTTCTATTACGCGAGTTCGATCCGGATGTCAGTGATGAGCCAAACGTACCCGATCCGTATTACGAAGGACCCGAGGTTTTTGAAGAGGTATATCAGATTGCCTTACGCTGCTGCCGTCAACTTCTTGCCTACCTCGTTGAACAACATAAACTGAATTTATTAAAGAGTGAACGAGTGAGAGAGTGAAAGAGTGGTTCGTGCGCCAGCCACTCTTTCACTCGTTCGCTTCCTCACTTTCCTTTCAACTATGAATAAAAAAGTAATTCTCATCATTCTCGATGGTTGGGGCATCCCCCTTAAACCAGAGGTGTCGGCTATCGAAGCGGCTAATACGCCCTTTATAAATTCACTTTACCCAAAGTATCCACATAGCAAGCTGGAAGCGTCTGGTTTAGCCGTTGGGTTGCCAGCCGGACAAATGGGCAACTCCGAAGTAGGTCACATGAATCTCGGCGCTGGTCGTATCGTATATCAGGATCTGGTAAAAGTGAACAAGGCTGTTGAAGAACATACCCTCGACCATGAGCCCGTGCTGGTTGATGCCTTAAATTATGCCAAGACCCAGGGCAAGAAAGTACATTTCATCGGTCTGGTGTCTGACGGTGGCGTCCATGCCCATATTGACCATTTGAAAGGCCTGCTTTCTATTGCTCATGCGAATGGCTTGACCGATGTGTTCGTTCATGCGTTTACCGATGGACGCGACACAGACCCGAAAGGAGGAGTTGGTTATCTGACGGGTCTTCTATCGCATATGGCTGCTACTACTGGTCAACTGGCGACAGTTGTTGGGCGTTATTACGCCATGGACCGTGATAACCGTTGGGAGCGGGTAAAGGTAGCCTACGACGCTATGGTTCATGGTACAGGTTTCCATACAACCGACGCGATTAGTACGTTACAGAATTCGTACGACAATGGCATAACTGATGAGTTTATTGAACCCATTATACTTACTCAGCCCGGTTCAGATAAACCCGTAGCGGTGATTGAAGAGGGTGACGTTGTGCTTTGTTTCAACTTTCGTACCGACCGGGGCCGCGAAATCACGCAGGCGTTAACTCAGAAGGATTTCCCCGAACAAGGCCTGAAAAAGTTGTCGTTGAATTATATTACGATGACCAATTACGACAGCGAGTTCGAGAACGTAAAGGTTATCTTCGACAAGGACAATTTAGAGAATACGCTCGGCGAAGTAGTTGCCGGAGCGGGGCGCAAGCAGATACGTATCGCCGAAACCGAGAAATATCCGCACGTTACGTTCTTCTTCTCGGGTGGACGCGAAGAGCCTTTTGAAGGCGAAAAACGGCTTCTGTGCCCGTCGCCTAAAGAAATGACGGTATATGATGAGCAGGGCGTAGCAACAGTTGTCCCCGTAAAAACGTATGATCAGAAGCCAGAAATGGCCGCTTTTGACATTCGGGACGCCATCATTCCAGAATTACAGAAAGAAGAAGCTGATTTTATCTGCCTGAACTTTGCCAATACCGACATGGTGGGCCACACGGGCGTATTTGAAGCCGTTATAAAAGCCGCCGAAACCGCCGATGCCTGCGCCAAGGCCGTTACGGAAGCCGCCCTCGAACATGGATATGCAACCATCATCATTGCCGACCACGGTAATGCGGAATACATGCTCAACGACGATGGCTCACCAAATACCGCGCACACCACAAACTTAGTACCGTGCATCTTGGTCGACAGAGATTACCACCCCAAGCTAAAAGACGGTAAGCTGGCTGACATTGCGCCTACTATTCTGCACCTGATGGGCGTTCCCAAACCGGCAGAAATGGGTGGAGAAAGCTTGATCATTGAATAGGCTTATCCGTAAATCCGTAGGCATAAAAAAAGCGCTGATATGCTTCAGCGCTTTTTTTATGCCCTTATCTAGTTGCTTACATATCAAGCAGAATACGGGTTGGGTCTTCCAGAATCTGCTTAACGCGAACGAGGAAGCTAACCGATTCTTTACCGTCGATAATGCGGTGATCGTACGACAGCGCTACGTACATAATCGGCCGGATCACAATTTCACCGTTCACGACAACGGGCCGCTCAACGATGTTGTGCATACCCAGAATAGCCGATTGGGGTGCGTTGATAATCGGTGTCGATAACATTGACCCAAACGTACCACCGTTGGTAATAGTGAACGTACCACCGGTCATCTGCTCAATGGTCAGCTTGTTGTCACGAGCCAGGCCCGCTAAGCGTACGATTTCTTTTTCAATCTGTGCAAAGCTCATCTGCTCGGCATTCCGAATGACGGGCACGACTAGACCCCGATCGGTCGAAACGGCGATAGAAATGTCACAGAAATCGTTGAACACCATGTTATCACCATCGATCTGCGCATTCACGGCGGGGAAATCTTTCAGGGCAATCGTAACGGCCTTCGTGAAGAACGACATGAAGCCCAGACCTACACCATTTTTTTCTTTGAACTTGTCTTTGTACTTGTTCCGAAGGTCCATGATCGGCTTCATGTCTACCTCGTTGAAGGTAGTCAGCATTGCCGTTTCATTTTTAACCGCTACCAACCGGCGAGCAATCGTCCGACGTAACGACGTCATTTTCTCACGACGCTGGTTCCGATCGCCAACCGCAGCGGGGGCCGGAGCAGACGGAGCTGGCTTGGGAGCGGCCGGTGCAGCACTTGGCTGCGGAGCCGCCTGAGCGGGTTGTGGAGCAGACGCAGCGCCTGGCTGCGCTTTTATCGCATCTTCTTTAGTGATACGTCCACCCACGCCTGTACCTTCTACCTGCTGGGTTTCAACGCCTTTTTCAGCCAAAATTTTGGCCGCAGCGGGTGATGGATAATGAGCCGCATAGCCGTTGTTTTGTCCATTACCTGCTGGCTCAGCAGCTTGAGCGGGCTGCGACGGGGTCGACTGCGGAGTAGTTGCTGCTGGAGCCGACGTAGCGCTCGTCTCGATTTTAGCAATCAGGGCACCAATTGGCAGTGTTTCACCAGCCTGAGCCACAATACGTAATGTGCCGGCAGCTTCAGCGGGGAGTTCAAACGTTGCTTTGTCTGATTCGAGTTCGCACAGCACTTCATCCAGGGCCACCTGATCACCGTCTTTTTTGCTCCACGACGCAATGGTCACTTCGGTAACTGACTCGCCTACGGCCGGAACTTTCATTTCGATGACACTGGAACCGGTAGCGACTGCGGCAGCAGCCGGTTCAGCCACGGGTTGCAGAGCAGGAGCCGGTTGGGCAGCAGGAGCGGCTGGTTCGGCAGGCTTAGCTGATTCAGCTTTAGCGGGCTCTGACGCTTGTGGAGCACTCGGGGCACTACCGCCGTCATCGATGGTACAGATGCTGGCTCCGATGGGCAATACGTCACCTTCCTGCGCCAGGATGTGTAGAATTCCGTCGGCTTCGGCGGTTAGCTCGAAGGTTGCCTTATCAGAGTCGAGTCCGCAAAGGACATCGTCCATCTTCACTTGATCACCCTCTTTTTTATACCAGGTGCCAACGGTTACTTCAGTAATACTTTCCCCCACAGCGGGGATTTTCATATCAACGGCCATATAGCAGTTAGTCAGTTGGTCAGTCAGTAAGTCAATCAATACGAGCGGCAATCTACTCACCAACCTATTGACTGACCAACTGACCGACTGTTATTTATTCAAATGCTCTCCGAACGATGTCGGCTTGTTCCTGGGTATGTACTTTAGCATAGCCCGTAGCTGGCGATGCAGCAGCCTCCCGCGAAATGATCGGCAATCGTAAGCCAACACGTAGCAGATACGTCCAGTACCCCATGTTTTCGGGTTCTTCCTGTACCCAGAACACCTCGGCTTTTTTGTATTGAGCCAGAATGGCATCCAGCTGCGTTTTGGGTAGCGGAGCCAGTTGTTCCAGTCGGACAATAGCCACATCCGTACGCTGATCGGCCTGCTGCTTATCGAGCAGATCGTAATAAATCTTACCCGTGCAAAGCAGCACTCGTTTTACCTTTTTGGGGTCGGCATATGTATCGCCCAGTACCTCCTGGAATGAGCCTTTGGTCAGGTCTTCCAATGGGGAAACGCACTTTGGATGACGTAACAACGACTTAGGCGACATCACCACCAGTGGTTTACGGAATGGCCACGCCAGTTGCCGACGCATCAGGTGGAAGAAGTTAGCGGGCGTTGTAACGTTCGCTACAACCATATTATGCTCAGCGTAAAGCTGCAAATACCGTTCTGGACGAGCGTTCGAGTGCTCAGGACCTTGCCCTTCATAGCCGTGTGGCAGCAGCATCGTCACCCCATTCTGGATACCCCATTTCGATTCGGCAGCGGCAATGAACTGGTCAATGATGAGCTGGGCACCGTTCGAGAAATCACCAAACTGCGCTTCCCAGATAACCAGTGCGTGCGGGTTGGCCATGGCATAGCCATATTCAAAGCCCAGTACACCGTATTCGGATAGCAGCGAGTTATAGACCTGGAATTTCTGCTGCCCTTCCTGAATATGATCCAGCGATGAATACGACAGATTGGTCTCGGCATCGTGCAGAACCGCATGACGGTGCGAGAACGTACCCCGTTGTACGTCCTGACCACTCAGGCGAACCGGCTTGCCTTCAACCAACAGCGAACCATAAGCCAGTAGCTCGGCCGTACCCCAGTTCACGATCTTCGTATCGGTCAACATCGTCTGCCGGTCTTTCAGCAGTTTGTCGATCTGTTTCAGCGGTTTAAAGCCTTCGGGAAGCTTCACTAGTGCATTACCAACCGTTTGCAGCGTTTCGAGTGATACCCCTGTTTCGGGAGACGCTTCGAAATCCTGGGACTCACTGAACCGTAGTTCGGCCCAATCGAGGTCCAACCGCAGCGGCTTGTAGGGAATTTCAGCTTTCTGCTTAACCCGGTCGAGCCGGTCCTGCAACTGCTTCTTGAATTCCGAATCCATCCGCGTTGCCAGTTCGGCATCGACATCGCCCCGCTGAATCAGCAGTTGATTGTAGAGTTCGCGTGGGTTGGCGTGCTTGTCGATGATGTTGTACATCGTCGGCTGCGTAAACTTCGGCTCGTCAGACTCGTTGTGTCCGTAACGCCGGTAGCAAACCATGTCAATAAACACGTCGCGCTTGAATTTCTCGCGGAACTCAACGGCTAACTTCGCACAGAATATTACGGCCTCCGGATCATCACCATTAACGTGGAAGATCGGCGCATCGATAATTTTGGCAATGTCCGAGCAGTAGATCGACGAGCGGGCATCTTCAAAGTCGGTCGTAAAACCAACCTGGTTGTTGATCACGAAGTGAACCGTACCACCGGTTTGGTAACCGGCCAGTTTGGCCATCTGCGTTACTTCGTATACGATACCCTGACCCGCTACGGCTGCGTCGCCGTGGATCAGGATCGGCATTATCTTGGTGAAGTCGCCGTTGTACTCTTCATCCGCCTGCGCCCGTGCAAACCCTTCCACTACCGGGTTAACGGCTTCGAGGTGGGATGGGTTAGGTGCCAGCTTCACGCTGATTTGCTTACCCATCGGGGTTTCAGTCAGGCTCGAATAGCCCAGGTGGTATTTTACGTCGCCGTCGCCGTGCACCTGCTGCGGCACGTTCCCTTCGAAACCATCGAAAATACTTTCGTACGATTTGCCCAAGATGTTGGCTAGTACGTTCAGCCGACCGCGGTGCGCCATACCGATCATCACTTCCTGAACGCCCAGTTCGGCGGCCTGGCTGATGATCGTGTCCAGGGCGGGAATGGTCGCTTCACCGCCTTCCAGCGAGAAGCGCTTCTGTCCCAGATATTTGGTCGCCAGGAAGTTTTCGAAGACCGTAGCTTCGTTCAGCTTCTCGAGAATGCGCTTTTTCTCGTCAAGGCTAGGCTCAAATACGAGTGCCTCTTTTTCGATCTTGTTCCGCAGCCAGTTCTTTACGTCCAGCTCCCGGATGTACATGTATTCGAAGCCGATGTTGCCCGCGTAGATCTTACGCAGCGACTCCATGATGGTCCGTAACGTAGCGGGGCCGATGCCCAGCAACTTTCCAGACTCGAACACCGTATCTAAATCGGCTTCTGACAGCGCATAATCAGGCAGATCGACGCGGGGCTGACGATCCTTCCGTGCTTTGAGCGGGTTGGTTTTAGCCAGCAGGTGACCACGGGACCGATAGGCCTTGATCAGACTGGCAACCGAAACTTCTTTTTCTGCGTGGCTCGCATCAACCGGACGAGTTGCCGTTGCCGCCTGCCCGTTTGTCGCTGAACCATTTGTTTTAGTAGCTCCGTTTCCGTTGGCTTTTTCGCCGTAGGTTAATGAGAACTCGAATCCTTTAAAAAATTGCTGCCAGCTTTCGTCAACTGATTGAGGGTCTTGCTTATAAGACTGATAGAGTTGATCTACGTAAGCCGCGTCGGAATTGGCTATATATGAATACTGATCCATGACGAGGGCGCGTCGTTGTTTTGACCCGCAAAGGTAGCGTATCGGCCAAACACTTGGCCGCAAAATTTACGGTTTTTATCCTACTGCTTGCTGATTACGACGGCCTTAGTGCTACAACAGTATAAAACCGGTTTTAGTTGACCAATACCCGTTTATCCTAACCAACTCATTACTAAGGTAAACCGCACCTGTCTTCTTATATCTATCCTGGTCATCAAACCACAACGGGATCCATTAACCCCAGTAGCTCGACAAAGCTTTATTCAACTTGTGTTTCTGCTTGTTATGACCGGGCTTCGACTCCTGTGGTTGACCCGGCAGGTAATTTATGAAACCGCCTGCTTTGATTACTTTGACCTGCCTGCTGACATCTTCTCGGTGCGGGTTGTGTATATTTGACGGTAAATCGAGTGGCAAACTCCGCTTATGTCTGTCGGTGCTGATCATATTTCTCCAACTAGTTTCTCTCAACGATTACAACGGGCGTTAGGTATTCGCCCCGACGAAGCGCAGACAGTCGGGCTGTTTTTCGTTCATAATTTCCTGCTGGGTATCGGGACCATTCTCATTTATGTGGCTGCCAATGCGATTCTGCTGGAAAATGACCCGGAAACGAGCTTGCCCATTGCGTATGTGGCGTCTGCCCTGGCTATGATTGGCGTAGGCCGGTTATACGCCTATTTCGAACATCATCTGGCCCTGAGCAGTCTGGCGGTACGCGTTCTGCTGGCCGTGGTCGTCATGACCGTAGTCATCGGTGTTTTGGTGGTAGCCGGCCACTCCGTTACGGCTGCGGTTGCCATTATGACGGGCTACCGGATTATTTATCTGTTGACAAATCTGGAGTTTTGGGGCGTATCGGCCGTCGTCTTCGATACGCGCCAGAGTAAGCGGCTGTTCGGCGTTATCAGCTCCGGCGATATGCCAGCGAAAGCAATGGGAGCAATTCTGGCCGCGCTGGTTCACGCTCATGCCGATGTGTTGCGGTTATTACTAGTTGCGTTTGGCGCTTTTCTGGCAGCTCTGTATGCCTTACAGCAAACGGTTCGTTCGCACGAGGTTCACGCGCCACATCGCCCGGCCCGAGCCGTTCGGCGTGAACCATCGCGGTTAGTGGGTCAACGCTTTGGCGGCAGCGAACTTATCTTTTACATGTGCCTGAGTTTAGCGGCACTGGCGGCCGTGGCTACGGAGATTGAGTACAGCTTTTTCATCAACGTTAAGCACCGATTCCACGATCAAACCGATGTAATCCGCTACGTCAGTTACGTATTGACGTTAACGTACGGACTGGCCATGCTGGTCAAGCTGCTGCTCTCCCGCAAAGCACTCGATCGCTTCGGCGTCCATCGGTCGTTGCTTGTTCTACCCTGGGTCGCGTTGCTCGGTCTGATCGGGTTAGCTATTCTGAACGGCTTTGCTCCGGAAGATACGACCATGGTCGTTTACTTCTGTATACTGTACCTGGTTTTCGAGGTCGTGCGCCGATCATTATTCGACCCGGTTTTCCTGGTGCTTTTTCAGCCTTTATCCCCTCCGCAGCGCCTAAAAGGGCATACAGTAGCCAAAGGACTTTACGAACCGATTGGCTTAGGGCTAGCGGGTTTACTCATTTTTATCTTACACGCCCGTCCTGCTTTAGAAACATGGGTACCGCTGGTCTGGATTGCCTTACTGGGCGGGGCCGTTTGGCTGCTTCGTCGAACGTATCGGTCGTACTTGCACGAACTAAACGATGCCATTGGCCGACGCTTTCTGGAGCGTGACCAGCTAGCCATGCCAACGGCCGCTCAGGCTGGTATTATGAACCAGTTACAGAGCGACAAGCCAGAGGACGTAGTGGCCGCGATCGGCTGGCTTCGCACCAACAATCCGAACGAGTTGGCGAAGCAGGCGCCCCGGTTACTGGCTCATACTGATACCCATGTGCGTCGCCGAATCTTAACGGTAATGACCACGCTGGATCATCCTGTGCCGGTGAAGCCATTGACCCACATCGCCCTGACAGATCCAGAGCCCTCGTTACGTCAGCAGGCGGCTTACCTCCTGGGCCGGCGGATCAATGTTGAGCCGTCGCAACTGGCTCCGTTCATCCACCATACCGACGTAGCCATTCGGCAGGGCGCTATCCAGGGGGTTCTTACCACGAATCCTCATGATCCGGCGGCCCGGCAGAGTTTAGTCGGGTTAGCGAACGATGCCGACCCGACTCATCAGCAAATAGCGCTGCGGCTCATCGCTCAACTGCGTCTGAATGAATTTGCCCCGCTGGTCAGGCAACATCTAGCCAGTTCGACTGATACAGTCATGAAAGCGGCTCTGGCCACGGCTGGACAGCTCCACAATGCCGAATTGACGCATTACCTGATTGACAAACTAGCGGATAAGACTGTAGGCTATCTCGCCACAAATGCCTTAAAGAACCAGGGGAACGAAACCATTCCGGGCTTGCGACAGGCCCTCAATACAACCAACGACCGGTTGGTACAGGAGCGGATTGCCAGCATTTGTGGAACCATTCATACGCCGGAAAGCCGAAAGCTACTCAATGAATTGGCCCGTCAGCCGGACGTAGTGGTTCGGGGGGCGGCATTACGTGCATTACGTCGATTTCCGAACGAACCCGCCGACGATGCCGAATTCCGGGCGTTATTACAGGAAGAAACGACGCTAGCCCAGCGACTCCTGCACGGTAATGTACAAGCCCCCAACATGGCGGCAACCCTCGACTACGAACTCTCGGTACTGCTACAGCGGCTTTTCGACATCCTTACCCAGTTGTACAACTCCGAAACCATTGCCGGAGCCCGATTAGGCATTGGTCATCCCACCCGCGAACGCCGGGCCAATGCGCTGGAAATGCTCGATAACCTAGTGCCCAGGAGCGTTTACCAAACCATGCAGGCCTTAATCGACGATTTACCGAAAGCCGAGAAAGTACAAATTCTGGACGCAGAATTAGGGGCATTTCAAGAGCAGGAGCCAATCCAGGAGTTCATCCTGTACATGGGCGAAACCGTCTTTTCGGCCTGGACCATCAATACGGTTTTGCGTGGGTTATCTTCGGCCGAAGAAACGGCAGCCCGCGATTCGTTACGTTCTCGCTTCCCGGCCTTATCACCTTTACTCATGAGCCATTCAACCTCTTCGACGAATCTAATTCCTGAATACGACCGCGTGCTGCTGCTGGCCAATACCAGCTTGTTTGCCCAAACGCCCGAAAACGTCTTGGCCAGTGTCACGCCCATTATGAAGGAAGAACACCACCCGGCAGGCGAACAGATTTTTCAGAAAGGGGATCTGGGAACGGGCATGTACGTGATCTATTCGGGCGATGTGGTTATTCTCGACGGCAACACGGAACTGGCCCGGTTTAAACGGGGTGATTTCTTCGGCGAACTGGCCCTGCTGGATACCGAAGCCCGTTCCGCTACGGCCGAAGCGTTGACCGACGTTCGGCTGCTCCGGCTCGATCAGGATGATTTTTACGATTTGATGGAAGAACGGGGCGAAATACTACGTAGCATCGTTCGGAGCCTATCGGGCCGAATACGTCGGCAAAACGAACTCCTGACCAATCGCGCGAACCCGAACGCGGAAGTTAGCTAGTACGGGTACTACGTCGTCGGCTCTGTGGCTTACGTCTCTATTGTGAGGTTAGAACGCGACCCGTATCTTGCAGAGGTGACTATTCCTCTCTATTCATAACAACCATGAGTTTACCAACACCCGACGGTATAGGGGCTGTCATTACGACTGCCTGCGTGTTTCAATACCTCCGGCAGTTTCTGGACACGAAAACTCGCCTGCCCGACTGGGAGCCTTATCTGAGACGAATCTGGCTGATTAGTGTTGGTCTGTATTGTGCCGCCACAGTAGTACGTCTCGACAACATGTCGACAGGCTGGTACTGGCTCGCCGTCAGTCTTGTGTTGACATACATGCTCCTGCAGTTGAGCGACTATCCACCGGCACGTACTGTCTTACAGGCAGTGGCCCCGTCCATGGCCATCATCACAATCAGCGGATTAACTGAAGATCTGGCGCCCAAGTTCTATGACCGCTACGAAGACTACTTTGGCTCAGCCATGGCGTTTTCAATTCTGTGGCTCACTACGTTCATGATCATGGCTAACCGCCAGAAAAAGTCACTAATTAAGCTTGAAGCCGAACGGGAGCGCGAAGCCGAACAACGACGAATTATGGAGGCCCGAAAACTCGAACTGGAGTATCTGGTCGCCGAACGCACGGCGCTTATCACCCGCCAGAAGGAAGAACTGGAAGAGACCATCACAGAGCTGAAAGCCACCCAGGCGCAGCTCATTCAGTCGGAAAAGATGGCGTCGCTGGGTGAGCTGACAGCGGGCATCGCCCATGAGATCCAGAACCCCTTGAACTTCGTCAACAACTTCGCCGAGGTCTCCATCGAACTCATCGACGAACTGGCCCAGGAACAGACCAGCCCCCAGCCCGATACCCAACTCGAAGCCGAACTGCTGGAAGACCTCAAGCAGAACCTGCAAAAGATCAGCCACCACGGCGGGCGGGCCTCCAGCATCGTGCGGGGGATGTTGCAGCACTCCAGAGCCAGCAGCGGCCAGCGGGAGGCCACTGACCTCAACGCCCTGACCGACGAGTACCTGCGGCTGGCTTATCATGGGCTTAGAGCCAAAGACAAAACCTTCAACGCCAAGCTGGTCACTGATTTTGATGCCTCGATTGGCCAGATCAGTATGGTGGCTCAGGACATGGGTCGGGTGCTGCTGAACCTGTTCACCAACGCCTTCTACGCCGTCCAGCAGCGCCAGAAGCAGGGCGATGTAAACTACCAGCCTACGGTTACGGTGAACACCCGCTGCGTGGACGGGCAGGCTCAAATTACTGTTACGGATAACGGCACCGGCATTCCCGAGACGGTACGTGATAAGATATTCCAGCCGTTTTTTACTACCAAACCTACTGGTGAAGGCACGGGCCTGGGTCTGTCGCTGGCCTATGACATCGTCACCAAAGGCCATAGCGGTACGTTAGCCGTGGACAGTCAGGAAGGCCAGGGCACTACGTTCATCATTCAACTGCCTGCGTAATGGTTCTTTCGGAACTTACCCGTGGTTTCAATTCGTCAATAGCATCACGAATGATCAGTCGCCTTGTTGTATCGGTCCTATTTGCCCTGCTGACGAGCCGGCTGGTAGCTGCGCAGACAACCCAGGCGGATAGTTTGCGCACCAAACTTCGCGCTCATCAACAACCAGACACGGCTCGGGTTAACTTATTAGTTAAGCTCTCGGATGCTATACGGGCCGATGACTACGTAGAAGCACTCCAACTGGGCCAGGAAGCGTTGACTTTGTCCCGGCGACTGAAGCACCCGGTTGGGGAAGCCAATGGCTTGCTTGTACTAGGTGCCGCTCATAGCGCAAAGAATGATTATAAGATGGCAACCGCCTATCTGAATCAGGCCCGCCAGCGCTTCAGCCAGTTGAAAAATCGCATGGGCATAGCCCATACATTAAGTTATCTGAGCTGGGTGCAGGTACAACGGGGCGATTACGTACCGGCGCTGGACATGACCCTACAAAGCCTGCGGCTGGCCAAAGACGTAACCGACCAATCGCTGATTGAACGAAATACCTGGCAGTTAGGCGCGATTTATTCGCTGCTTGGCGACTACACACAGGCCCTCCAATACCACACAGCGGCCCTCGAACAGTTTGAAAAAACAAACAATACAAAAGGCATCTGCGTCTCGCTGAATGGCATTGGGGAGTTGTACCGGCTGGAAGGCAACATGGATGAAGCGTCCCGCTATTTCACCAAGGCTGTTCGGTTGGCTCGTCGAATTGGCAGCGACAGACTACAAGCGGGGCCAGAAAGTAACCTGGCGGCTGTGCGGGTGGAAGAAGGTCGCTACGACGAAGCATCTGAGCTGGCGCATCGGGCGTTACGTCAGAAAATGATGAGTGGCGAGTACGAAATTGTGGCCTGGTCACAAACGACGCTGGCCAAACTTCATTACCAAACAGGACGTATTGACAGTGCCATTTATTACGGTCTTCAAAGCTGGAACCTGAGCAGACAAATCGAGTATAAAGAAGTAGCTCGTGATGCGAGTCAGGTGCTGGCTCAGGCGTATGCCCGGCAAGGTGATTTCCAGCGGGCGTTTCAGTATCAGCAAACGTACATCAATTACAACGATACGTTATCGGGTCGCCGGACGCAGCAACAACTCGCCTTGTTTCAGCAGAACATGCGGACTACCGAACGTAAGACTCAGTCGGCTCTGCAAGCTGAAAAAGACCGTCGGCAGCAGCAGTGGCTTATATCGTCGCTGGTGGGTTTAGGTCTGCTAGGCATCGTAGCCGTCGTACTCTGGCGTAGTAACCGCCAGCAGCAACGGGCCAATATTCAGCTCCAGCAACAACAAGAGGAACTGAAAGCCACGCAAAATCAATTAATTCAGACAGAGAAGATGGCGTCGCTGGGTGAGCTGACAGCGGGCATCGCCCATGAGATCCAGAACCCCTTGAACTTCGTCAACAACTTCGCCGAGGTCTCCATCGAACTCATCGACGAACTGGCCCAGGAACAGACCAGCCCCCAGCCCGATACCCAACTCGAAGCCGAACTGCTGGAAGACCTCAAGCAGAACCTGCAAAAGATCAGCCACCACGGCGGGCGGGCCTCCAGCATCGTGCGGGGGATGTTGCAGCACTCCAGAGCCAGCAGCGGCCAGCGGGAGGCCACTGACCTCAACGCCCTGGCCGACGAGTACCTGCGGCTGGCCTACCATGGCCTCAGAGCCAAAGACAAAACCTTTAACGCCAAGCTGATCACTGATTTTGATACCTCGATTGGTCAGATCAGTATGGTGGCTCAGGACATGGGTCGGGTGCTGCTGAACCTGTTCACCAACGCCTTCTACGCCGTCCAGCAGCGCCAGAAGCAAGGCGATGTAAACTACCAGCCAACAGTTGGCGTCACCACCAGGCGAGTGGGTAGTTCTATAGAGCTTATTGTGAGCGACAACGGTACGGGGATTCCAGAAGCCATTCGGGAGAAAATCTTTCAGCCGTTTTTCACCACCAAACCTACCGGGCAGGGCACGGGCCTGGGTCTGTCGCTGGCCTATGACATTATTACCAAAGGCCATAGTGGCACGTTACGTGTCGACAGTCAGGAAGGCCAGGGCACTACGTTCATCATTCAACTGCCTGCGTAATGCATGCGGCTGGCTAGACCCAAATTGTTTATCTTTGACCAAACCTTCCTACAGATGAAAATTTTAGTTGTCGACGACGAAACTGACGTAAAAGACCTGTTCGAGCAACGGTTTCGGCGCGAAATCCGCAGCGGTGAAGTTGAGTTAAACTTTGCGAATTCGGGCGAAGAAGCGTTAACGTATCTAACCAGCCATGCATCGGAGGTTATCCTCATTTTATCGGACATCAACATGCCCGGCATGAGTGGCTTTGAGCTTTTGCGCCATATTCGGCAGGATTTCAATACGCCCCCTCCGCCGGTTGTGATGATGATTACGGCCTATGGCGATGCTGATTCGGAACAGCAGGCAGTTTCATTAGGGGCAAACGACTTCTTAACGAAACCGCTCGACTTTTCCATCCTCAAACAAAAACTTCGAAGTGTAGCATGACGGCTAAAGTGTTGGTGGTTGATGATGAAACAGACCTTGAACTTCTCATCAAGCAAAAGTTCAGACGGCAGATCCGCGAAAAAGTATACGAGTTTGTCTTCGCTCACGACGGCCTCGAAGCACTCGCCGTTTTAGATCAGCAGCCGGATGTCGACATGGTGCTGACCGACATCAACATGCCAGGTATGGATGGCCTGACGCTATTGGTTAAGCTCCATGAGAACAAGCCCATGCTAAAGGCCGTGATTGTTTCGGCCTACGGCGATATGGAAAACATTCGCACGGCCATGAACCGGGGAGCTTTCGATTTCGTGACCAAGCCCGTCAACTTCGAGGATTTGGAAGCAACCATGCAGAAAACGATGGAGTACGTAAAGCAACTCCGTCAGACGTTGCAGGCTATCAAAGAAAACAACATTCTGCGCATGTACGTAGACGAATCGGTGCTGACGTTCATGAATCAACCCGAGTTCGAAACAGCATTGTCGGCCAGCGAAACGGTGGTTGCGACGGTTGTATTTATCGACATCTGCGGCTTTACGGCCATTTCTGAGCGCGAATCCGCCGATACAGTTGTCAAGCTTGTTAACCGCTACTTCGACGTAATGGTCAAGGAAATCATCGCCCAGGGCGGCTACGTCGACAAGTTTATGGGCGATGCGGTCATGGCCGTTTTCCGGGGTGATTATCACCTCGACCGGGCCATTGAAGCCGCGCTGGCGGTACGTAATCAGGTGATGGGCCTTGAAGACAATCTGCCGAACCACCCTAACTATCACCCTCAGGTTGCCATTGGAATCAACACCGGCGAAATGGTGTCGGGAAACATTGGTTCAACTACGCTACGTCGCCTAGATTACACCGTAATTGGTGATGCTGTAAACATGGCGCAGCGCCTGCAAACGGCCGCCCGTCCCGGCCAGATCGTTATCACCGAATCGGCCCACGAACAGATCGGCGAATCGTTCACCTGCGAACGTATCGGCGAGGTAACGCTCAAAAACAAGACAGCCCCCGCTGTGATTTATAACGTAGTAGGTTAAGGCCCCCCATCCTATTAAGTCAATCTAATTTTATAAAAAACAACACCAGTTAACATATTATCACTCATATAGCAGAATTCACATTTGTATTCTATAATGTCTTCATTACGCGGTTATTGTTAAAAGAAGTTAACTGCTTCGATCCGCTGGACTAATGCGGCTACCTTTGTCACTTGAACTAATTTTCATACGATGAAGAACTATTTTCTGTTAGCCAGCCTCTTGTTTCCGGCTAGTAGCTGGGCGCAATCAGCATTGGAAACGCCTTGGTTTAATCAAGGACAAGTGCAAGTAGGAATCGGAGTTGGAGCAGGTTGGGGGGATAGAGTAGGCGGCTACCTACGAGCAACACCCTATACGCAGTATTTTCTCAAGAATGGATGGGCACTACGTGTCGAAGGGCGCTACAACTACAACGGCCCGGAGGGGAGTCAATACGTAGGAGCTGGTTTATTGACTCAATACCATTTTCTAAAAACCAATAAATTTTCCGCTTTTGGCCAGCTAGGCTACTTCTACGGTAAAGCGAATTATGGCTACTATCAAGCCATTGAGACCTCTCCCACCTCGTCCAGCCTAGTACGTCGCCGAGGAGAGCTTAACTATGGCATGCTCAACCTAGGTTTAGGGGCTCAGTATCAACTAGGCGCTCGTTGGTCGATCAACGCCTTAGCGGAAAAGAATATGGGGGATCACATTGGCCGCTTAGGAGCCGACAGCTTTAACACGACAGTAGGCATTGGCTTCCGGCTTAAGTAAGTCACATAATTGTGCTTTTCCGAGGAATGCTTAGGCTACGTAATACCAATATAGCCTGAGCATTCCTCGCTCAAAATAATGTTTTCACATAAAGTGAGTTATAAAACTCTTCTAAAAATAAGTCAATAACCGGCTTCGCGCAGAACAGGTGCAATCGTTGTCTTTTTAGTGATTACCGAAGATTCTAGTCTTCGGCCAGAGTCCGGGAAATGTTCATCCGGTATACGCCGATAGCAGGCAGAGCGGCTGCAATCAGCCCAATCAATACAGCTACGCCCAACAGGCCCCACTCTTCGGGTAAGATGCCAAAAGTCGCCAGATTATAATGGTATTCTGAAGAGACACTGTTCGAAAACAACCATAAACCAACCCGGCTTAACACAATACCCAACCCAAAGCCGATTAACGCCAGCGCAAGCCCTTCCAGCAGCAGCATACCGAACAACTGCGCCCGCGTCGCTCCCATCGAGAGCATAAGCGCCATTTCGTAGCGCCGTTCTTTCAGCGAGTTGTACAGCGATACAAACACACTGATGCCGGAAATCAGCATGATCACAACCGCCAGGCCACGTAGTGTTTCAACGCCCACCCCAAGCAACGAAAATAGCCGATTGATTTCGATGGATGGCAAAGCGGCCTGTAGTTTCGAGTTCTGGTCGATGCCACGTTTGAGCATCATACCCATCGGATTCCGAAACTTCACCAGCATGCTCGTGATCTCGCGGGGTTCGTCCGCATGCTCTTCTTCATGTTCTTCCATTTCGTGGCCCGCTCCCTCCGCTTCGTGCTCCTCGTGATTATGGATAGCCCATATACTCGAAACGGGCGTAAGAATAAGCTGATCCGTGACCGTATTGGTAGCGTTCAGAATCCCCACAACCTTGTACTTCGAGTCGGCATGCTCTTCGCCCTCGGCATCGAGTCCATGCGAACCCGCGAACGTATCGCCAATTTTCAGGCCCGTTACTTCGGCCACCCGTGGCCCGATAACCGTTTCCAGATCCTGCTGAAACAGCTTACCCTGACTGACCGTAGCGCCAAAGTGGTCGAGGTATTGTTTGTTTGTTCCGACGATCCGAAACGAGCGGTAATTGTCACCCATGGCCAGCGGGATCGCCGTTTTGATCATGGGGTTACGGGTTAGCCGCTGGGCTTCGTCGAGCGGAATATTACCCGTTGGCGAATCAATCTGGTAAATACTGGATAGAATCAGTTGCAGTGGGCTTCCTTTCGCGCCAAGCACCATGTCAATTCCTTTGATGTTCTTGCGGAACTGGTCGTCCAGCTGCTTGTTGAGCAACAGCAGCAGCGAGATGATAGTGATGCCAAACGTCATCAATAAGCCGCTCAGAAAGCTACTCAGGGGTTTATCGACCAGGTTACTCCAACTGATTCGAAACAGGTTCATTACAGGTAGTAGGGATTAAGCGACTAGACAAACCAACCTAAGGGCGGCTCATAAATCCATTTTAAAATGATGGGAAGCAATGTAAAACCGTTTATTCAAATACAGCCGATGCGCATCATACCGGGCCGGATTTTGCCCTGAGTCCAGTGAAACACATGTGTAGCCGCCTTGCTTTGCTTCATCAATAACGTAATCCAGCAACGCACTCGCGTAGCCTTTTCCGCGCGCGTCGGCCAGGGTGCTCAGATCATCAATGTACATCGTCTTCCCGCTGTACAGCAAGTGCATGGTGCGGTAGCCAATCACCGCCGGAGCCGGTCTACCATCGCCATCCTCAATAAACGCCAGCGTAAAGCGTTCGTTTTCCTGCTGATACCGGATTCGCTTGAAAGCTTCCTCGGCAGTCAGGTGCGGACGTAACAAAAGCAGGGCTGGGATACACTGCCGGATCTGTTCGTCGGTCTGGGCGATTGTTACGTTCATAACGCTTCCCGAATACGTAACAAAATTTCGTCACCTCCTTTGGCAAGAATACTTTCGGCTAAGGCATGTCCTACTGAAGCACTTTCACCGGCCGGTCCCGACAACGTATCACGCAGCAGTTGACTACCGTTTAAACTGATCAAACCACCCGTTATCTGTACCGTTTGCTCATCGGCCCAATCGGCTAATGCAAAGGTTGGAATGCTGCACCCGCCTTCGAGTCGCGCCAGAAAAGCACGCTCAGCTCTCAAGCAGGCAGCGGTTGGTTCGTGGTTAACAACTCCTGTAATGGCCTCCCGAATGGCTTCGTCTAACGTAGCAGCCGCTTCGACAGCAATACTGCCCTGACCAACGGCGGGCGTAAAATCCGCAGGAGGTAAGTGTTCAACAATAAGATCGTCATAGCCCATCCGATGCACGCCCGCGTAAGCAAGCAATAAGGCGTCGCAGTGGCCTTCATCCAGTTTTCGAATACGGGTTTGCAGATTGCCCCGCATGTCAACGGTCGGCAGATGCGGGCAGAAGTGCTTGAGCATAGCCACCCGTCGCGTCGATGATGTACCAATCCGAAACTCTTCTCCACCCCGCAGCGATACGTTCGGATTACGACTCACCAGAACGTCGTTCACCCGTTCGCGCTCTGTAAATGCAATAATTTCTAACCCTTCGGGTAGCGTTGAGGGCAAATCTTTCGCACTGTGCACGGCAATATCGATCGATCCATCCCGCAGTTGGTCTTCCAGCTCCTGGGTGAATAAACCCTTACTGCCAATTTTAGATAGTGACCGGTCGAGCACCTGATCCCCTTTGGTTTCAATAAACACCAGTTCAGACGTAAGACCGCTCGCCTGAAGAAGCGTTTGTATATGTTCTGCCTGCCACACCGCCAGGCGGCTGCTGCGCGTTCCGATTCGTATGTGCATGATACAGCAAAGATACGGCTTGAATAACAGGAAAACCACGCTTTTCCGGCTTCTGCTACTGTGGCTGTTTGTAGAAGTAAAACCACACAAAGCCCACAATCAGCAACACTATTACACACTGGCAATAATGGCTTAAAATTTTCCAATAACGCCTAACAAGCGCCAAAACGGCATTTTACCGCTAAAAAGCACATCTAACGCTGACAGGTTGGCGTATATATTTTGTTGAATCCGATTAGGCACGACGTTTGATTAATAGATACTACTTGAACAGTAAACAGCAACTCCTATGAAAGCGATAGAAAATGTATTTCAGGGGACGGGTGGACAGATCGATTTACTCAATACCCTATACGGTGGTTCGAGCCAGACGACTATGAACGTCGAGCGCGAAGATGAACGCTTAATCATTACCCTGTCAGCTCCGGGTGTAAGTGCTAGCTCATTTAATGTTTTAGTGGAAGGCACTAAGCTCGTACTATATACATTGTTAGTAAGTACCTCGGTTAGTCAGGAAGAAGAAGGCGCAAGTCAGCGATTAGCTGTACCTATGTTCCTACGCGTATTGGACATTCCGTCCTTTATTGATGCTGACCAGATCGAAGCGGTGCACGAACACGGTCAGGTCATGGTCATGCTACCTTTCAAAGATGAAGAGCATCTCCACCGTCGGATTGACATCAAAGATCTTTTCTAATGTATTCTCATCCGGGATCACCTAAGGTCCTGTAGCCTATAGATCGGATTGGAGGTCGTTTCTACGGAAACGGCCTTTTTTGTTAAGTATCGTTTGAGTCGAGATTTTGGGTCCACTCTTCTTAGCCAATCTGTACCTGATTTTAATGTTTTTGGAATCGAGTAATTAGAAACAGAAAAGCCTTCGTAAATCGATTATTTACGAAGGCTTTTCAATAACAATAAGTACCAGGAGCGGGAGTCGAACCCGCACGGGCTTGTGGCCCACAGGATTTTAAGTCCGGCGTGTCTACCAATTCCACCATCCCGGCGTTTACGAAAAAAGCACCGTTTGGCGGTGCCTTTTCGTGGAGCGAAAGACGGGGTTCGAACCCGCGACCTCGACCTTGGCAAGGTCGCGCTCTACCAGCTGAGCTACTTTCGCGTTACATATCCGCCGTTGTGGTGGCGAATTGTGGATGCAAATTTAGGGCGATTTTAGCCTTTGTCAAGCCCTAGCGTTAAAAATATTTTTCTGCACCGTGCCTTTCCAGCGCTAAAATCTGACTACGAATGAGTTAAAAATACGAGAAGCATGAAAAAAGAATTCTGACATATCCCCGCAATCCACATCATTTGCATAGTTGCTTTATAATTTGCCCACTGCTCGTCTTGGTACACCTGAAGAAACCAGCGAAGAAAGTAAATGACCGCAGGCGATAGACACAGGACGTACAGATAGAAATAATAACTTCCACCGAAATACAGATAAAAGGCGACTATGGCTAGCATAAACATAAGCGCAGCGCAAATGAATGTGCCCCGGATGCCAAGGAGCAGGCTAATCGTTCGATCACCCCGGCGAGCATCTTCTTCGTGTTGATACACCTGCGTGACCGGATAGAGCGCCATTAGATTCAGTACACCCAACAAACCGCCGAACAACAATCTCGGTTGAAAAGCCGCCGATACTGGCAGGTCATTGATCGATACGTAGGTCATTACGTACGTAATGCCTCCCTGTAGAACGCTGATAAGTAGCCAACTGAAAACAGGATACTTCTTTAACCGGATGCGATCGTGGCTATAAGCCTTTGTGATGAACCCGTATACAAGCAAATAAACGACAAACGACCAGTTCACAAACGCACCGATTAACAGCGCCAATCCATCAATCGCCCACGATACCCAGTATAACTCTTTACTAACTGGAGGAGGTATTTCTAACCCGCCGATGCTTCCTTCATCTTTATCGAAATAACTGTTATAAGCATTACTGGCAGGATACAGGAGTAAATGCACGGTCAGCAGAACTACGATAGCCCGCCATAGATCTGGCGATGGCGATTGGCTAAGGGCAAACCAATAGATGGGAAGTAGAAAGAATGAAAACGGTACGCGCAGGTGTAGCCAGATAGTACGCAGGGTCATTATCAATTCGCCTAAGGAGCGACCAAATTACAGAACTTTACGTACAACACGTAGTTATAGGATGTATCCGACGTTTGTGTCTAAGTCTATAACCCGCAGCAACGGGAATACCCACGAAATGCGAAATCAGGTAAGCGGTTACGTTAACGGCATTGGTACGGCTGTGCCAGCCTATTCTTCTACTCAACAGAATGCAGCTGAGTTCATGGCCGATGTGCTTCAACTGGATGAGCGTGATAGTCGACGGCTCATGGCGTTGTACAGGCACACTCGTATCGACCAACGGCATTCAGTCTTGGCTGATTATGTCCGGCCCAAAGGAGAATACACGTTTTATGCGAATACCCCCGGTATGGAACCGTTTCCGACCGTGAGCCAGCGTATGGGTGTTTATCGACACGAAGCGGTTCCGCTTGCCTTGAAAGCCATACAGGACTGTTTTGAGAGTTACCCAGACTTCGATCCGCAGTCCATCACTCATTTGATCACCGTCAGTTGCACGGGTCTGTATGCACCGGGACCTGATATCGAGATCATCGAAGCGTTAGGTCTACCCACATCAACGCAGCGGCTGGCGATCAACTTTATGGGCTGTTACGGTGCTTTCAACGGCCTTAAAACCGCCGATGCGATCGTTCGCGCCGATGCTGACGCAAAGGTGCTGGTCGTTTGCGTTGAACTCTGTACTATCCATTTTCAGAAGAAAACAGAAACTGACCACCTGCTATCGAACGCCTTGTTTGCCGACGGTTCAGCGGCTGTGATTGTTGAAAGCCGACCGCGCCCGGCTCATTCGTTCCGGCTGCGGTCGTTCTACTGCGATCTCCTGCCCGAAGGCAAAGAGGCTATGGCCTGGCACATTAGTGATTTTGGCTTCGAAATGACGTTGACGTCTCAGGTACCAACGTTTATTCAGCAAGGCATTGGTCAACTGATGGACCGACTACTCGACCAGAGCCAGCTAACGCTCGACGACATCGGCTATTATGCTCTGCACCCCGGCGGACGGCGTATTCTCGAAGTGATTGAAGAACAGCTGGGTATTACGGCCCGGGACGATCGGTACGCCTACGAAGTGTTACGTCAAAACGGCAATATGTCATCAGCAACGATCCTGTTTGTGCTGAAAGAAATCTGGAACGAGTTAGCGACTGGTCAGGCTGAGGTTGACCCGGAGCGGCCGAACATTCTAAGCTGCGCATTCGGCCCCGGTCTGACGCTCGAATCGATGGTGCTGGAAGCCGTAGTGACGCAACCGCAATACGTTACTGCAGTACCTTCCAGCGCATCAGTCCAAGTTTTGTGAGCATGTAAAACACGGATGTCTTCAGCACCCCAAGGCCATAAATCGAACTACGACGGAAATTGATAGACGAAGCTTCTTCAAAGTATTTTGTGGGACAGGTCACCTCCGCAATTTCGTAGCCTTTAAAGAAAATCTGAGCGATCATTTCGTTGTCAAAAATGAAGTCGTCGGAGTTGTGCGTGAAGTCGAGGCTACGTAACACCTCTCCAGAAAAAGCCCGGTACCCAGTATGGTATTCTGATAGCTTCTGGTTCATGAGGATGTTCTGCGTGAAGGTCAGAAAGCGGTTGGCAATGTATTTATACATCGGCATACCACCTTTCAACGCACCTTTACCCAAGATACGCGAGGCAAATACCACCGGATACAATCCATTGCCAATAATTGAAATCATGGCTGGCAGCAACAGGGGGGTATACTGATAATCGGGGTGGAGCATAATCACAATGTCGCCCCCAAGTTCTAGCGCTTTTGCGTAACAGGTTTTTTGGTTTCCCCCGTAACCCTTGTTGTTATCGTGGCGAATTACGTGGCGAATACCAAGTTGACGAGCGACTTCAACTGTGTTGTCAGGACTGGCATCGTCGACTAAAATAACATCATCGACCAGGTCAAACGGAATCTCACGGTACGTACGCTCCAGCGTTAGGGCTGCCCGGTAAGCCGGCATGACCACAATCACTTTTTTAGAATTAAACATAAGTCAAAACTAAGAACTAGGTCTGAGTATGCCAATATTTTAACCATCAACTCAGTTCATTCAGCAGATTGGGTGTAGCTTTACCAGTAATTAACCAACTTTTCAAGCCGGACAAGGTTAAAATATATAGTCCTGCTGACTACGTATGTTCTCGAGCGAAACTTCTTTCTTTCTAGCCTTCGCGGCCTTTGTTCTTCTGGTAATGGCGTTAGACCTGGGCGCTTTTTCAAAGCGTAAGAGTCACGTAGTCTCGTTTAAAGAAGCGGCTTTCTGGAGTGCCATCTGGGTTGCGTTGTCCATTGCCTTTTATTTTTTCTTAAAGAATTACGGCTATCTGGTGCATGGAATAACCGATATGGCGCGGCTTCAGGAAGTCGGTGATCGGTATGCCAGCCATGTCGATTTTGTACCGGGCGATTTTGCTGCTAGCCTGGATCGCTTTCAGTCAAATATGGCTTTGGAGTACATTACGGGCTATCTGGTGGAATACTCGCTTTCGGCTGATAATATCTTTGTATTTATCCTCATCTTCAGCTCGTTTGGGGTTCGTGAACGGTATTACAAGAAAATTCTGGTCTGGGGCATTCTCGGAGCCATTGTTCTGCGCTTCGTTTTCATTTTTGTGGGCTCTGCCCTTATCCAGCGCTTCGAGTGGATCATGTACCTGTTCGGGGCTTTTCTGGTTTATACCGGTGTTCAGTTGTTCTTCCAGGGCGATGAAGATGAAAAAATTGAGCCGAGCAGTCACCCGGTGGTTCGGTTTGCCAGTAAATACCTGAATGTATACAAACGTAACGTAACCGATAATTTCTTTGTCCGCCGAAAAACAGACAAGAAACTGTTTGTAACGCCTTTATTCATCATCGTTATCGTTGTTGCCTTCACGGACTTGGTCTTCGCGGTCGATTCAATTCCTGCTATTTTTTCGATTACGAAAGATCCGTACATCGTATTTTTCTCAAACGTATTCGCCATCATGGGGTTGCGGTCCATGTTCTTCTTCCTGTCCAGTATCATGAGCCAGTTCCGGTTCCTGAAAGTTGGGCTGGCTGTGCTTCTTACGTTCATTGGCGTTAAGATGCTGGCCGAACATTGGCTGGAAGGAATAGGCTTCAAACCCGTTTATTCGCTGTACATCATCGTTTCGATTTTAGCGGTAAGTATTCTGGCGTCCTGGCTAATTCCCGAACGATCGAAGCAAGAAGGTATAGAATAGCTGGATATATGGGATGTAAACGTTTATTACGTAATTCTGCAAAACGATACGTACGAAACGTTTACATCCTGGTTTAGCTCCTGTGAAAATACCGCTTCAACCATCCGTACTTAAAGTTCTTCGTCGGCGATTAACGAATCTCAGCAGCCGCAATCGCCTGCTTTTGCTCTCGGGCCTACCAGCCAGTCAGTTTCTGGATTTGCACGAAATCGATTTCCTTCTCAATAAGCCATCGTTTAGCATCATAGCGGATTTGATCGCCCGCAAGGGGTCAATTTCTGTGTGCGAAGTGCTTGATCCTCGTCAGGAACGTAGCAACGATGTAAGCCGTCGGCTTCGACGTATTGACCGCACAGCGCGCTTTATTGAAGAAGAACGGGGCACCGAAGATTTATATGTTAGCTGGCCGTTCGTCCGGGGTAAATTTCTGGATGGGACGGTGGTTCATGGGCCGCTCCTGTTCTTTCCCGTGCAACTCGAACAGCAGGGAAAATTCTGGAAATTAACCCGACGCGGTGACGAACTGGCCTTTCTAAATCCGACGCTGGTTCTGGCGTATGGCCAATTCAATCACATAACGATTCCCGACGAAGTCATTGAAAAAAGCGCCGATGACTTTGATAAAGATTCGCTGGTGTTCCGGACGCAACTGTATGAATGGCTAAAAGAGAGTTCGCTCGAAATCAACTTTAATCAGGATTTATTCGCCGATAAACTTCAGTTCTTCGATAAGCAGACGGCTAAAGATTTGGATCAGTTAACGCGCACCGGCGAGTTGAAACTGCATCCCGAAGCCGTTCTTGGCATCTTTCCCCAGGCGGGTTCTTTTCTCGTGCCGGATTACGATGAACTGATCAACAACCATCAACTCGATGAAACCGATGAGGTAACGGATGACCTTCAGTTTTCACCCGTTTCTTTAGCTCCTGTTTCTACTCTCCCGGAGCGATTTATCCACACGCCCCTGCCAATGGATGCGTCGCAGGAGGCTGCTTTACGCGCAGTCAAATTGGGGCAATCTCTGGTGGTTCAAGGTCCACCGGGAACAGGTAAGTCCCAGTTGATCGCGAATTTGATGGCCGACGCTGCGGCAGCCGGTAAGCGGGTGTTGCTGGTTTGTCAGAAGCGAGCCGCCCTCGACGTTGTTGCAGAGCGTTTGAACGAGGTAGGCATGAGTGCGTTTCTAGCCTTAGTCCACGACTTTCAGGATGACCGCCGAGACCTATACGCTCAAATAGCCAGGCAAATAGAGCAGGTCGAATCCTATCAGCAACAGAATAACAGCCTCAACGCCGTACTGATTGAACGTGATTTTGATACCGAAAGCCGTCGTATTGACGAGGCAGTTACTGAATTAACCGCTTTTAAACAGGCACTTTTTGACACCAGCGAAGGTGGCGTTTCCCCAAAAGAACTGTATCTGACCAGCCGGGTGAACGATTCGTCTATTACGTTAGATGATAGTTATCCACAATTTAGATTATCCGATGTGGATAACTTTATCCGACGGTTAAATGAATATGCCGCGTATCACCAGCGATTAGGGCCAGATCACGCATGGGTGAACCGAGTCAACTTTACTTTGTTTACAAGTTCTGACTTACAGAAAATCAAGCAAACCATTACGTTGTGGCGAGACACCAGACTGGCAACTGACTCTCAATCCAGCGAGTTAGTGGGCGAAGTGCTTTCGCTGGATCAACTACTTACCTGGCAGGCTTACAGTCAGGAGTTAACCACCCTACTAGCACTTCTCGATGTATCAGATCCGACTAGTTTATGGCAGCTTGTTCAACAGTTACACCGGCATCCGAACCATGCTGCTTTACGTATCGACGAAGCCTACCTCAATGAACTAGCCCACTCCTGGGAAAGCCTACTTCTGTCGCCTGGTCCAGAGGTTACGCTGGCGAGTAGTGACCTTTTCGCATTCAAGGCACTGATAGCTAACGCTCACGCAGCCCGATCAGCCTGGGTGCGCTGGAACTGGTGGTTGTTGACCGATTCAGGCAAAAATCAAGTCCAGCAAACAGCTTTGGCAAATGGGCTTACGCTGGCAGAAAGCGATTTAGAAACGTTGTCGGTGAAAATAGAGAAGCGTATTGAACTTAACGCTCTTCATGAAAAAACTGCTCCTTTATTGGCGAACTTATCGTTACCAGACAGCCCGGCAAGTATGCGGGTAATTCAACAGGCCCGACACGTACTACAACGTATCACAGATTTACAATCAATACATGGTCTGTCGTCGCTAATTGATTTGCCTCATCAGGAGTTTATCCAAACGGTAACTGCCCTACTCACCCGCACTAGTGCTGTCGCGGAACAATATCAGAAAGCACATACCTACTTAACAGGCGGACAGCTCGACCGGATTTGGCAGGACGATACGTATGCAGAGTCGCTTCAGGCAGTTCTTCAGCAGGATTTTGATTTGCTCGTCGAAGCCGATCGATTGCAGAATAGCTTTTCTGAAACGGAACTATTGGTTATCGATCGTCTGGCCGCTCATCCAGCCGGTACGTGGTCAAAGCTATTTCTGAACAGCTTACGTCTGACCTGGCTCGACCACCTCGAACGCAAGCATCCCGAACTACGTAGTGTTTCCTCCTTGAAACTGGCGCAAACCGAGCAGACATTGCAGCAAAGCGTTCAGCGTAAGCAGGCCCTCAGCCGCGATATACTCCTGATGAAACTACGCGAACAAACGTACCGTAACCTAACACTTAACCGCTTAAACAACAGAGTAACGTACCGCGACTTGCGGCATCAGACAACTAAGAAACGTAACGTCTGGCCTATTCGGAAGTTGATGGAATCGTTTGCGGATGAAGTGTTCAAGTTGGTGCCCTGCTGGCTTGCCTCGCCCGAATCGGTATCCGCTATGTTTCCGCTACGGGACGATTTGTTCGATCTCGTTATCTTCGATGAGGCCTCGCAGTGCTTTGCCGAGAATGGCATTCCGGCTATTGCGCGCGGAAGGCAGATTGTGATTACGGGCGATAAACAGCAACTCCGCCCCACGGATTTATATCGAATTCGTCTGGACGAACTAGTACCCGAAGACGAAACCCCTGCGGCTTTAGAAGTCGAATCGCTGCTTGAGTTAGGGGCTCAGTATTTACCCCAAGTCTCGTTGACGGAGCACTACCGGAGTCGCTCCCTTGATTTGATTACCTTTTCAAACAAATACTTTTATCAGAACAAGCTTTCTCTCCTTCCCCACTTCCAGGATGTCAATGATCACGAACCAGCTATTCAGTACCAGAATGTTAGGGGAACGTGGCATCAGCAAACTAATGAGGCAGAAGCAGAGGCCGTAATTAAGCTGTTGAACCAGCTAGCCGTTAAATATCGCGGCCATTCAGTCGGAGTAGTCACCTTCAATTACCCCCAGCAGCAACTAATTCAGGACTTAGTCGAGAACCAGTCGCTTCATAGGCAGATCCCTCAGCTGTTTGTAAAAAACATCGAGAATGTGCAAGGTGACGAACGCGATATTATTGTTTTCTCGGTAGGCTATGCTCCGGATCAACGTGGTCGGTTATCGATGCTGTTTGGAAGCCTGAACACACTGGGTGGTGAAAATCGCCTGAACGTAGCCATTACCCGAGCCCGAGAAAAGGTCTACGTCGTGACTAGCCTTTGGCCCGATGAGCTTTCCGTGGAAAATACCCTCAACGAAGGGCCTAGGGTATTGAAAGCTTACCTTCAATACGCACTTGACGTATCGCAGGGTCGTTTTCAGGTAACATCTCAATACGTCCCGGTATTGCCTTCCAGCGCCCTGCTAAAAGACAAATTAGCGTTGACGCACTCTAATTGGAAACCAGAGCTACCTTTTGCCGACTTGACCATTAAAAATGAAGATACGTATCAATCACTTATTCTGACCGATGATGAAGCCTATTTTCAACAATCTCCCAAGCAAGCCCACGCCTATTTACCCATTACGTTAACAAGCCGCCAATGGCTATTCCAGCGAATGTGGAGCCGTGAATACTGGCGAAACTCAGCTAATTAAAAAAGCCCAGAGACATCTCTGGGCTTTTCACTATTCATTCATCATCGTTACAAACTGATCGAACAGATACCGCGAATCATGCGGTCCTGGCGACGACTCAGGGTGATATTGAACCGAGAAGGCAGGTTTGTCTTTCCGGCGAATCCCCTCAATCGTTTTATCGTTTAGATTGATATGTGTCAATTCAACGTTTGAGTGGTCCATCACTTCCTCCGCCCGAACGGCAAATCCGTGGTTTTGCGAAGTAACTTCGCAATGCCCGGTAATTAGGTTCTTAACTGGGTGGTTTAAGCCACGGTGACCATTGTGCATCTTATACGTTGAGATACCACTGGCTAACGACAAAATCTGATGGCCTAAGCAAATACCAAATACAGGCTTTTCTTCGTCTAGAACCTGTTTCACGGTCTCGACAGCGTATGGCATAGCAGCAGGGTCTCCGGGTCCATTGGCGATGAAATATCCGTTCGGCTTCCAGGCAGCTAACTCCTCATAAGAGGTGCGGGCAGGAAACACTTTGCAGAATACACCGCGTTCATTAAAATTGCTCAGGATGCTGCGCTTAACGCCCAAATCGAGGACAGCTACGCGCAACTTAGCTTCGGGATCGCCCTCTTCGTAGGCTTCTGGCGTAGACACTTCAGAGGAAAGCTCTAAGCCTTCCATATCCGGCACCTTGTTCAGCTCAGCCAGAAGTACAGCCGGGTCTAATATTTCAGACGAAATAATACAGTTCATAACGCCTTTCGAGCGTATGTACCGCACCAGTTGCCGAGTGTCTACCCCGTGAATGCCGACAATGTTAGCCCGTTCGAAGTAGTCCTGTAATGAACCGTCAGCTGTGTACCGCGAATGAATATTCGAGAAGAAGTTACAAACCATTCCGCGGATTTTCACGCTGTTCGACTCCTGCTCCGCGTTGTTTAATACACCATAATTACCAATGTGTGATGTAGTGTTGATAACTACTTGTCCATAATACGACGGATCAGTATATATTTCCTGATAACCAGTCATACCGGTGTTAAAGCATATTTCACCTCCAGCGGTACCAATTTTTCCTAAAGCCAATCCCCGATAAACAGAGCCGTCTTGCAGAACCAGCAAGGCTTCGGGTTGCCGTGTATGTTTCATAAGTGCTTTTTAGACTTGAACTATTAAAAAAAAGGGCTAACCCTAACGGTTAACCCCTATTTTGTATGAACAACAGTTGAATCATTAGCTCTGTTTGGTTTCGTCGTCAGCCGACGCTTCCGGCGTAGAAGGTGTTTCCTCTGTTGCATCGGCAGCAGGTGCCTCAGCTACCGGCGTAGTATCTTCTGCTTCCGCTGTCTGCGCTTCTTCGGCTACTGGGGTCTCTACAGTTTCGGCAGCAGCTACTGGAGCTGCGGCAGCAGGTGCAGCTTGGCTAGAACCACCCCGACGGCTCCGGCGAGTTCTGGTAGTTGCCGTTGCTTTTTCAGTAGCGGCCGCAATCAGAACTTCGTTGAAATCGACTAGCTCAATCAGGCAAGTCTCAGCGTTGTCGCCTAACCGGTTACCTAATTTAATGATGCGCGTATAACCACCCGGGCGGCTGGCAATTTTATCAGCTACTGTTCCAAACAGTTCTTTAACTGTTTCTTTGTTCGTCAGCGTTTGGAACACCATCCGACGATTTTGGTAGGTATCGTCTTTAGCCCGCGTTAAAATCGGCTCTACGAACTTACGAAGCTCTTTCGCCTTCGCAACTGTCGTCTCAATACGCTTGTGCAGGATGAGCGACGAGGCCATGTTCTGCAACATCGCTTCGCGGTGCGAGTGCGTCCGGCTTAGGTGGTTATCTTTTTTACCGTGTCTCATTGTTTTGGTTAATCAAAACCGGTGCGTGAATTTCACAACTGACGCACCGGTCGAATATCGATTAATCTTCGTCTAGTCTGTACTTAGCGACGTCCATACCGAACGTCAGGTTCTTCTCAGCAACCAGTTGCTCCAACTCCGTCAGCGACTTCTTACCAAAATTACGGAACTTCATCATATCAGAAATCTCCAACCGAACCAGATCACCCAATGTACGTACATCGGCTGACTTGAGGCAGTTATAGGCACGTACTGACAAATCGAGATCTGCCAATGACGTTTTCAGGAGTTTCCGCATGTGCAGTACTTCTTCATCAACCACATTTTCCTCTTCCGGTTTAGCCGTTTCAAAGGTCATGGACTGATCAGAGAACAGCATGAAGTGCTGAATCAGAATGTAAGCCGCGCCTTTTAACGCTTCTTCCGGGTGAATCGAGCCATCAGTCTCGATGTCCAGCAATAAGCGTTCATAGTCCGTTTTTTGCTCAACCCGGGTGTTCTCAACGCTGTATTTTACGTTCTTGATCGGCGTATAAATAGCGTCGATTGGGATATGCCCAAACGGCAGTTCATTGGCCCGTGGTTCATCAGCAGGAACGTAGCCCCGGCCTTTCTCCACAAAAATTTCCATTTCTAAATCCCGCGTATCATCGATGTGGCAGATTTCCAGTTCAGGATTTAGCACTTCGAACGATGGCGAGAATTTAGATATATCTCCGGCTTTTAAAACCGATTGCTTCTTAATGTTGACAGTGATTTTGTTGTCAACCATGTCCGAGATCTTCTTAAAGCGAACCATCTTCAGGTTCAGAATAATCTCGGTCACATCTTCAACTACGCCCTCAATGGAAGAAAACTCGTGCAACACACCCGGAAATTTTACGCTTGTGATGGCATATCCTTCCAGGGATGATAACAGAATACGCCGAAGCGCGTTACCAATCGTTACACCGTATCCTTTTTCAAGGGGTTTGAATTCAAACACCCCGTGAAAGTCGTCGGCTTTCTCCACTACGACTTTGTCGGGCATTTGGAACGCTAAAATTGACATACGTTTCGTATTGTTTACAGCAGTTCTCTGCCTTGGCGTGAAGACTCAAATACTGTTTGATTACTCACTTACTTGAACGCTTGCAGTGTTACGTTTGTGAGTAGTTGACAAACGTCTACTAATGAGCTAACCAAACTATATATAATAGCAGCAGAACCCATTCGAGTTCTGCCAGCCAATTCACTACTTCGAATACAATTCGACGATTGCCTGCTCGTTGAAGTTCTCTGGAATTTGATCACGCTCGGGGTAACTAATGAATTTACCCGTCATTTGTTGATTATCCCATTCAACCCAGTTATAGCGCTTGATATTACGTGCCGATAAACTGGAGGTAACAGCTTCCAATGACTTCGACTTTTCGCGAACGCCAATCAGCTGACCTGGCTTCAAAGAGTAAGAAGGAATGTTAACTACTTCACCGTCAACGATGATATGCTTATGCGATACAAGCTGACGAGCAGCCCGACGCGAAGAAGCGATACCTAAGCGGTATACAGTGTTGTCAAGACGTGCTTCGCACAGTTTCAACAGGTTCTCCCCGGTGATGCCTTCACGTACCTGAGCGCGGTGAAACAAGGCACGGAACTGACGTTCCAGAATGCCATACGTATACTTTACTTTTTGCTTTTCCAGCAATTGGAGCGCGTATTCAGACTGCTTCCGTTTACGACCCCGACCGTGCATACCCGGTCCATAATTCTTTTTCTGAAGCGCTTTGCTGGGGCCGAGAATCGGCTCACCGAACTTACGCGAAATTTTGGCTTTTGGCCCAATATAACGTGCCATTCGTTCAATGAATGAATATTGTGAAACATCGGACAGACACAACTTAATGTCACCTGCCCCTATTCATGCCATCCGTAATTATACGCGACGACGTTTTGGCGGCCGACATCCATTGTGCGGCAGCGGGGTAATATCACGGATTGTGGTCACTTCGATACCAGAATTCTGAATGGTACGGATAGCCGATTCACGACCCGATCCAGGACCTTTCACAAAAACTTCTGCTTTCCGCATGCCTAAGTCATGCGCAACAGCTGCGCAGTTTTGAGCGGCCGTTTGAGCAGCATAAGGGGTATTTTTCTTAGAGCCACGGAAGCCCATTTTACCCGCTGACGCCCAGGAGATAACCTGGCCGTTCATGTTGGTAATCGAGATAATGATGTTATTGAACGTAGCCCGGATATGTACCTGACCAACTGGTTCAACAACCACCACCCGCTTTTTCGCTTTGTCTTTGCGTTTTGCTTGAGCCATTGTTTTTTGAGGTAATCGTCAATATGCCGCTGGTTTTCATTAATTGTCATCAGTATCTCTAATGACTGTAAATGATCCTAACAGCGATGAACGACCAATTAATTACTTCGTTACTTTCTTCTTATTAGCAACTGTCTTACGCTTACCTTTCCGAGTACGCGAGTTGTTTTTAGTGTGTTGACCACGAACTGGCAATCCTTTCCGGTGCCGAAGACCACGGTAGCAACCAATGTCCATCAAACGTTTGATGCTCAACTGTACTTCTGAGCGCAGCTGACCTTCTACTTTATACTCGTTAGAGATGGCATTACGTACAGCACTAGCTTCATCGTCTGACCACTCACTGGCTTTCTTATCAACGCTGATACCAGCATCAGTTAGAATTTTTTTAGCCCGACTACGGCCGATGCCATAGATGTACGTCAGCGCAATTTCGCCACGCTTCTTGTCTGGAATATCAACACCTGCAATACGTGCCATTCTTAGCCTTGTCTTTGTTTATAACGGGGATTCTTTTTATTGATCACGTACAGTTTCCCTTTCCGACGGATCACAATGCAGTCTTCACTGCGCTTTTTAATCGACGCTTTGACCTTCATGGTTCCTTATTTATTTATACCGGTACACAATCCGTGCCTTACTTAAATCGTAGGGCGACATCTCCAATTTCACGCGGTCTCCAGGCAAGATCTTTATGTAATTCATACGCATCTTACCGGATATATGAGCGATTACCTCATGCTTGTTCACAAGTTCAACCCGGAACATTGCATTTGATAACGCTTCTAAAATAACTCCATCCTGCTCTATAGAATTTTGCTTTGCCATGTTCGCTTTATGCTGCCATCAGTTCCGGTGTATCGACCATCAGGCTCGTGTTCGCGGTGACTGCTTCTATATATTCAAAGGTTGTTAACACTTCAGGTTTTCCTTTCCGTACAGCAACAGTATGCTCGAAGTGAGCCGAGGGCTTTCTGTCAACCGTACGAATAGTCCAACCATCCCGTTCCTGTACTACTCCCTTTTTACCAAAGTTGATCATAGGCTCTACAGCTAATATCATACCTTCGAGTAATTTGGGGCCTTGTCCTCGTTTACCATAATTAGGCACTTCTGGGGCTTCATGTAGATTCTCCCCAACACCGTGCCCAACCAGCTCCCGAACAACAGAATAGCCAAACTTTTCTGTATAAGACTGAATAGCGTAACCAATATCACCGACACGATTCCCTTCAACGGCTTTTTCTAAACCAACATAAAGAGATTCTTTAGTCCTGGAAAGCAGCCTTCTTATCGAAGGATTTACTTCGCCAACTGGATATGTATACGCGCTATCACTGTGATACCCGTTTAGTTTAACTCCGCAATCAATTGAGATAATATCTCCATCACGAAGTTCATAGCGGCTAGGAAATCCATGTACCACTACGTCATTAACTGATATACACAACGATGCAGGAAACTTATTATACCCTAAGAAAGACGGAATGCCACCGTTATCTTTAATAAACGTCTCGGCAACCTTATCAAGTTCCTTCGTAGCGATTCCTGGCCGAATTAGTTTAGCTACTTCAGCATGAGCTTTACCCAGAACTTGTGCACTACTTTTTATCAAAGCGATTTCTTCATCACTTCTGATAAAAATTACTTTGTCTTTCTTATCTGAACCGGCCATTCTGAATTAGGCAGCTACTGTCTCGGTTGTTCGACCTTGAACACGCCCTGACTTCATTAATCCTTCATACCGACGCATCAGCAGATAGCTTTCTACTTGTTGCAGCGTATCCAATACAACGCCTACCATAATGAGCAGCGATGTTCCCCCGAAAAACTGAGCAAATCCGCTTGTCATACCAAGTAGGTTAGCAATTGCTGGTAAAATTGCCACGATAGCTAACATAATAGCACCTGGTAACGTGATTCGGTCGAGAACAGTTCCAATATATTCAGAAGTCTGAATACCAGGCTTCACACCAGGGATGAACCCACCACTCCGCTTCATATCATCAGCAATTTGAGTTGGGTTGACCGATATAGCAGTGTAGAAGAAGGTGAAGACGATAATCAACAAAGCGAACAAAACGTTGTACTGCCAGGTCGTGTAGCTTTGGAAAGCATTCTGAACACCCGCAGCAAAATCGCTTTTCTCAGCAAAGAGACCTGCCAGATAAGTCGGGATGAACATCAGCGCCTGGGCGAAGATGATCGGCATAACCCCTGCCGCGTTAAGCTTTAGAGGTAGGTACTGCCGTTGACCACCGACTACTTTATTACCGATTACTTGTTTGGCGTATTGAATTGGAATACGTCGCACAGCCTGCGTCAGGACAACCGCCCCCATCACGACAAAGTAAAGGGCGACAAGCTCCAATACAAAAATCAGAATACCTGCTGAACCACGAGACTGTTGCTCACCGATAATAGCGCCCGGAAGACGTGACACAATCCCAATCATGATAATCATTGAGATCCCGTTACCAATACCTTTATCCGTTATACGCTCACCAAGCCACATACAAAAAATTGTACCTGACGTAAGGATGAATAGAGAAGAAATCGTGAACAGCCCACGGTCGATTAAAAGAGCCTCTTGTGGTATGGTAGTACGGATATAAGTGATCGCCTGTACCGCCGTTACCCCAATAGTGAGTACTCGAGTAATCTGATTTAACCGCTTACGTCCAGATTCGCCTTCTTTCTGCATCTTCTGGAAATAAGGCAGTGCTAGCGTTAATAACTGGATGGCAATCGAAGCCGATATGTACGGCATGATGCCTAACGCAAAAATTGACGCTTTGCTGAAAGCACCACCCAGGAAGGTGTCCAACAAACCAAGTAATCCCTGCGGATTTAAGTTTAGTTTGTTAGGGTCAACGCCCGGCAGTACGATAGCCGAACCAAGACGAAACGCTGTGATAAACAACAGCGTGTTGAGGATTCGACTCCGCAACTCGTCAATTGCAAAAATATTTTTAAACGTGGTGATGAGTCGGTTCATATGATAGGTCGGCTATTGCCATGCTCACAACTTAGTTCGCTGCTTCCTCTTTCGCCTGTTTGGTTGGCACGATGGCCTTACCGCCTGCTTTCTCAATAGCTTCTTTCGCGCTGGATGAAAAAGCGTGCGCATGAACTTCGACAATTGCTGTAAGTTCACCGCGACTTAACACCTTCACCAGGTCATTCTTGCTAATCAAGCCATGCTGACGTAAGAAGTCGATATCAACTACAGTCGCTTTTGTTTGATCAACTAGTGCCTGAATCGAATCAAGATTCAGCGGCTTATACTCAACGCGGTTGATGTTCTTAAAGCCAAACTTGGGAACACGACGCTGAAGTGGCATCTGACCACCTTCAAAGTGAGTCTTGCGGCTATAACCTGAGCGCGATTGCGCTCCTTTGTGACCCCGGGTAGACGTACCACCCATACCAGAGCCTTGCCCGCGTCCGACTCGCTTGCGCTCTCTGACGGAACCTTTTGCCGGTCTAAGGTTGCTTAAATTCATTGTATTATTAGTTAAAAAATGATTCTTTTGATTCTCCTATCCGTGTAAACACTTGTTCACGATAGCTTGAGAGCCAAAAGAATCACAAAGATACTTAAATTTCTTCAACCTTTACTAAATGTTGAACCTTCGTAAGTGCACCTTTCAATGCATCATTATACTCAAGTTCGACACTCCGATTGATTTTACCCAAGCCTAACGATTTGATTGCATTCTTCTGCGTTTGCGGACGGTCAATGGTGCTTCTGACCTGTGTGATACGTACCCGTGCCATGTCTGTTGCTCCTGTTTTAACCGTTAAACACTTTAGCTAAGCTAACCTGACGTTGGAAAGCCACTTGGTGAGGCAACCGCATTTTCAGCAGCGCGTCAAGAGTCGCTTTTACTACGTTGTGTGGGTTAGATGATCCTTTCGATTTTGCCAGTACGTCACGTACGCCAGCCGATTCGAGAACGGCCCGCATAGCACCACCAGCAATAACTCCTGTACCCGGAGCAGCAGGCTTCAGCAGAACAAAACCACCGCTGAATTTACCTTCCATCTCATGAGGTACTGTATGCTTCAGAAGAGGAATCTGTACTAAGTTTTTCTTAGCATCTTCAACTCCTTTGGCAATAGCGTCAGTTACTTCATTGGCTTTACCCAATCCATAACCAACGACACCGTTTCCGTCGCCGACGACGACAATCGCCGAGAAACTGAACCGGCGACCACCTTTTACCACCTTCGCTACGCGGTTGATGGCCACCACCTTTTCTTTCAGGTCGGCTTCGTTAAACTTTGTCGGTCTTGCTGCGTTCGTGTTCATTGCTTAGAACTTAAGGCCACCCTCGCGGGCTGCGTCGGCCAATGCTTTTACTTTACCGTGATACAAGTAGCCATTGCGATCAAACACGACGGCGTTGATATTTTTAGCAACTGCTTTTTCAGCTAACCGTTGTCCAACCTTTTTTGCGGTTTCAACAGTGTTACCTTCAATCTCGCTCTTCAACTCAACCGACGAAGCAGATGCTAACGTATTGCCAGCAACGTCATCGATTAATTGTGCATAAATTGCTTTGTTTGAGCGAAAAACTGACAGTCGAGGACGCTCGGCCGTTCCGGAAACTTTTGCCCGGATACCAAACTTGATCCGCTGTCTTCTTTCTTGTTTATTCGTTGCCATGTTATTTGATTCCGACCAAATAGGCGATTTAAAAATGTTTGTCTGTCTAATTATTTATCCGTTTGACTGTTGTTCTGATACTAACAGCTAAACAATCGAACAGATAAACAACCAAACTATTTCTTGCTTGAAGACTTACCAGCTTTCCGGCGAACCTGCTCACCCACGAAGCGAATACCTTTACCTTTGTAAGGCTCAACTTTACGCAGCGAACGAATTTTTGCGGCTACATCGCCTAAAAGTTGTTTATCCGATCCTTCAAGATAAACTTTTGGGTTCTGTCCTTTCTCTGTAACGGCGGTTACCTTAATTTCAGATGGGACAGCAACATATACGTTGTGTGAGTAACCGAGTTGCAACTCCAGAACATTATTTGTTACAGAAGCTTTATAACCAACTCCAATTACCTCAAGGTCCAGTTTGAAGCCTTCGCTTACGCCGGTTACCATATTGTTCACTAATGAGCGATACAAACCGTGCAGAGCTTTGTGCCGTTTCTGCTCAGTAGGACGGCTCACCTGAATCTGACCATCTTCAACTGCAACCGAAATATCCGGATCAATTGACTGGGTCAGCGTACCTTTTGGCCCTTTTACAGTGACGATGTTCTGATCGTCAATAGACAACGTAACGTTGCTGGGCAGGGTGATGGGTTTCTTACCTATACGTGACATCGTTCAGTTCGGATTAATATACGTAACATAATACCTCACCCCCGACGTTCAAGGTCTTAGCCTCTTTATCTGTCATCACACCTTTGGAGGTTGAGATGATGGCTACACCTAAACCATTCAGAATTCGTGGCAGGTGATCGGCTCCCCGATACTGACGTAGACCAGGACGGCTGATCCGTTGTAGGTCAACGATGGCAGGCTGCTTCGTTGTTGGATTGTATTTCAAGGCAATCTTAATAATGCCTTGTGGAGTGCTATCATCGAACTTATAGTTCTGAATGTAGCCTTTGTCATACAATACCTTAGTAATCTCTTTCTTTATATTGGAAGCAGGAATTTCCACAACCCGGTGCTTAGCCCGGATAGCGTTTCTGATTCGAGTCAGAAAATCTGCTATTGGATCTGTATTCATTCTTAGCGTTGCGTTACTTGCAAACCCCTGTTTCCAAGAAAGTTCGCAAAATTACGGAAACTGAATTACAAATGAAAATGGCCTCTGGAACTTACCAGCTTGCCTTGGTTACGCCTGGAATTTTACCTGCCGATGCCATCTCACGGAACGTAACCCGTGAAATACCAAATTTGCGCATATATCCGCGAGGGCGACCCGTTAACTTACAACGGTTGTGCAAACGTACAGGCGATGCATTTTTGGGCAGTTTATCCAGTCCAATGTAATCACCTGCGGCTTTCAGAGCAGCCCGCTTTGCAGCGTACTTGGCGACCAGCGCTTCACGTTTCCGTTCCCGTGCTTTAATTGATTCTTTTGCCATGTTGGTTGGTTATTTTTTACCAGCGTTTGCGAACGGCATACCCATTGCTTTCAGCAGTTCATAGCTTTCGTTATCCGTCGAGGCCGTTGTCACAAATGTGATGTCCATTCCCGATATACGTGCTACTTTGTCAATGCTGATTTCAGGGAAGATGATTTGCTCTTGTACACCGAAAGTGTAGTTGCCGCGGCCATCAAACCCTTTGTCGCTAATGCCTTTGAAATCTCGTACCCGTGGTAACGAAACAGTCGTTAACCGATCCAGGAATTCGTACATCCGCTCACCGCGTAACGTTACCTTCGCACCAATGGGCATTTTCTCCCGCAGTTTGAAGTTAGATACCGCTTTCTTCGATAAGGTAGGAATAGCTTTCTGACCTGTGATGGTGGTAAGCTCTTCAACACCCACGTCTACCAGCTTTTTGTCAGCGACTGCGGCTCCAATACCTTTATTGATGACAATTTTGCTCAGACGCGGTACTTGCATAACCGACTTATACTGGAACTTGTCCTTCAACTGAGGTACAACCTCATTTACATATTTTTCTTTCAGTCTTGGCGTTGCCATCTTATTAGACCTTTCTTAGTGTTACTTACGGAACGAGTCAGGAATGAAATTACCTGTCTTCTTCGAGAAGCGTTGCAGTTTCCCTTTATCGTTCAACTTACGGCCTGTGCGAGTTGGTTCGCCCGTAGCAGGATCAATCAATTGCAAATTGCTGATGTGAATAGATCCTTCCGTTTTCTCCAGGCTACCCTGCGGGTTTGAAGCAGTCGGCTTCGTGTGTTTAGTAATGATGGCGACGCCCTCAACCCGAGCACGATCTTTTTCCACAATTACTTCTTTCACAACCCCGCGCTGGCCTTTTGAGTTTCCACCAATCACGAGAACCGTATCGCCCGTTTTGATGTGGAATTTATGTTTCGGCAGCGTTATTTTCTTCTCCATTATTTACAGTACCTCTGGGGCTAACGATACGATTTTCATGAACTGCTTCTCGCGCAACTCACGGGCAACAGGACCAAAGATCCGGGTGCCACGTGGCTCATCGTTATTGTTGAGCAATACGGCTGCGTTGTCTTCAAAGCGAATGTATGAACCGTCTTTACGACGTATTTCTTTCTTTGTACGAACGACAACGGCTTTTGACACCGTACCCTTTTTCATATTGCTGGATGACAGCGCTTGCTTAACCGTTACGACAATCTTATCACCGACTGACGCATACCGCTTGCCTGTACCACCCAAGACGCGGATAACCAGCACTTCCTTCGCGCCACTGTTATCGGCTACACCTAATCTAGATTCTTGCTGTACCATGGCTTACTTTGCTTTTTCGATGATTTCGACTAAACGCCAACGTTTATTCTTGCTCAACGGACGAGTCTCCATCACACGAACGGTATCACCGATACCGCATTCGTTGTTCTCATCGTGAACTGTCAGCTTCTTTGTTTTGTGCTGGAACTTACCATACAAAGGATGCTTTACTTTACGATCAATCGCTACCGTGATCGTTTTCTGCATCTTGTTGCTAGTCACCTTTCCAACGCGCTCCTTCCGAGCGTTCCGCTCTGACGTCGGTTTTGCATCACCTTGGGTAGGAGTTGCAGTGGCGGCTACCTGCGGCTGTTCTGTTGCTGTAACCGCTGGAGCTTGTTCTTCTGCCTGCGGTGCTGGTGCTTGTTGCTCTTCCATTGTCGTATCTTATTAGGCTTGTGCCGATTTAACCGTCAATTCCGTGTGCAAACGAGCAATCCGTTTACGGCTCTCACGAATGCGCATTGGGTTTTCGATAGGAGATACCGCATGAGCAAACTTCAACTTCAACAGTCGGTCCTGCTCGGCACTGATCTCCGTGCGGAGCTCATCAGCTGACAATCCTTTTAAATCTTCTTTTTTCATCTTGTTCGTCGCTTAAGGATACTACTCGTCACCTTGCTCCTGGTAATCACGCCGAACCACAAATTTGGTCCGAACTGGCAATTTCTGAGCGGCAAGGCGCAGGGCTTCCATACCCGTTGCTAAATCAACGCCCGTTGCTTCGAACATAATCGTGCCGGGCTTCACTACAGCTACCCAGTATTCGGGAGCACCTTTACCTTTACCCATCCGTACTTCGGCTGGCTTTTTAGTAATCGGCTTATCGGGGAAAATGCGAATCCAAACCTGGCCTTCACGTTTCATTGCCCGCGTTACGGAAATACGAGCGGCTTCAATCTGGCGAGCGGTAATCCGACCTGGCTCTAAGGATTTAATACCGAACGTACCGAAGGCGATTTCATGGCCGCGAGAGGCAATACCTGGAATCCGCCCTTTATGCTGCTTACGGAATTTTGTTCTTTTTGGCTGTAACATCTTTGTAAGAAGTCTACATATTGCAGTTAGCGGCTTTCAGTTTAACAAGCATTTATCAAGAGAAATTCGACATTGCAAACTGAAAACCGAAACTCGTTTATCGTCTTGGTCCTCCACCGCCACGGTTACCACCCTGGCCGCCACCGCGGTTGTTACCACCGCCACGATTGCCGCCCTGGCCACCGCCACGATTATTACCGCCACGGTCATTTCCACCGCGATCACCACGGCCACGACCGCCACGGTCGTTACCATCGCGATCACCACGGGGACCACGACGATCACCGCGATCGTTTGCACTGGCAGTACGCTCGCCAGCTTGAGCTTGGCTCATCATAGCTGCTGGTGACAGATCACGCTTTCCGTACACTTCTCCTTTGAAAATCCACACCTTGATGCCGATTTTACCGTAGACAGTTTGTGCTTCCGAAATGGCGTAATCAATATCAGCACGAAGCGTGTGAAGAGGGACACGACCTTCTTTGTACTGCTCCGAACGGGCAATCTCAGCACCGCCAAGACGACCTGACACTTTTACTTTAATACCTTGCGCACCTACCCGAATGGCTGACTGAATAGCCTGCTTCATGGCACGGCGGAAAGAGATACGTGCTTGTAGCTGCTGAGCAATTGCTTCGCCAACCAGTTTAGCATCAATCTCAGGACGCTTGATTTCGAAGATGTTGATCTGGACATCTTTGCCCGTGATCTTTTTCAGCTCTTCTTTGATTTTATCGACTTCGCCACCACCCTTACCGATCACAATACCCGGACGAGCTGTGTGGATTGTCAACGTTACGCGCTTTAGCGTACGCTCGATAACTACACGAGCGATAGCTCCTTTTGGGATACGTGCAGCTACGTATTTCCGGATTTTCTCGTCTTCAACGAGTTTGTCCGAAAACTCTTTACCGCCGTACCAGCTCGATTCCCAGCCCCGAACAATGCCAAGTCGTAGGCCAACTGGATTTATTTTTTGTCCCATTTCTTATTGTTCGTTTTCAGGGGTGGTTTCTTCTACCTGAGTTAATGCAGACTGAGCCGCACTGTCAACCACAATCGTAATGTGATTTGACCGCTTACGAATCCGGTGACCACGACCTTGAGGAGCTGGACGTAGACGCTTAAGCATCGGACCACCATCAACAAAAATCGTTTTTACATAAAGGTCAGCGTCTTCGATCCGCTCATCTTCATTTTTCTGTTGCCAGTTAGCAACTGCCGACAACAGCACTTTTTGCAATACGGCGGCACCGGCTTGCGGCTGATATTTTAGTAAACCCAACGCCCGGCTAACGCGCTGACCACGAATTAAGTCAGCTATTAACCGCATCTTACGGGGCGACGTGGGCACATCTCTAAGTCTTGCTACTGCTTCCATTTGAAACTGTGAGTTGTAAAGTCGTATAGTTCTAGAGTTATGAAGTTTAGTTTTGTAAGCTAACTATATGACTTTACAACCCTACAACTATACAACTCATGTTTATCGTTTGCCCTTGTCTTTCTTTGCGGTGTGACCCCGGAAGTTACGCGTCGGTGAAAATTCACCCAGCTTATGGCCCACCATGTTTTCAGTGACATAAACGGGGATAAACTTGTTGCCGTTGTGAACAGCAAACGTGTGGCCTACGAAATCTGGCGAAATCATCGAACGACGCGACCAGGTTTTGATGACCGATTTCTTACCCGATTCGTTTTGCGCCTGCACCTTGTTGTCCAGACGAAAATCAATATATGGGCCTTTTTTAAGTGAACGTGCCATTGTTATCTGTTACTTTTTGCGTCGGCTAATAATCATGCTGTTCGATGCCTTGTTCTTCTTACGGGTCTTCTGACCTTTAGCGAACTGGCCATTGCGCGAGCGTGGGTGACCACCAGATGCCCGACCTTCACCACCACCCATTGGGTGATCGACAGGGTTCATCACGACAGCCCGTGTACGTGGGCGAATACCTAACCAACGGTTACGACCAGCTTTACCCATCACAACGTTCATGTGATCAGGGTTTGATACCGAACCTACCGTAGCAACGCAGACGCTCAATACCCGGCGAGTCTCACCAGATGGAAGGCGCAGGATAGCATACTTATCTTCACGACCTACTAACTGAGCATACGTACCAGCCGAGCGAGCCATAGCTCCGCCTTTACCAGGCGTCAGTTCGATGTTGTGAACAATCGTACCGATCGGCATAGCGTTCAACGGCATAGCGTTACCTACGTCAGGTGTAGCACCTTCGCCAGACATTACGGTCTGACCAACAGTAATACCTTGAGGAGCGATGATGTAACGTTTCTCACCATCAGCGTACTGTACCAGTGAGATACGAGCTGAACGGTTTGGATCGTATTCTACAGTCAAAACTTCGGCAGGTTGGCCGACTTTGTCGCGCTTGAAGTCAATAATACGGTAGTGCCGCTTATGACCTCCACCAATGTAGCGCATAGTGCGGTGACCTTCATTGTTACGGCCACCGGTTCTCTTGATGGGCTCCAGCAGGCTCTTCTCTGGCTTGGAGGCTGTCAGTTCCGCAAAGTCGGGTGCCACGCGAAAACGTGTACCCGGCGTTATTGGTCTTAGTTTTTTAACTCCCATGACTGAATAATTGGTAGAGCAATGCTAGTTTACAGGTCAGCGTAGATATCTATTACTTCGCCTTCTGCAACCGTTACGATTGCTTTCTTGGTAGTTGGGGTTTTCCCCGTTACAACGCGTCCGTTAATGTTCTTGCTACGCTTTTTGCCCAGCGACCGCAGTGTGTGCACAGACTCAACGTTGACACCGTACATTTTTTCGACGGCTTTACCGATTTCGAGCTTGTTCGCTTTTAGCTCAACCTCAAAAGCATACTTCCCCTGCTTGTTAAGGCCCGTCATCTTTTCGGTGACGATTGGTCGTTTCAGTACGCTCATGATATTATTTGTCGAACAGCGTTTGAATGGTTGACAAAGCTTCTTCGCTAATCAGCAATTGGTCAGCGTTCATCAGATCATAGGTATTTACCTGTGAAGCTGTGGTAACCTTTGCTTTCTGCACATTCCGGCTTGATAAAACAACGTTCGCGTTTACATCTGGCAGAATGAGAAGAGTCTTACGACCGGTTACGTTCAGAGCGCTTAGGAACTGAATGTAATCCTTTGTACGAGGAGCTTCAAGAGCGATGTTATCAATAACCGAAATGTTATTAGCCTGCGCTTTAACAGCCAATGCTGATTTGCGCGCCAGCGATTTAACTTTCTTGTTTAACTTGAAGCTGTAGTCGCGGGGACGGGGACCGAAGATGGTGCCACCACCAACGAATACGGGTGATTTAGCACTACCAGCCCGAGCACCACCGGTGCCTTTCTGCTTCTTCAATTTACGAGTCGAGTGCGCATTTTCGGCACGCTCTTTCGCTTTGTGAGTTCCCTGACGTTGGTTAGCCAAGTATTGTTTCACGTCGAGATAAATCGCGTGTTGGTTCGGCTCAATACCGAAAACCTCTTCCGGAAGGGTGACCTTCTTGCCTGTGTCCTCGCCCTTGCTGTTATATACGATTACTTCCATGGCCTATTTCTCGATAATAACGTATGAATTTTTGGCTCCTGGAATCGAACCGCTAACAACGAGCAGGTTTTGCTCAGGCATAACACGCAGAACGCGCAGGTTTTGCACTTTCACACGGTTGCCGCCCATGCGACCGGCCATGCGCAGACCTTTGAACACCCGCGAAGGGAACGAACAGGCACCAATCGAACCTGGGTGACGACCCCGGTTGTGCTGGCCGTGCGTTTGACCGCCAACCCCGCCAAATCCATGACGCTTCACAACGCCCTGGAAACCGCGCCCTTTGGCTGTTCCGACAACATCAACGAAATCTTCTTCGGCGAATACATCGGCTACCGTGAGCGTTTCGCCAAGATTAAACTCTTTGTCGAACTCTTTGAATTCAACGAGTTTGCGCTTGGGCGTAGTACCAGCTTTCTTGAAGTGGCCTAACTCCGGCTTGTTGGTGTGCTTTTCTTTCTTTTCGCCGAAACCCAGTTGCACAGCCGCGTAGCCGTCTTTCTCGACGCTACGAACTTGAGTTACGACACAGGGACCTGTTTGAATCACAGTACATGCCAGAGCCTGCCCGTCCGCATTGTACACGCTGGTCATCCCGATTTTCTTGCCAATTAAACCAGACATTTGTGTTTGTTTAAAGTAAGCAGGTAAAATTTAGATACTCTTTCCGCACTCGGACCTTCCGAATCGGGCCGCAAAGGTAGGCAAATCATCAGACGAATCCTATATCTGCTTAACAATCAGCACCAGAAAGACATAAAAAAAGGTCGGGCGCGCTGCACCTGACCTTCAATGGCAACAAAGCCTTACACCGCAAGGTTTGTTTACCGAAAAGTCAGATGTGGTTTCTACCAAGTCGCTTGGACCTTAGCGGACCTTCATCCTCGTATGTCGTTGAATTGTACTCCGAGTTTGGGAGTGCAAAAGTAAGAAATAATAATAAGAATCAGAAAATTTATTTAAAACTAATTTACTGATTCTTTTAGCTTAACAATCAGCGGCCAGCTTAGATTCCTGCGAATTGAGCTGGCCGCTGATTGTCCGCTAACGTTAGTTTATACTACAAGTGAATTGCTTCACCGTAAGCAGCCTCGGTTGCGTCTTTGATAGCCTCCGACATGGTTGGGTGCGGGTGAACCGCTTTGAGTATCTCTTCGCCCGTAGTTTCGAGCTTGCGAGCGGCTACAACCTCAGCAATCATTTCCGTTACATTATTGCCAATAAAATGAGCACCCAGGAATTCGCCATATTTCGCGTCGAAGATTACTTTTACGAAACCCTCTGGCGTACCCGACGCTTTTGCTTTGCCTGAAGCAGAGAACGGAAACTTACCTACCTTCAACTCATAACCCGCTTCGCGAGCGGCTTTTTCGGTATAGCCAACCGACGCAATTTCGGGTGTACAGTACGTACAGCCCGGAATGTTGTTGTAGTTCAGTGGCTCAACGTGTGGTAAGCCAGCAATTTTCTCGATGCAGATGATCGCTTCAGCGGACGCTACGTGTGCCAGCGCCTGCCCTTTCGTTACGTCGCCGATGGCGTAATATCCTTCAACGTTGGTCCGGTAATAATCATCCGTAACGATCTTTCCGCGGTCAACCGTTATGCCAACTTCTTCGAGGCCGACGTTTTCGATGTTCGCGACAATACCAGCAGCTGACAGAACGATATCTACGTCGAAAGTTTTCTCACCATCCTGCGTCTTTACGAACACCTTACAGCCCTGGCCGCTCGTGTCCACTTTCGTCACCTCAGCCTTGGTGTATATCTCTACGCCTAGCTTCTTGTACTGTTTGGCAAGTTCTTTCGAGATTTCCTCGTCTTCAACTGGTACGATGCTTGGCATGAACTCAACAATTGTCACCTTCGTGCCCATGCTGGCGTAGACGTAAGCGAACTCAACACCAATAGCTCCCGAACCGATCACCAGCATAGAGTCGGGCCGCTTCTCGAGAGACATCGCCTTCCGGTACTCAATGATTTTTTCTCCGTCGTAGGGGGCAGCGGGCAGTTGTCGAGCGCGGCTTCCGGTAGCGATGATGATGTGCTTTGCCTCGTATTCGGTGGCTTTCCCATCGGCTCCGGTCACTTCGACTTTCTTACCAGCTTTAACTTTACCAACGCCGTTGATAACGTCAATTTTGTTCTTTTTCATCAAGAACTGGACGCCCTTACTCATGCTGTCGGCAACGCCCCGGCTCCGCTTAATAACAGCTCCAAAGTCGGCCTGCGACTCACCCTGGATGGTAATTCCATAATCGGATGAGTGCTTAATGTATTCAAAAACCTGCGCTGATTTTAACAGGGCTTTAGTTGGGATACAGCCCCAGTTCAGACAGATGCCACCGAGGCTTTCGCGCTCGATAACGGCCGTTTTCATACCCAATTGCGACGCCCGGATCGCGGCTACGTAACCGCCCGGACCGCTACCCACAACGATTACATCGTACTGTGAAGCCATTAGTTTGATTTAGTTAGTCATTAGGTGGACATTACATAGTCATTGATTGTCATTCATCGTTTTAATTAACCAATGACAATCAATGATTATGTAATGGCTGTCAATTTTGAAACGCAAAGGTAGACTGAAAAGTTGATACCGGAGCCAAACCTCTTACCCGCCTTCTTTTGTTCTATCTTTGCATTCTTTTCTAATAAACCAGTATACGACAAGTTCATGACAACTGACCAGTTGAACGACTTGAGGGCCAGAGTAGAGGCCTTGAGGGGGTACCTTTGACTACGACGCGAAGAAAGAGCAACTAGCTGAGCTTGAGCAACAAACATTTCAGCCTGAATTCTGGAGCGATGCAGATCGTGCCGAAGGCGTGATGAAGCAGGTACGTGGCCTGAAGGGCTGGATAAGCGGCTTCGACAAATTGAATGGCCAGTTTGGCGATCTCGAAACCTTGTTTGAGTTCTACGAGGCAGGCGACGTACCAGAAGAGGAAGTCGACGAGGAAGGTCGCAAAGTGACCGATACACTCGAAGACCTCGAACTTAAAAAGATGCTCGGTAATGAGGAAGATCAGCTCAGCGCCGTGCTCGAAATAAATGCCGGAGCGGGTGGTACAGAGAGCCAGGACTGGGCCGATATGCTTTACCGAATGTATATGCGCTGGGCCGAAAAACACGGCTATACGCTCAAACAAGTTGATTACCAGGAAGGTGATACGGCCGGGATTAAGTCGGCGACCATAGAAGTAGATGGGCCGCTGGCGTATGGTTTTCTTAAATCTGAAAACGGGGTACACCGACTTGTACGTGTATCGCCATTTGACTCAAATGCACGTCGGCATACGTCTTTTGCGTCGGTGTTCGCTTATCCATTAGTCGACGACACCATCGAAATTGATGTTAACCCGGCCGATATTGATTGGGATACGTTCCGATCTGGGGGCGCGGGTGGCCAAAATGTGAACAAGGTAGAAACAGCGGTGCGGTTACGTCACCGTCCGTCGGGTCTGATCATTGAGTGTCAGCAGGAACGTAGCCAGTTGCAAAATAAGGAAGTGGCGATGCGTCTGTTGAAATCAAAACTCTACGAAATAGAGGTCCAGAAACGTAACGCTGCCCGCGCCGAGGTCGAAGCGGGTAAGCAAAAAATTGAGTGGGGTTCCCAGATCCGGTCTTACGTACTGGATGACCGGCGCGTGAAAGACCATCGCACTGGCTACCAAACATCCAATACCGATGCCGTGCTCGACGGCGACCTTGATCCGTTTATTAAAGCGTTTTTGCTGGAGCAGGAATAAGTTGTCTGAACCGGGATTTCAACAAGATTAGAAGGATTTACAGGATTTTATTGGAGAAATCCGATTTTGGCTAGCCAGCGTTTATTTAAACATAAACGGTTTACTGCCACTCAACAGATGTTACTTATAAGTCCTTTCAATCTCCTTAAAATCCTGGTTCAGGCACTCTTCCTAGTTGCCTGTACGCAACATTCCGATGACTCTATTATGGTCATGAACCCTAATGCTGTAGCGTCGAAATACACATTCCTTTCCTTAGGTGATTCATACACGATTGGCGAAAGCGTGTCGGCAAAGGACCGTTGGAGTGTACAGCTAGCGGGTATGCTACAGAAAGATGGGATTGACTTAGGTAACCCCGATATCATTGCCAGAACCGGCTGGACAACCGCTGAGCTACAAGAGGCCATTAAAGCCAGCGGCAACAAGAAGACGTATGATTTAGTATCGCTGCTCATTGGTGTCAACAACCAATACCGCGGGCAAAACCAGGATCGTTACCGTACAGAGTTTAGCCAGCTCCTCCAAACGGCAATAGACTTTGCAGGAGGCAAACCAGATCGTGTGTTCGTTCTATCAATTCCTGATTGGGGCGCTTCCCCTTTCGCGCAGGGCCGCGACCAAAAGCAGATTGCGGACGAAATTGATGTTTTTAACGCCATTGCTAAAGAAGAATCTCAGAAAGCAGGCGTTTCTTACGTTGACATCACACCGCTGACACGCCAGGCCGTTGGCGACACCGAGCAATTTGCGAATGATGGTCTTCATTATTCGGGTCGGCAAATGCGGTTGTGGGCCGAAGCCGCCCTACCCGTAGCCAAAACTTTACTGAAGAAGTAGTCACCGGGGTGCACAGACCATCGCCAGATTCATGCAAGCGGACATCTGACCAAATTTCTTCCAGCGGCTCTGACTCCCATACTTGTATAAGTGTACGGCGCCAATGGATGGCATTGTGATTGGAATACCTAGGTAACTCCCATTTCCGCCGTAGTCAACCCACTCAACACTTATTGCCACATCGTCTGTCGCGTATAGGTTGTAGGGTTTTAAATCGACGGTGATCCATCCTTTCTCTGCTTTCTTCAAATCAATATATACCGGACGTTGCAGCAATGAATTGGCAGGATAATTACCACGTAACGTATAAACATTAATTCGGAACCGGGTTGAGTCAAAATTGTTGGCACTCACGTAAAAGCGAAACTCTTCCAGAAATGCACCCCGTTTTGGTACGCGAAATACTCTGCCAATCTCAGCGCCTAAATTTTGTCTCGGTTTACCCGACAAAGCAAAGTTCGTTTTCATCTTCGTCTGAATACGGTCGTTACCCGTTTGCCGTACTGTCCAGTCTGCCGAACGTACGGTTACTTCATTCAACTGCATCGACAAAGGTGTAAGTGTTATGACGGGCTTGGCAGCTAGTCTGGCCATAACTGTATTGATTGGCAAACTCACGGCAGAATAACCCAACAAGGAGACACGTAGCGTATCGGCGGGTTGAATCGTTTCCGTTACGTATAAGCTGAATCGTCCGTTTTCGTCGGCGACTGTGCCAACAGACGTGTTTATAACACCCACGCTGGCAAACGGCAACGGTATGCCCGACGTGTCAGTAACAACCCCTGTTAGGCTTAGCGGCATATTTTTTCCTGAAACAAGGTTGGCTATAGTCAGTATCAAGATACCGATTACGTAGCGAAAGGATCTCATGGCAGTAAGTTGTTGTTTAATGTATGATTAAGCGAAAGCAGGGCTTTTAGGAGAAGATTTACTCTTGTAATAGCGGATAGTTCGTGCAATCAGCATCCCCCCGACGATAGACGGCGCAATCCAACCCATCATACCAATCCAGGCCGGAGCATCTGCTGGTAGCATCCGGTATACGTTGTTTACCAGGAAAGCAGTGAACGTAGCGATATATGAGCCGCCCATGCGCGTGATGTGATGATAAAACCAGTGCATCTTCTCGGGCGCCTTGCCAAAACTTTTAAAGTCAAACCACGCGTTCTGGAAAGTAAGCAGCCCAAAAAATGGGAATAAGATGGCGAAAGTAGATACTCCCGTGGTCAGTAGATAAGCGCCAAATCCAACCATCGCTACGCTAATCACCAGCGTTACGTAGGTAAGTAGCTTATCGGCTTGTTTAGGACCTGACTTTTTTTGTTTAGTAACGCGCCATCCAGTCACACACAAATAGAAGCTAAACACGGCTATGCCCGTCAGAAACAGTCGTAGCATTTTGAAAGGCTGCAACCCACACATCAGCAGAGCAGTTATGGCGACGCTAATCATACACCAGACGTAGATGAGTCCGGTGCGGTTGTGAAGACGGCTACCCTTTTGCGAGAACATAGGGACCAGCCCGATGAGTAAGGCAACAGTTCCAGACAGTACGTGGATGATGGTGATGGCAGTAATCAGCGTTTTCATGGCGTCTATACGTTTGCGATTCGATGAAACAAACGTACAGCGACCGGGTCATCGACCGCAAATTAAAGGGCTGAACAGTAGTGGTTTGGGGAGTTTGACAAAGCCTAGGCCGTTTGACAAAGCCGGTGGGACGTTCTACAAAGCTTTAAGCTCCGCCACCAACGTATCATTGTACCGACGGGCAACCGGCACCTGGTGTTGTCCACCTGACAAATGAAGCTTGTACCCTTGAGCATTGCCTGTTACCCGCTCAACCTTATCAAGATTGACGACGTACGAACGATGACATCGAACGATGTGTGGAGCATTAATTTGCCCCTCCAGGCGGCTCAGGCTGCTACGTAGTAAAGACTTAATTGGCTGACCATGGTTAATATAAACCACAGTGCAGTAATTATCGCTGGACTCAATAAACAGCAAATCCTGAGCTGGCAACGTAACGGTGTCTTTATCGTTTTCGGCGGTGAGCGTTAGTATCTCGTGATCTGAGCTTACATCGGCTGGCTCGCTGTTCGTGTCGGAGGAAGGAGTTGAATTAACGACCGAGGTGTTGGCATGAAGTTGCAGTTCGTCCGCAGCCTGGCTGTATTTCTTAAGCTGGGTGATGTACCGGAGCGACACCAGACCTGTTACAGGAAACAGGCCCACCAGAAACGTAACCAGAATAGTACTCGTCCAGTCCATGCCGCCGTGCTGGCCCTTCCCCAACAACCACTCCAGATACAGCCGGTTTCCAATAGCGATCAAGAGTATATTACACGTAACAAGCAGGATTTCGCGCCCTACGGTCCAGTACTGGTCGGAAAACTGTTTTGGGAAAAGCTGCTGCCAGAACAGGAAGTTAAAGGCCGTCACCAGAAAGGTAACCAAACCGAATCCGAGGACCTTCCAGGCTTTGTTTGCCGTTTCCCAATTGTTCAGGCCAAAGGGCTGAAACACCACGAGAAACACACCGACGAACAACCCAATGATGGCGGCTTTACGCAGTTGGTGCCACGGTCGCTCTTCGGAAGGATAAGGCTGGCGAAAGAATTTGACCATACACGTCTTGCCATCTTTGCATTAAAACAGCCGCCACTCGGAAATCTGCTCGATAAACTGCGGCAGAACGGGTGGGTACACGACAATCATGAACAAGATACCGAACAAGGCTCCGTAGAAGTGGGCATCGTGATTGATTGTGCCGTACCCGCGCCGGGCTTCGTAATATGAATAAGCCAGATATAAACCGCCAAAGATGAATCCGGGAATGCCGATTGGGATGAAAAGCAGAGCAATTTTCTGCAGAGGAGCGAAAAAAATGGCGGCAAATAAAATAGCTGACACCCCGCCTGATGCCCCAAGAGAGTTGTAGTTCGGGCTGTTGCGGTATTTTAAAAATGTAGGAATATCCGATACAATGATCCCGACTAAATAGAATCCGATCAGATAAATGGCTCCGCTAGCTCCGAACAAAAGCCCAAATACCTGCTCAATGAAGCCACCAAAAAAGTAAAGGCTAAGCATGTTGAACAGTAGGTGACTCCAGTCGGCATGCAGAAAACCAGATGTCAGCAGTCGATAATATTCGCCCCGATTGGCCACCCGATACGGGTTCATAATCCAGCGATCCATTACAGCATAGTCGTTCCAGGCCCAGAGGCTTATGCCGACGGTAATTAAAATAATGATCAGCGTTACGCTCATGTTAGCTTTCTCGTTCGACCAATTGCTTGGCAAATTGAATTAATACGGATTTCCGCGCCGGATCAGCGTCGACTTGGTCGAGGTTGGCAAAGCCGCGGGAGAAATAGTCGCTGATGCGGGCTTCGGTAATCTGCCGGATGCCCAACTGATCGTAAATAGACGTAACAGCCTGTACTTTCTCGGCTTTATCAAATTCCGTCCGGTTGAGCCAGCTCGTTAATTCGTCCCTTACGGTTCCGCTGGCCTGCTCCAGCGCTTCTATCAGCAAAAATGTCTTTTTATTGGCGATGATGTCTCCTCCAACCTGTTTACCAAATTTGGCGGGGTCTCCATAAACGTCCAAAAGGTCATCCATTAACTGAAACCCAATCCCGATGTTCACCCCGCCTTCGTACAGAAGTTGGTTCGTAGCCGCATCTGCCCCCGCGATTAACCCACCGAGTTCGAGTGCATAGCCTAACAAAACAGACGTTTTCAGGCGAATCATGTCAATGTACTCCGCTTCCGTTACGTCCCACCGGGTTTCAAAGTTCATATCCATCTGCTGGCCTTCGCAGACTTCAGCCGCCGTGCGGGTAAAGCGAGCCATTACAGACTTTATTTTGTCGGTTTCGACATCAAGCAGAAGCTGATGGGCATTTACCAGCATAACATCGCCCGACAAAATGGCAATATTCTGGTTCCATTTCTCGTGCACCGTAGGCTGACCCCGACGAAGGGGAGCCTGATCCATAATGTCGTCGTGCATGAGGGTGAAGTTATGAAACACCTCAACGGCTAAAGCGGGTCGAACGGCTTTCTGCCACTCGTCCGTAAATAGCTGAGCGCTTAGTAACGTCATCAGTGGACGCATACGCTTTCCACCTAGGCCCATAATATATCGAATCGGATCGTATAGTTCAGGCGGGTACTGCCCGTATTGAGTAAGTTGAAGTTCGTTTTGAAGTGCGTCAACAAAAACAGCTGGAATCATTCGGCTCGTGCGGTATACCGCTGGGTTTAGCGCCAAAAATAAGGCAAAAGCCCCCAAAACCCTAACGGCTAAACATTCGGCGGTAATTACGTTGGTTCGGCGTGCTCATTACAAAAATCAATCGGCCTGATACCGTAAAGTAGCCGTCGTTTCGGGCACTGTTTCCACGCTGCTCTCCGGCGAAGCTGGGTTTCTGCCCTATCTCGGCCCGACGATCGGATAAGGCCGCAGCCATCGGTTGCATTCGACTACGGTCCGGATAAACCGTACTCACGTCGTCTACGTAATCGCTCATTACGTGCGTATACGTGGCTTCGAGGTGAAATTTGAATCGTTCGGTCGCCAGAACGGGCACCCCAATCCCATACCGAATAATTGGCGGTAACCGGTTATACGCAACGCCTTCGGTTTGCAGGGGAGCCAGACTATAGGTTTGTCCTTTGTAGCTGGCTTTTGGGGTGAGGTACGTCAGTCCTACTCCGGCCAGAGCATACGGAATAATGACGTGATTCCGATTATCGGCCCGCCAGAAGTCCCACTGCAAACCTACCCACAGGTCTGGATTTACGCTTTTAAAAGAGAGGTTGTTGTAATACAAGTGGGTATTCTGCTGACTACCCCGGATGTAATAGACCTGCGCTTCAGCCCGAAAACTTAACTGGGGAGAAAAGCGGTACGCAGCGGCTGCGTTTAAAGCAATACCCAACTGCAGATGGCCTAGGTTTCCCCACTCGGTGAGATCGCCAGCGTAATGAGTAGGCCCAGCACCAACGTTCAAGAGCCAGGTACCGGGTTTTTCGCGCCAGATTTCGGAGCGCTGCGCGACCCCGTCAGCAGACAACAATAGCCACAGCATAGCTGTAGCCAACACAAGGCAACAAATCTTCACAAGTTCAGTACGTTACGGTTGTTTTTAAAGCGGACAAGGTAACGCCTTACCAGAAGAAATGAAAGCCAGATTGCCCTATATGTCGTCTAACTTTACAAAGTGGTCGACATACAGGGCAATCTGGGTGTGGGCGACGTAACACTCTTTGCTAAAGTTCGCCGATGTCTTCGTTCCAGACCGTTGGCTTTTCGGCAATGAACTGGTTCATCATATCAACGCATTCGGGTAAGTCGAGATCAATGACTTCAACGCCGTGCTGTTCCATAAACTCGCGGGCACCGGCAAACGTCCTCGACTCGCCAACAATCACCTTCGGAATCTTAAACTGTACGATGGTGCCAGCGCACATATAGCAAGGCATCAACGTAGAGTAGATGACCGTGTCGCGAAACGATCCAACCCGACCGGCGTTGTTCAGGCAATCCATCTCGCCATGCAGAATGGGGTTGTTTTCCTGTACGCGCTTGTTGTGGCCTGAAGCTACTAACGCACCGTTTTTCACTAACACTGACCCAATCGGGATACCGCCTTCGTCCAAACTCTTTCGAGCCTGACGAATGGCCTCCTGCATAAACTCGTCCATTGTAGTGGATTTATAATGATTTCAATGTATCGTAATCGCCTACTTCTTTGAGGTACAGCAAACGACTCATTACACCGTGAATATTACGTACTGACCTATGTACTTCGGAGAAGGTTGTTAGGCGCCGATCACAATAACTTCATAGTGTCGTAATCCCCAACGTGCTTCAAGTACAGAAAGTGAATCAGTAGCCCGTTGACGTTATTGACTAATTTATGAGCCTCTGGCAAGGAAGCTATAATCGTCGTGATACGCTCGAATTCCGACTGGTTACCCATGTTTTTGTGGTGAAACGCCATGATCTCATTTCGTGGAAGCTCCCGTTCGATGTAAAAGAAATGCATGGCTTCGTCGCTGGTTCCGGTACTGGGAAACCACAATCTCGGATTCAGCTTGGTCAGTTCGGCAGCCGTGACTGACAGGCCAATTTCTTCGCCCAGTTCCCGAGCCGCCACCTCATCGGGTGCGTCGCTCGAATCGACCATGCCCGCCGGGTGCTCGTAGGTTTGTGACCCGTCGGATATACGTCGCTGACGCACTAACACCACAAATTTTTCTCTCGTGTCTTTGTCAATCAAACAAACCAGAATTGACGCAGCATGACCTTTCAGGAAACAAACGGGTGGAATTTTGTCACCCTCCGGCGTATCAGCATCGACCTCAATCATGGCAAACAATACTTCTCCATTGTGACGACGCCGGATGAAATGCTCTTTTACTTCGTTTATTTTTAGTCCGTTACTTTCCATCTGCCCCTTCCAGAACCGGAATTTCGGAGCATCCTGAAGCGTTTCTTCTTTCTTACTCATGGTTGTTTAATCAATCAAATTGTATTCCTTATCAACTTTTTAGCTGGCGATTACTTCTGGGTTAGTCCCTGCGCGTCGGGGCCGACGTAGCGCTCAAAAAATTCATAGATACGTAACAGTCGGTCGATACGTTGGCGCACGTTGCCCGTCCGGCTCAATTCGTGCGTCGCGCCGGGCATGCGAACGTACTCAACCGGACGACCCAGGATTTTCAGGCTCTTGTACAGCATCTCGCTTTGGATGACACCCGTGCGCAGGTCGTTCTCACCGTGCTTGATGAGTAACGGTGTTTTGATGTTCTCGACAAACGTGTAAGGCGAGTTCGCGTCCAGAACTTTTTGAGCTTCAGCCTGCCAGGGATAGCCACCAAAATAGTTAGGCACCAGCCGCCAGGCGTTTCCTTCACCCATAAACGTAGTGAGGTCATACACGCCCCGCTGCGAAAAAGCCGCCTTGAACCGGTTGTCGTGCCCAACAATCCAGGCCGTCAGATACCCCGCGTAAGACCCGCCGGTAATCACTTGTCGGCTTGTATCGACCCACGATTCTTTAGCTGCGTCAGTAGCCGCAGCCAGGACGTCCTCGGCCGGGCCGGTACCCCAGTCTTTAATGTTCGCACGCTGAAAATTTAGGCCGTAGCCGCCCGAGCCGCGCGGATTCGCATACACGACGCCATACCCCTGTGCGCACATGTACTGAAACTCGTGCCACATCGATGGTTCGCCCGGTCCCCACATTGCCGTTGGGCCACCGTGCATGTTGAGCAGAAGCGGATGTTTTTTACTGGCCTCTACTACCGAGGGTTTCATGATCCAGTAATCGACGGTTTGGCCGATGGAGTTTTTGTAGGTCCGCTTTTCCGGATAGCTAAGTTGCCGCTCCGCCACCCAGGCGTTGTGGTTACTCAGTCTGGTTTGATTTTTAGCCGTAGCATCAGCTATGTACAGTTCCGACGGGTTAGTGACCTCTGTTTTGCTCAGAACAATCCGATTACCTTTTACGTCGAAACTCGTAATGCCGCTCGTAAAGTCGGTTAACTGGGTGACCTGACGAGTCGCCGGATCGAGTTGATAGATGGGTATACCTCCGTTAGCGGGGGCGGTGAAGTAAATTGAATAGGTCGTTCCTTTCTTAGCTTTCGCCGACGCCATCGTCTCCGCCCAGACCATATTTCCAGCGGCCCGATCGAACGTAACGAGTTGCAGATCCGAAGCGGTATATCCGGTTAACCGGGCTAAGCCAATCTGTGAAAAGTTAACCCCTTCCGATGCACTCGTCAGAAACACAAGTTGCTTTCCATCGGGCGAAATCTCGGGCGAACCGTATGTTTTACCAGCCTCCGCGAGCACCGTTACGTACTTGCCCGAACCACTCGCCGGTACAAACATGATGGCGTTATCCTCCCCGCGGTCGGGATGAATGAGGGAGTCACGATCCGTGACAGCCAGCAGTCCTTCACCGTTCGGCAGCCAGGTAGCCGCCTGAAAGGACATAAAGCTCCGGGTAAGCGGTTTCGGCACGGCTCCCTCGCGCACATCGATGCTGAACAGCTGTGTAAAGGTCAATTCCGGCTCGGTAGTCGACTCGCCCTGTAAGTTCAGCCGGTTGATCACCTTCGCCTTCTTGTCCTCTACGTCTTTATTCAGGTAAGCCCGAATCTCGGCCAGCGAACCATCGGGGTTTGGCTTTATCTTTTTATCTTCTTTAATAAAGGCGTTACTGGCAAAGCCCGGCTTTTCCAGCGACCACGACGGCGTTCGCTTTGTCGGATTAATCAGGGAATCCGTCATCATTTGCGCCATCGATACGCCCCCCGTGAAAGCCAGCCGTTTTCCATCCGGCGACCAGAGTGGATTGGAAGCGCCATACGTACTGTTCGTGAGCTGCCAGGCTTCTCCCCCGTCGAGCGGCATAATGAAAATCTGGCTCTTACTTTTCACCGAACGGACGAAAGCAATACTCTTCCCATCGGGCGACCATACAGCCTGCCTGGCCGACTCCGGACCACGCGTTAGCGCCTTTGCGTCACCGGCCTTCAAGCCCGTCAGGTATATATGTGTTTTGTAATCGTACTCTTCTTTCTGATCAGGATTTGGCTCGATGGTGGTTACCGTATACACAGCCCGTTGACCATCCGGGGATACTTCAATGCCTCCAACTTGTTTGATGCGAGTCAGGTCGGTAACGGTAACTTTCGATTTAGTCTGGGCGCAAACCGTCTGAGCCGTGACGGCCAGGAGAATGATAAAGCGTTTCAACATAGTTTATTGATTCAGAAGCGGTACGTAGCGTTCACGAATGATATTGGCATGATGTTTTGCATGGCCAACCAGTACGTAGCCAAGCGCTAAAACAGTTATGGTTTGATGGAAGCAGACGCCACTACGCAGCATCATTTCCCGATCGAAGCTTTTGAATAAAGCGATACTCGACTGCCGGACTAAGGTATACTCTTCGTACAGATCAGGAATACTCCGTCGATTAGCCTGAGCAAATTGAGCAAATGGCTCTTCGTCATAGCCAGGTAACTCCGTTTTATCATTACGGGCAAACCGCATGGCCCGATACGACATAATACGTTCGTTGTCGATTACATGCTGAAGAATATCTTTTACAGTCCATTTGCCGGGCGCGTAACGAAGTTCACCCAAAGCTTCCAGAGTTTCGGCGGGAATCAATTGATCGAAGGACGTAACGGCAGTGAGGGCGTCAATCAGGTCCTCGTTGTCCGCAATATTGATATAGCGATCGAAGAACTGCGGCAAAACCGGAATCTCAGACTTAGTCATGGTAGGATATGATTAATCAGAAACACAAACTCCCCGAAAGTACTGAAACTTTCGGGGAGTTTGTGCAGCCAAAGTCGTCTTTCTGGCTGATTATCGGCTCGAACGACTGGCATTGGCCGTTTTGGGTTTAGGCTGCGATGCCGCACTACCTCCTCCCGTCAACTCATTGACCAGCCGGTCTGCTTTATAGATATACCGCATGGCTGCGATTATACCTCCCGAATGAACCGAGATGCTCCGGTTGGCATCCGGCACAAAGATGAACTCGCCGGGCAGGCTTTCCATATTGCCATCAAAGACCAATCCCACAGCTTCCCGGTTCTTATTGATCATCGGGCTGCCCGAATTACCGCCGATGATGTCGTTCGTTGAAATAAAGCACATCGGTTGTTTAAGCAATTCGGCAGGTGGATTCTTCCAGCGGGCAGGTAAATTCCAGGGTGCTTTATCAGCAAATGAGTAATTCCGATCGTACAACCCCGCAAAAGTTGTGATGATGGGCGCTTTTGTCCCATTATAGTCGTAACTCTTGACAATGCCGTCGTTGATCCGAAGCGAGAATGTAGCATCCGGCGGAACGGCCGTGCCATACACCGCATACAGCATCCGGCCTAATTGGCCACGTAACACCTCCTGCCGCTGCGTAAGTTGACGGGCCTGACGGGCCGCAGCTAGATACCTCGGAAACCCAATTCGCGCCAGGGCCAGCATCGGATCGTTCGAAGTACCAATCGAGCCAGTTCGGGTGACCAGATCGCTGACGAAAGCGGGGTCTGTTAGCTTCGTATTCTTAATCAGGTAAGCAGCCGCTTCCTTTGGTGTGCGCGTTGTTCCATTAGGCCCGGCCAAAGCGGCTTTTACGTAAGGATCATCAGCCCCTAAGCCAGCCTGCGCTTCGGCCAGGTGAGCGGCCAGATACGCTTCTTCCAGCACTTGGCTTTTAACCGTGGGCGGCTCCATCAGCGACCGGGCCCGTTCGGCATCCTGCGGCCGGGTAGCGGCCAGTTCGCCGAATTGGGTAGCCACGTTCGCAAATGTCAGCAACTCGCCCATGGTACGTTCGCTCGGACCGAGGTAGTTGGCATCCTTAAACAAACTACGTAGCTGCGCCATACTGGCGGCCATCTCATCCCAGGTAGCTAGCTGATCGGTCGGCAGGTTCTTCGCCTTCGCATCGGCTTTAAACTGCCGTTCAAAAGCCGCTTTTCGGGCCATTAGGTACGGATCGCGCAGCCCTGCCAGTTGCCCATTATAGGCTTTAATGCTGTTTTCGTAGCTGAAAATTTCGTTCAAAACGCTGTCGCTTTTAGCGGTTGCGTTATATGTCTGCAAAGCGCCCGAGCGATTACGTAGCTGCTGAATTGTAGCCGGAGTCTGTACATCCCGGTCGAACTCTAACTCCGCTACAGTTTTGAGTCGTTCGGTATGGCCGGGATTGCCGATCACAAAAATTGGCTCACCATCGCGAACGCCGTTGGTATTGAACTTAAAAAAATGACTGGTCTGCAAGGGTTTGCCGTTGTCATAGACTCGAAAAAAGGAACAGTCTAAAGCGTAACGCGGGTACGTAAAATTATCGTAATCACCGCCGAAGAAGCCGAGCTGTAGTTCAGGCATGAACACCAGCCGCACGTCCGTGTACCGTTTGAAGCCATATAGGGCGTAGCGACCGCCGTTGTAAAAAGTAATGGTTTGTAACTCAAGTCCCTGCCAATCGTTTTTGGCAGCGTACTCCTGCTTGATAGCCGAAAAAACCTGTTCGCGGGCCTGTAGCTGAGCCTCATCGGTTTGCGCCTGGGCGGATGCCGTGCTGCTCATGGCGTCCTGCACGCGCTTCGTTACGTCTTCAATCTTCACCAGTTGATCGACAAACAATCCGTTTACCTTACGTTCCTCAGCCAGCGTTTTGGCAAAAAAGCCCGTTGCGTTCAGGTCTTCTCCCTTCCGCGTTACGCCCGTTCCCGACTCGCGGGCGCAGTGGTGGTTGGTCATAACCAACCCATTGGCCGACACAAACGACGCTGAACAGTAGTCCGCAAAACGGAGTGAGGCCAGCCGGACTTCATCGAACCATTTGTCATCGGCGGTGAATTTATAGGTTTTCTGAAAAAACTCTTTAGGTGGCGTGTCAAATGTCCACATCTTCCCGAGGTCGAGCGGACTTCCTTTTACTGTATCGGGATTAATTGACGCCGGTGCATTTTGCGCGAGCGCGCTGGTTAGCCAACCAACCAATACCACATTGGCCAACAAACCAGCGCGTAAAACAGATTTCATCATAATCAGTACGTTAGTCCAGACAATCCGCCAGCTGGACGGGAGAATCTACTACCCTACAAATTAAGCAAGCTCCTGCCTGGCCGTTAAGCGACTTCGTTCTTCATCAGAATTTCGTTCGATACGTTATCATCTTTCCGAATGAAGGGCCGGATGATGAGTCGCGTACCACGCTGATAGGTGAACAGCCGGTACATCCAGTTGCTAAAGACAATGAGTTTGCTCCGGAAGCCGACCAGGTACCAGATATGCACAAATAACCAGGCCATCCAGGCGATAAACCCTCCCAGGTGCAGGTTTCCCGGCAAATCAGCCACCGCCCGGCTCCGGCCAACAATGGCCAATGAGCCTTTGTCGAAATACTCAAACGGTTCGGTCGGTTCGTTTTTAAGGATGCGTCGTAAGTTTTTGGCCAGGTGATTTCCCTGCTGGATAGCGGGCTGCGCTACGCCCGGATGCCCTTTCGGCCATTTCTCGGTTTTCATAAACGCGATGTCGCCGATGGCAAACACGTTCGTAAGGCCCTGCACCCGGTTAATTGGGTCAACCAAAATCCGGCCCCGTTCGGTCGATTCGACGGGAATCCCTTCGATCATGGCACCGGTTACGCCTGCCCCCCAAACCAGCGTTTGGGTTTTAATCTGTTCACCGCCTTTGAACGTAACGGTTTCGCCATCGTATGATTCAACGAACGTATTCAGTTTGATAATTACGCCCAGATCCTCTAAGTACTGCTGCGACTTCTTACCCGCTTCGTCCGACATGGGCGGCAGCACTTTGGCCATGCCTTCTACAATATAGATGCACATCTCGCTAAAATCGAGACCCGGATAGTCAGCGGGCAATACGTGTTTGCGCATCTCGGCCAGCGAACCCGCCATCTCGACGCCAGTCGGGCCCGCACCGGCAATTACGAAAGTAAGCAGACTTTTTCGTTCGGCCGGATCGCGCGTGATGCTGGCCTGCTCAAAGCATTGCAGAAACTGACTCCGTATGTTCAGCGCTTCGGGTATAGTTTTGAGCGGAAATGCGTATTTTTGAATCTGCTCGTTACCAAAGAAATTCGATTTTGATCCGGTGGCTACGATCAGATAATCGTAGTGCAGGTCACCAATGAGCGTTGAAACAGTCTGGGTGGCGGTGTCGACCTTATTCACGCGAACCATCCGGAAATGAAAGTCGTCATGTCCGTCGAACATCTTCCGGAACGGTTCGGCAATGGCGTCGGGCTCAAGACCGGCGGTTGCTACCTGATACAGCAGCGGCCAGAAGCCATTATAATTCTGTTTATCAAACAAGACGACCTGTACATCTGTATTGCGCAGGCTTTTAGCCAGATTCATTCCTCCGAAGCCACCACCAATGATGACGACGCGCGGTTTCTTGGTTTCCGGTATATTCAGCGAAAGTTTATCGTATTGAAGCATGGTCGGTCAGTTGTTTCATTCACAGTGCTTTTCCTGGGTTTATTACCTTGTAATCAAGTGTTTTGTTTGAACTTGATCGCGAAAGGTGAGCAATTGTCAAGAAACTACACCGTTTTAGTATACAACATATTATTTACCAGTCCAGTGCTTGCGTAACTGGCTAAAATGATGGATCTGGCTTGGTTAATAAGGTCAGATTTCTGAGTTCGAATTCATCTAACATTATGCGGACAGGCTTATGCGTCCTTCTTCTTCATTATCTGTTCGTTGGTAGTTTACTGGCTCAGAATACGAATCGGCAGCGCGTCACGGTAAGTGGCTACGTACGCGAAAAAGGCAGTCAGGAAGCGTTGATTGGGGTTAACGTTTATCTGCCCGGCACATCAACCGGAACCACGACGAATACGTACGGTTTCTATTCCCTTACCTTACCCGCTCAGGATAGCATCCGGCTGGCCTTTTCATTCGTCGGCTATGAAACGGCCGACCAGTTGATCAGTCTTCGGGCCAACACGACGTTGAACGTAACGCTCACCCCCGGCCGCATTTTGTCGGAAGTAGAGGTGAAGGCCGGGCGCTCGGATGAAAAAGTAAGCGAGAGCCCGCAGATGAGCCGCATTGATGTACCGGTAGCCCAGATCAAGAAAATCCCGGCTTTTTTGGGTGAGAAAGACGTCCTGAAAGTGCTGCAACTGATGCCCGGCGTTCAGAAAGGCTCGGAAGGACAGACGGGTATCTATGTTCGCGGGGGCGGCCCCGACCAGAACCTGGTTATTCTCGACGACGCCATTGTGTATAATGCCAATCACCTGTTCGGCTTTTTTTCGGTCTTCAACGGCGATGCGCTCAAGAGCGTTGAATTAACCAAAGGTGGCTTTCCGGCGCGATTCGGCGGCCGGCTGTCTTCGGTCATTGAACTGAACATGAAAGATGGCAACCGGGAAAAGCTCCACGGCGAAGGCGGCATTGGCCTTATTGCATCCCGACTGGTTCTAGAAGGTCCATTGACAAAGAATAAAAGGGGTTCTTTTCTGGTATCAGGCCGACGTACGTATTTAGACGTAGTAGCCGCTCCACTCGTGCGGGCGCAAACGGACGGACAAACCACGGCGGGTTATTATTTCTATGATTTAAACGCCAAAGCGAATTATGATCTCGATCCGAAGAATAAGCTATACTTGAGTGGCTACTTCGGCCGTGACCGGTTCTACGCCCGCGATGCTGAACTCGGCACCGACGTCAGCCTGAGCTGGGGCAATGCAACCGGAACGTTACGCTGGAATCACCTTTTCAACCAGAAGCTATTCTCGAACCTATCGCTGATTTTCAGCGACTACAAATTTCAGATCGCATCCGACGAAACCAATAGCAGCGGAAACGATACGTTCTCACTCCGTTACAACTCAGGTATCCGGGACTTTTCGCTTAAGTACGACGTCGATTTTTACCCAACTCCCCAGCATTCGGTACGGATGGGTGTACAAAGTATTTATCACCGCTTTACGCCCAGCGCGGTCGTGTTGCAGAACGCCAATATCAATCAGTACAACATCAACATCGAAAATATCGACGTCCTGGAGTCGGGTATTTACGCCGAAGATACCTGGCGACCAACGGATCGCTGGCGCGTAAACGGTGGCATTCGACTGAGTTATTTCCAACAAAAAGATGTGGCCTATCTTCGGCCAGAACCCCGCTTATCAGCAGCGTATACGATCAAGCCGAACTTGTCGGTAAAAGCGTCGTATGCCCTGATGAATCAGTACATCCATTTATTGTCGAACACCGGTATTGGCTTACCGACGGATTTGTGGGTATCTACCACCGATCGGGTTAAACCGCAGCAGTCGCAGCAGGTAGCGGTCGGTATTGCCAAAGACTTCTCAGACAAAGGCTTGGCGCTGACCGTTGAGGGGTACTACAAAACGATGGATAACATCATCAACTACAAGGAAGGAGCCAGCTTTTTATTGATCGGCGACCCAACGTCAGCCGAGAAAATCCGGTGGGAAGACAACGTAACGGCGGGCCGGGGTTGGTCGTACGGGGCGGAAGTTTTACTGCAAAAGAAGACGGGTCGTTTCACCGGCTGGGCGGGCTACACCTTATCCTGGACGCAATGGCAATTTGCCGAATTAAACGCTGGTCGACCTTTTTACCCCCGCTACGACCGTCGGCACGATATTTCCCTGGTCGGCATCTACGAACTGAACAAGCGCATTACGCTGTCGGGAACGTGGGTGTATGGTACGGGGCAGGCCCTGACTATGCCGGTTGGGTTGTACAACTCCTATCAGCCCGGTACTACGTTTTTCTATACGTCGAGGAATGAATTGGTCCAGAGCTTATTTCAGAACAATCGAAGTGTGCAGGATTATGGCGCTCAGAAAAACACGTTCCGGGCGGAGCCGTATCACCGTATGGACATCGGGATTCAGTTTCACAAGACCAAGAAACACCACGAGCGGACCTGGGAGCTTAGCGTTTATAATCTCTACAACCGCCGTAACCCGTTTTTTTACCGGCTCGAATCGGTCAGCGAAGGCAGTGGCCAACGTACCGGCCTATTTCGCTATTCAGTTTTTCCAGTTGTTCCTGCCGTCAGTTACAACTTCAAGTTTTAACGTATTGGCTCGTGACAAATCGTTTTATTCTTCATCTAATTACCCCACTACTCGCCTGCGGTTTGCTCTTGTCGAGCTGTGATAGCTTACGGAACGAAGTAGACCCCGAGTTATTGAATCGACAGGCGTCCAAACTAGTTGTTACGTGCTTTCTTTCTCCGCAGGATAGTGTGCTGGCCGTAAAAGTATCTCGTTCGCAAACCGTGTTGAGTGATAGCACAAATACGAGTGCGTACGACAATATTCCCGGCGCGGTGGTTACCCTATCGGAAGGCGACCGGACGATAGCCCTGTATACCCAAACGAATAAGGTCAGTTCCACGGACTATTACCGCGCAGCAGCCAGTCGGTTTCCGATCATAGCGGGTCGCACGTATAAGCTCGTTGTTCAGACGGCTGAGGGTGAGCGGGCCGAAAGCAGTTGCACAATACCCAAATTCGTTAAACTGGAAAGTCTGGACTTTGACTCGACCATTGTCAACCAGATTATCCGGCAGCAGCGTCGCTATTTTGTACGAGCGCATTGGCAGGACCCAGCCGATGAAACAAACTTTTACCAGATCGCGGGCAACTTTCAATACGTAAACAGTAAGCCTGATACGGCCCGGCGTGTGGAATTTAGAACTCTCCGCTTCGATACGAATACCAGTAGCTTACAAACCGACGACAACAGCCGGGGAGCTAAAATGGAATCAGAGCGCGCTTTCATAAACGGTAGAACCCCTAATACAACCGGATCAGGGAGCTTCCTGGACAATTTCAAATTGGCAAAGGTTGTTGTCGATCTGCTGAGTATTGATCGAGCATATTATAATTACCAGTATGCCGTTGGCCGGCAGGCACAGGCTTCCGGTAACCCGTTCGCCGAACCGGTTCTGATTCCCAGCAACATTCAGGGTGGGTTAGGCTGCTTTGCCGGTTATAATAAATCAACGGTTGTGCTAACGCTGAAATAAAAAGGGGAATCACCTTATCGGCAACTCCCCTTTTTATAGACTTTACATTATCTAGGCGGTCTGGCTGTTCATCACTTCGGTTTGTTTCCGAATTGACTCCATGTGAATGATCTTGTAGATTTCTTCAACCAATTCAGGATACAGACCTAACCGCTGCCCCATTTCGGTGCGGGTTTTCAATATCTCTTTCCAACGATCAGGCTGGAACAACGTAACATTATTATCCCGTTTGTATTCGGCCAGGCGCTCTACAAGAGCCATACGAGCCGCGAGCATTTCCACGATCTGCCGGTCTACGTTATCGATGCTGCGCCGTGACTGTTCCATGAAACCCTGGAACTCCAGGTTCTGCGATTCAACCTGCCGAATTTGCAGGTGGTCCAGCATCTCACCGAAGGCCGCTGGCGTCAACTGCTGAGCAGCATCACTCCACGCTTTATCGGGATCAATGTGCGATTCAACGATCAGACCATCGTAGTTGAGGTCCATCGCCATCTGCGCCAGCTCGTTCAGATACGCCCGCTTACCGGCCATGTGGCTTGGATCGCCAATGATCGGAAGTTGTGGGAAGATCGATTTGAGCTCAATGGCCATCTGCCACATTGGTACGTTCCGGTATTTGCTGGCTTCGCCCGTGGCAAACCCCCGGTGGATAGCGCCCAGCTTCTTAATACCCGCGCCTGCGATCCGTTCAAACGCACCGACCCATAACGCCAGATCAGGGTTTACCGGGTTTTTGACCAGCACGGGTACGTCAACGCCACGTAGCGCATCCGCAATTTCCTGTACGTTAAAGGGGTTAACCGTTGTTCGGGCACCAACCCATAAAATATCAACGCCGTATTTCAACGACAATTCGATGTGCTCTGGAGTAGCAACCTCAACCGCGAACGGTAAGCCCGTTTCGGCTTTAGCCCGCTGAATCCACGGCAAAGCAGCTTCGCCCATGCCTTCAAAACTACCTGGACGGGTGCGGGGTTTCCACACCCCGGCGCGAATGGCATGAACTGCGCCCAGAGCCTTCAGCTGGCGGGCGGTTTCAACTAATTGATCTTCGGTCTCGGCGCTGCAAGGACCAGCGATGATCAGTGGTTTGCCGTTAGTCTCAATCCACGAGGCAAGCGGCTCTACGGCTAATTCTACCTTCATAAGAAACGCGTAATAGACGAGTAATACGGATACTCTATCGGGAACTTTTAATTGGTATTTTGTGGTATATTTGCAGAGGGAATCAGCTGTTTTTCAAGCCGGTTCCTTCATTTGTCTAAAGCTATTTTTACTTTATCGAACAAGCCGCGCCGGTAAGTTTAACCGATTGACCGAAATTTCGTTATATATTTCGGCCACGTTAACCGTCGCGCACCTAACGCTATGGAAGTAGCACCGCCCAAACGGAGCACTGATATGTCGAACCGAAGTAATCTAATGCCGGACACTGTCCAAGGGTTTGCAGAAGTAAAACCGGACCTCCGACCCGTTTCATTTGAGGACACTTCGATTGCTTTCTCGTCCCAGTCGGACTTCAAACTTCGAAAGACCTACTGGTTATTTGCGTTGATGAATCAAGGATGGCTGGTAAATTTAGGGACTTTTTTCATAAAGATTGCGCTGCGACTTCATCTTCCCATTAAATTCCTGATCAAGAACACAATTTTTGAGCAATTCTGTGGGGGAGAAAGCATTAGCGATTCCGAAAAGACCATCCAGCAACTGCACAACGCTCACGTCGGAACCATCCTCGATTACTCAGTTGAAGGCGAGGAAAACGAAAAAAGTTTTGACGAAACCACGCTTGAAATCCTTCGCACCATCGAGCGCGCCAGCGAATCCTCCGATATCCCCTTCTCTGTCTTTAAAATTACCGGACTTGCCTCCACTGACCTGCTCGAAGCCGTTCAGATTGGCGACTCGTTGAATAAAGAGCAGAAAGCGGAGTTCGACCGGGTCCTGAAGCGGGTTGATACGTTGTGCCGCCGTGCCTACGAGCGGAATGTGCGCATCTTTATCGACGCTGAGGAAAGCTGGATTCAGGATACCATCGATACACTCGCCTACGAGATGATGGACCGGTATAACCACGAACGGCCGGTTGTCTATAATACGTATCAATTTTACCGTTGGGAAAGCCTTGACCACCTCCGGCGGGACGTGAACGAAGCACGCGCAAAGGGATATTACCTAGGGGCCAAACTAGTACGTGGTGCGTATCTGGAAAAGGAGCGGCTACGGGCTCACGAAGGTGAATATCAGGACCCAATTCAGGCCACAAAGGAAGACACCGATCGGGATTTCAACGCAGCTATTGACTACTGCCTCGAAAACCGGGATGTCGTTTCCATCTGCCTGGGTACCCACAATGAATACAGTTGTCAGTACTGTACGCAGCAAATGAGTCATTTAGGCATTGCTCCTAACGATACGCACATTTACTTCGCGCAGCTATTGGGAATGAGTGATAATATTTCGTACAATCTCGCTAACGCAGGCTATAACGTAGCGAAGTACGTTCCCTACGGTCCCGTTGAAGCGGTGATGCCGTACTTATTCCGGCGGGCCGACGAGAATAAATCAATTGCTGGCCAGAGCAGTCGGGAGTATAAGCTGGTCGCGAACGAACTGAAACGGCGTAAGGGTTGTAAGGTCTGATGCTGGTTCCTCCGGCATACCGTGTTGGTCACGCTGATTAGGCATTTTGTAAACGGCCCAACCTTCGGGTTGGGCCATTTTTTATGATTCGTAAAAGTCCTCTTAAGTTTTTTCTGCTTACGTTACTGCTAATCGCCGTTGATCAGGGCGTTAAATTGGCGGTACATTTTTATATGGCACCTGGCTTTGCCGGCCAGATTAAAGTGGTTGGCGACTGGTTTAAACTGCACTACGTTCTGAACCCCGGCATGGCGTTTGGTATGCAGTTAGGCTACGAATACGGTAAATTGCTTCTGAGCGTATTCCGGCTGTTCGCGATGGTAGGCATTGGCTATTACCTGGTTCATCTGGCGCATCGTGGAGCACCCGACGGCCTGCTCTGGGCGATGTCTATGATTCTGGCGGGAGCGGTAGGTAACGTAATCGACAGCACGTTTTACGGCGTATTTTTAAACAACGCTCCATACGGCTCACCAACGCCCTGGTTTCATGGGCAGGTAATCGACATGATCTTTGTGGACGTATGGGAAGGCTTTATTCCTGAATGGGTTCCGGTCTGGGGCGGGCAATATTACTCGACTCCGATCTTCAATATTGCCGATTCCTGTATTTTCATTGGGGTTTGTTTGATCTTGTTCTTCCAGCGCCGTTTCTTCGGCGAACACCCTGCCGATCATGGTATGTTGCCCGTTTCCGGTCCTGATCCGGTCGAGGCATCGGTTCTGCCCGCTGCCGAATTAAGCGAAACGGATGGTGCTGAACCCGCAGCCGCTGATCCGACAACTGACGAGGTCCAGAATTCAGCAGCGGAGTCAGAGCCTAATGCTGCTGCAACGTCGACACCAGAGTCGGAATCTGTGCTGCCCGAGGAGCCTAAGCATAACGAGTAATTTCCTTTATCGTTCTATCAAACAAAAGCCGCATGTCGAATGACATGCGGCTTTTGTTTGATAACCCTATGTTGACTGATCGGCTTATTTGCCCGCCTGTCCGCTGGATAGCAGGTTGAAGAACTGGTCAAGCTTCGGCGTAATGATGATTTCAGTACGACGGTTTTGCTGACGTCCGGTCGAAGTCGTGTTGTCATCTTTAGGACTGTATTCCGAACGGCCACCCGCTGTCATACGCTCTGGTGAAACGCCAAACTTGCCCTGCAACGTACGTACTACCGATGTAGCCCGTAACGCGCTCAAATCCCAGTTATCTTTGATCGACGCGGTTGAAATAGGTACAATGTCTGTGTGACCTTCTACCAGAATATCTAACTCCTTGTGGTCGTTCACCACTTTCGCTACTTTGCCTAATACGGACTCAGCGCGGGGCGTAATGTCGTAGCTACCCGACTTGAACAACAGTTTATCCGAGATCGATACGTATACCACACCTTTCTTCACCTCAACCTGAACATCCTGATCGTTGATGTCGTCCAGCGAACGCTTTAGACTCATTACCAGCGCCAGGTTCAACGAATCTTTCCGCTGAATGCTAGCGTTCAAATTGTTGGTGTACTTGGTTTGCTCGTTGAGCGTTTCAAGCGATTTCTTAATGCTTTCGGCACCTGATTTACTCACAATCGACAGGTCAGACATCCGATCCAACAAGTTGGTGTTCGTCTTTTTGAGGTAATCGATCTGTGCCTGTAAATCGCTTACTTGCTTATCCTTTCCCTGCAGATCAGTGTCTTTGGCGGAAAGTTGAGAGCGTAGGGTTGCCGTACGCTGGTCGCAGTCGTTCAATGAGGCAACGGCTTTATCCCGTGCCTCCTGCAATGATTTGATTTCAGCCAGACGCTTTTTGCTATTACACGAGGAAAGCATAGCTACGGCCGCAAAAACTATTAATACTCGTTTCATACTAGTAAGGGGTAATGTTGACGGTAACGAAAAGTTAGGTTTAATCAATACAGACTAACTGATAACGGGTTAATCATTCTGCAAAAGTAAGTAGATTCTGGCTAACCGTTCCAACAGACTGCTTCATCTAAAAGTATTCTCACCCAAATATTTCCTTGCCGAGTCCCTGAAAACTCACCAAAATACGAGACTAGCTCAGACTTAATAACCCTTAAAATCGAATAATAGATCGATTGTTTGCTCAATTTATTCCTCTGCCGGTAGTTTGCGTCTGCTTATTACTTTTCTCTTCTGTTCTTCCTGAATTATATGCATAAATTTCTGATTTGCTTTGGCATTACGTTATTTGGAATGGCTTTATCGACCACTGCTCAATCTCGCAAAGAGATCATGTATATTGGCACGTACTCCGTTCGAGGGAGCGAGGGCATTTACGTATTCGAGTTTGACCGGAAGGCTGGAACGATGCAGCAGTTGCAGTCCATTTCGGGGCTGAAAAGCCCGTCCTTCTTGGCGATTCACCCCTCGGGTCGCTTCCTGTATTCGGTCAATGAAGGCCAGACATCCGGACCGGGTCGGGCGGGAGCCGTCAGCGCTTACGCCATCGATAAAGCAACCGGCAAACTCAATTTTCTGAACAGTCAGTCGTCTCTTGGCAATGGTCCCTGCCATATTAGTATTGATCAAACTGGCAAGACCGCGTTCGTGGCTAACTACGGAGGGGGTAGTCTGGCCGTTCTGCCAGTAAATGCCGACGGTACATTAGGCACTCCTACCGATAGCGTGCAAAACTCAGGAACCGGCCCGAACAAACAGCGGCAGGAAAAAGCACACGTTCATTCGGCCACGGTAGCGCCCGATAACCGGTTTGTGTACGTAGCGGATTTGGGTACGGACAAACTGCATATTTTTGAACCCGACCTGAAGGCCAGCAAGGTGAAACCCGCGCAAACGCCATACGTAACGGTAAAGCCGGGTTCGGGTCCCCGCCACTTTACATTTCATCCGAATGGCAAGTATGCGTATCTGGTTGAAGAACTTACTTCGTCGGTAGCTGTCTTCTCACGTAACGCAAAAACCGGTGCCCTGACCGTATTGGATGATGGTGTACAAACTTTACCAGCTGATTTTACCGGTCAGAATACCAGCGCTGACATCCACATTGATCCGAGCGGCAAATTCCTGTACCAGTCGAACCGGGGGCACAATGCGTTAACCATCTTTGCAATTGGGAACGATGGCCGACTAACCAAAGTAGGCGATCAGCCCACGGAAGGCAAAACACCCCGCAATTTCCTGATTGATCCCAAAGGTGAATACGTATTCGTGGCCAATCAGGATACGGATAACATTACCCTTTTTAAGCGGGATGCGAAGACGGGAAAGCTGACCTACACAGGCCAATCGGTAAAGGTCCCATCTCCAGTATGTGTGCTTGTGGCGAAGTGATTGCTTTCGGTTGCTGAATAGAGTATGGTTGCTTACCCCTTCAAACGCTACGTATTTATCCCGCTGCTGGTTCTGTGCGGTATGGTTTACGGTGCGCCACGGCCTTTCCAGCGCAGCATTACGTCGCCCGATGGCCGCATTACGCTGGTCGTTGCGATTACCGACAGTGTTCGTTTATCGGTAAACTATGACCGACAGCAATTGGTGAATCCATCAGCTATTGCAATGGCGTTATCCGACGGGCGCGTACTCGGTGTCGGCGCGCAACCTCGGCGCAGCCGTATTCTGGCTGTTCGCGATTCGATTCTGGCCCCCGTTGCCACGAAACGCCGGGTAGTAACCGATCAATATACAGCGCTGCGCCTTACGTTCCGCGACCAGTATTCGCTTGAATTTCGGGCGTATAACGATGGTGTAGCGTATCGATTCAGCACTTCGTTTCCGGACTCGATCACCATACGTAACGAAACCGCTCACTTTACGTTTGCCAATAATCCAATCGTATATTACCCGACTGTGCAACCGCGTTCGGGCGTCGATCGGTTTCATACGTCGTTCGAGGAGCCGTATCAGATTCAGCCGATGAGCCAGATGCCGGACACCGCACTTTGCTTTTCGCCTGTATTGCTTGCTCCGGCATCAGGGCCGCGAATTGTGCTGACTGAATCAGATTTGCTGGATTATCCGGGCATGTTTCTGGCCCGCCGGGGAACGTCGCTGACAGGCGTATTTGCGCATTACCCACTGGCGGAACGACTGCTGCCCGGCGAATTTCCGCAATGGGTTGTTTCGCAACGGGCCAGCTTCATCGCACGGACGATCGGTACCCGAACCTTTCCGTGGCGGGTGCTGGTCATTGGTAGCGACCGCGATTTGCCCGCGTCCGATCTGGTCTACCGCCTGGCTACGCCGAGCCGCCTGACGGACGTATCGTGGATTCGGCCAGGAAAATGCACCGACGAATGGATCACCAACATCAACCTGTTCAACGTTCCCTTTCGGGCGGGCATTAACACCGCTACGTATAAGTACTACGTTGACTGGGCAAAACGTTTTGGCTTCGACCGGATTTTGTTAGATGCGGGCTGGTCAGATTACCAGGATTTATTCAAGATCACACCCGGTCTGGACATTCCGGAACTTGTCGCCTACGCCCGTTCGCAGGGAATCCGGCTCAGTATGTGGACGCTGGCCGCTACCCTCGACCGGCAGTTGGAACCCGCGCTGAAGCAGTTTCAGTCATGGGGCGTTGATTTCATCATGACTGACTTTATGGACCGTGACGATCAGAAGATGGTGAATTTCTACACGCGGGTGGCCGAAGCCTGCGCAAAGGCGAAAATCATGATCATGTACCACGGAGCCTACAAACCAGCGGGCTTCGAGCGGACGTATCCACACGCCATTACGCGCGAAGGGGTGTTAGGGTCAGAGTACAACATCTGGAGCAGCAAGCCCACGCCGGACCATGACGTCTTGTTGCCGTTTATCCGGATGGTATCGGGCCCAATGGATTACGAACCGGGTCTGCTCAACAATGCGACCAAAGAGCAATTTCGACCGATTGCGGGTCAGGTGATGTCGCAGGGAACGCGCTGTCATCAACTGGCCATGTTTGTGGTGTATGACAGTCCAATGCCCATTTTCTCCGGCAATCCATCGCAGGCGCTGCTGGAACCACGCTTCATGGACTTCTTAGGCCGCTTACCCACTACGTATGACGATACCCAAGTTTTAGACGCTCAGCTTGGCGAGTACATTGTCACAGGGCGTCGGTTGGGCAATGACTGGTTTGTGGGCGCCTTAACCAACTGGACAGCTCGTGACGTATCTTTACCGCTTAGTTTTCTGGGTGCCGGTACGTATGAGGTGATCGGCTGCCTGGACGGCATCAATGCCGATCGAAACCCGGTTGATTACCAGTTCACCCAGCGAACCGTTACCCGAGCCGATTCCCTGAACTTACACATGGCGCAAGGGGGCGGATTTGTGTTGCAACTCAAAAAGAAATGAGTAGTTCATTACGTTTAAACCCTATTACTAGTACCAATAACGTCAACCCACGATGAAACAACTCGCTGCTCTGGGCCTGCTGCTGGCCCTGTTCGCCTTCACGGCGCCAACCAAAACGATTCGCCTGTTCAACGGAAAAAACCTGAACGGCTGGAAAATCTACGGTACCGAAAAATGGTACGTCGAAAATGGTGAACTCATCTGCGAAAGTGGCCCGGACAAAGGGTATGGCTACCTGGCGACGGAACAGCAATACAAAAACTTCGATCTGTCGCTCCAGTTCAAGCAGGAAGCGAACGGAAACAGCGGTGTGTTTTTCCGCTCCAGCATCGAAGGCACTAAAATTACAGGTTGGCAAGTCGAAGTGGCTCCGCCAAACCACGACACGGGTGGCATCTACGAATCGTATGGCCGCGGCTGGATGGTCCAGATTCCCGACGAGAAAGAAAACATTCTCAAACCAAGTGAATGGAATACCCTGCGCGTTCGGGTTGAAGGCGACCATGTGCAGACCTACCTTAATGGGCAGCAGATGGTTGATTTGCACGACGAAAAGATCGGTCAGGCCAACGGCTCGGTTGCGTTGCAAATTCACGATGGTGGCGGAATCAAAGTTCGCTGGCGGAAACTGGAGCTGAAGCCGCTTTAAAGTAGGTCTACGCTCTTGATACGTATTAATCAGGCCCAATTCCTTATTTTCCGCATTACCCCACAGACTACCGGGCATTCTGTTCGGTAGTCTTTTTTGATAAATTACCCAGTGAAATCCTTCATGCAATCTGGTTTACTCGTTCTCTTTTTCGCTTCTTTCCTGCTCGTCCAACCGGCAATGGGCGACGATCATATTGCGATTGAAACCCGTAAAACCGCCCTGGTAATTCGGGTCGATAAAGAGCAGAACCCGACCATCGTTCACTTTGGCCAGCGACTGAGCCGACCAGACGAATACGCCCGAATTCCAGCTAATGGAAAACGAGGTGAAGATTATACCGGTTTGTATAATTCAGCCTATACACCGGCCGGAAGCCGAAATCTGCTGGAACCGGCGATTCAGGTGACCCACGCGGACGGCAACCCGTCGCTGGATCTACGCTACGTTCGGCACGAGCAGAAATCGGTTGCTGAGGGGGTTATCCAAACGGCCGTTTTCCTCAAAGATCCGCAGTATCCGTTTGAAGTTACCTTGTATTACAAAGCATACCAGAACGAGGACGTCATTGAACAGTGGTCAACCATCCGACACACGGAAAAAAAGAACGTAACGCTCCACAAATACGCATCGGCGAATCTGTACATCCCCGGCCAGCACTACTACCTTACTCATTTTCACGGCGACTGGGCCAATGAAATGAACCCTACGGAGGAACCGCTGACGGAAGGCATCAAACTACTGGATACGAAGCTGGGTACCCGCGCCGATTTGTTCCAGCCTCCTTCCTTTCTGGTAGCCCTGAACGAACCCGCGCAGGAAAACACCGGTGAAGTGATGGCAGGTACGCTGGCCTGGTCGGGCAATTATCAGATCGCGTTCGAGGTTGATCCCCTGCATAACCTGCGCCTGACAGCGGGCATCAACCCTTATGCCTCGGCGTATACGTTAGCACCGGGAAAGGAGTTTACCACTCCGGCGTTCTTATTCACTTACTCCAGTACCGGAAAAGGAACTGCCAGCCGTAGCCTGCACCGCTGGGCCCGCAAATTCCGGATTCCGCAGGGGCAGGGCAATCGATTGACCTTACTCAACAACTGGGAAGCAACCTTCTTCGATTTTAACGAACAAAAGCTGACGGAACTCTTTAAAGATGGTAAGAAGTTAGGCGTCGATCTGTTCCTGCTTGATGATGGCTGGTTCGGCAACAAGTACCCACGTAACAACGACCGCGCCGGTTTAGGTGATTGGCAGGAAAATGTCAAAAAGCTGCCGCATGGATTAGGCTACCTGGTAAAGGAAGCCGAAAGTGCCGGTATCAAATTCGGGATCTGGCTCGAACCGGAAATGGTGAATCCTAAGAGCGAACTCTACGAAAAACATCCGGACTGGGTACTGAAATTACCTAACCGCCAGGAGTACTACTTCCGGAATCAGCTCGTACTCGATTTAACGAACCCCAAAGTGCAGGACTTCGTGTACGGTATTGTCGACGGCATCGTGGCCAAGAACCCGACGCTGGGCTACATTAAGTGGGATTGCAATGCCGTTATCTATAACGCGTTTTCGGCTACCAACCCGAACCCGTCTCACCTGTACGTTGAGTATGTGCAGGGCCTTTACAAAGTCCTGGAGCGGCTGCATGCTAAATATCCTAAACTGCCAATGATGCTGTGTTCGGGCGGAGGTGGCCGGGTTGATTACGGCGCACTCCGTTATTTTACCGAATTTTGGCCGAGCGATAACACCGATGGGCTGGAACGGGTGTTTATTCAATGGAATTATTCCTATTTCTTCCCGGCTATTGCTACTTGTAACCACGTCACTGACTGGGGCAAACAGCCTATAAAATTCCGGACAGACGTAGCCATGATGGGTAAGCTGGGCTATGATATTGTGGTCAGTAAACTCGACGAGAAAGAACTTCAGTTCAGCCAGGAAGCCCTGAAAACGTACGAACGTATCAAGGGCATCGTATGGCAGGGCGACCAGTACAGACTGGCTTCACCCTATGCGGGAGACGTAGCGTCGCTGATGTATGTCAACGAAAAGCAGGATCAGGCCGTCTGGTTCACGTACCTGACCAATAACCGGTATAAAGCCGGCACTACGGGTTCCATCCGGCTGCAGGGCCTCAACCCGGCCAAAACATATTCGGTTCGTGAACTGAATGTCTACCCCGGTGCGCGGTCTCCTATCAATCAGAACACAACGACCTACTCAGGAAATTACTTAATGACCATTGGTTTCAACCCTAATGTCGATACCCGCCGAACGAGTGTTGTTCTTGAAGTAACAGTGGTCAATTGATGCGACTAATTATGAAGCCTATCTACCCTCACCCCTGTCCCCTCTCCTTGCGGGATAGGGGAATACGAGTTGGCCGTTGCTGTACTCTTACACACCAATCTCGGGTCAGTACACACTTCCGTCAATAGTTCATTTAGGCGCTTTAGTAATCAGTGCTTCCAGCTGTTTTATACGTTGATTTTGCTGGTCAATAGACTGATTTTTCTGCTGATCGGCTTTCTGTAAGGCAATTACGTACAGGGTTAGTTCTTCAATCTTCTCAAGCAACGTAGCGTTCATTTTCACCAGATCAACGCCTTCTTTGACAACGGCTTCGGCTGAGGGAACACCCGGTAAATGCCCTTTTTGCTTGATAAAAGCCGCTACTTCATCCAAAGGAGCCAGTCGGTACGTAGAGGAAAACACGTTATCACTCCATTCGTTGACCGTGTTAATTTTTAGCTGATACCGGGCCTTACGCACATACCCCTGCTCGTCGACCGTCAAGAACGCATCGCTCGCCTGCGTGACGGGGCTATAAGCGGTCAAGTCAGCTAGCCGCAAGCCGGACTCGTTGGGTTGACCACTCTCTACATGTAGCCGCGCCGTGGGCGACGAGGTACCAATGCCTACATTAGCCTTATTTCCCAACACGACCGCATCGCTCACGGCCACACTGGCACCAGCGCCAATGGCTGTGGCATTGCGGAGTGGTTGAGCATTCTCGGTTAATGCGACACCCGTCTGGTAACCCAGAAACGTATTACGGGAGCCGCGGTCATGCTGGCCACTGCTATAGCCAATATATACGTTGTCGCTGCCGTAGCTGGTTGCAGGGCCGGCCTGGTTGCCCACGAAGGTATTCCGACTACCCGTCATATTGCCTTTCCCTGATAGTATTCCGAAAAACGTATTACCCTGACCGGTAGTTGTACTATACCCTGCCTGATACCCCACAAATGTGTTTGAATCGGCCTGCGCGCTGAAACCAGCCTGCGGTCCCAGAAAAGTATTCATATTTCCCAATTGATTGTTCCGGCCCGCTTTATCGCCTACGTATGTATTGTTGCGTCCTGTCGTATTGCTATATCCCGCCGATGTTCCTACGAAAGCATTGTTGAGCCCGGTCGTATTCGAAAGCCCCGACTGCCCGCCTACGAACGTATTGTTATTACCGGTCGTATTGGAAAAGCCAGCGCTGTATCCTATAAAAGCGTTGTTACTGCCCGTGGTATTGAAGTAGCCGACGTCAACGCCCAGGTACGCGTTGTTACTCCCCGACGTGTTCGATCGGCCCGAATTGGCACCCAGAAACGCATTGCTGTAGCCGGTGGTGTTGTTCTGCCCCGCTCGAATACCCATGAACGCATTGTTATAACCAGTCGTAATGCTGATGCCACAGTTGGGACCGATCAGCATATTGTCGTAACCTGGCACATCAGAATTTGGCGTATTGACAACGTAGTTGTTTTGCGCTGATACGTAACTGCCAGATAGGGTAAGTAAACAAATGCAGCATGAATAGAAGAGGTTTTTCATAGCACCAACGGCTTATAGAATTTGTGATTATTTACAGTTCTTGGTGACTGATACGCAGTAACACATAGTTTATATATATGGTATTCAGCGTACAAATTCCGTGCTAAACCGCTAATATTGAGCGCGATCTTTTACGTACAAATTGCTAAGTGCCTTATGAACGCTTTTCACCTACGTCGACATCAACGTCAGGCTCGGAGTTTCAAAAACATACATAATGCAACCTGGCTCAAGCCTTCGGACTGGCTTGTCATCGAGACTTACCATTCGTATACAGACCGGGGTTATACCATGTACGCCTACATAAAGCCGGGCATTTTGTCCATAAAATCGCTAACTCCAGCAATGCTGACCTAATAGCATTTTTTTAATTCCCCTGCATTAACTTTACTGCCCCTCTACTACCTTACTCATGCGTACCGATAGCGGCTTGCTGCTTCAGACCTTACCCCATGCTATTTTTAGCCTGGACAAGGATGGCTATATTAACTTTGCTAATGCTGCGGCCTGCCACATTACCCAGTACGGTCTGAGCGAACTGCTCGGTCAGCACATTTCGCTGCTGTATAGTCCCACGTCTGACACTATTAAAGCTGAATACGAGCTGGATTTAACCCGGAAAAACGGTCAGTTTATTGCGCAAGGCTGGCGGCATAAAAAGGACCAGACCCGGTTCTGGGGAGAGATTACCCTAAGCTGTCTGATGGACGAGCGCAGTACGTTCATCGGTTACTGCTGCCTGCTTGAAGACCGCTCCCAGGCTAAACAGCAGGAGCTTTATCTGCTCAAGCAGGAAGAGCGGTACCGGCTAATGGTAGAAGGCGTTAAAGATTACGCCATTTTTATGCTGGATACAGAAGGACATATCAGCACCTGGAACGAGGGTGCCAAAAGCATCAAGGGCTATTCGTCCAGCGAGATTCTGGGTAAGCACTTTTCCATCTTTTACACGTCTGAAGACCTGGCTACTCAGAAACCGGCTCGTGAACTGGTCATCGCCTGTCAGACGGGTAAATATGAGGAAGAAGGCTGGCGGGTGAAAAAGAACGGCGCGGTTTTCTGGGCCAATATTGTCATCACCGCCCTGTACAACGAACAGAACCAGCACATCGGTTTCTCAAAGGTTACCCGGGATCTGACCGAACGTAAACAGGCGCAGGAAACTCTGCTCCAGAGCGAAGAACAGTACCGGTCGCTGGTTGAGCAGATTACCGATTACGGGATCTTTATGCTCGACGAAAAAGGGCGGGTTATCAACTGGAACGAAGGCGCTCGTCGCATCAAAGGCTATACGACGGAAGAGATCATTGGCAAATACTTCTCGATCTTTTACCCCGAAAACGATATCATAGATGGGAAACCAGCCCGCGAATTAACTATTGCGTTGGCCACGGGTAAGTACGAAGAAGAAGGCTGGCGAATTCGGAAAGATGGCAGTTCCTTCTGGGCCAACGTAGTGATTACAGCCGTTTATAATGCCCAGGGCGTACACATTGGTTTCTCGAAGGTCACAAGAGATTTAACCGAACGCAAACAGGTCGAAGAAGCCTTACGGGAAAGCTACGAACGCTACCGCCAGCTAAACATCGTATTGCAGGCAAGCAATGCAGAATTAGCTGCTGCCAATGAAGAACTGGAAAAGTTTACGTCCATTGTTTCCCATGATCTGCAGGAGCCGCTGCGAACCATCAAAAGTTTTCTGCTACTCACTCAGCAGGAACTAGAACCTGAAGCCAGGCGGACCGTGGACGATTATATCAACAAATCGATCCAGGCGTCCTCTCGCATGAAAGAGCTTATTCAGTATCTGTTGCACTATTCGCAGCTTAGCAAAGATGAGCTAAGGCTCGAAGAGTTGAATGTTCAGTCGCTGGTCGGAGAGGTATTAGAAAACGTGAAAGCATCAACCGAAGTAAGTCAGGCTCAGGTTGATCTTCACCTGGGAGTTGATCGTGTTTGGGGAAACCGGCTGCAGTTGATTCAATTGCTGCAAAACCTGGTCAACAATGCCCTTAAATTTACGGCGGGTAAAACACCCCATGTTACGATCAGTACTCAACTTGTTGACGATCAGGTTAAGTTTAGCGTATCGGACAATGGCATTGGCATTGCGGACGACGATTTAACGAAAGTATTTGACGTATTCCGCAGGCTTCATACCCCCAAAGATTATCCGGGAGTAGGCATTGGCTTAGCGATCTGCAAAAAGGTTGTTGAGCGGCACGGTGGTCAGATTTGGCTTGAATCGGAACTAGGGAAAGGCACTACGTTTTATTTTACACTTAATCAAGCTGGCAAGCTTTTGAAGGAATGAAAAAGTATCAGATTGTTATAGTGGAAAACGACGACGACGAACGGCTCTTTATGAAAAAGGGCATTGAACAAACCGGCCTGTTCGATATTGTAGCACAGGCCGAAAACGGACGTCTGTTGTTAGAATGGCTCGAAGCCAATCAAACCGGATTACCCGATCTGATTTTATCAGATCTGAATATGCCCATAACGAATGGCTATGAGGTTCTGGAAGCGTTGCAGAACAAAACTACCTACGGCCACTTACCCGTTATCATTACCTCAACGTCGTCTACCCCCTCTGTGATCGCTAAATGCTTAGCGCTGGGTGCGGCTGATTACCTGGTCAAGCCCGATACGTTTCTTGAATACGATACGTACGGCAAAGAACTGTACCAACGTATTGAGCAGAAAAATCTGGTAAAAAACGTTAACTAGTGGAGATTCCAGCCCCACGGGCTACTTCTGGATACGACTTTATAAATTGGTTCAGCTAACTGAGTCCATAGCTACGGCTATAGACTCAGTACGTGTTATAAGCTACATATTTTTCAGAGATCAAAGTTGTACTGGTATTCCGTAAAGTCTGTTCGGAAAGGAAAGCGGTACGTCTCGCTGATTAACTGAACCGGCGAGACGTATAGAGATTAGCGATAGTCCTATTCTCGAAATAATATCTTTATCAATTCTTCCCCAAAGAGTCCTGATATCTACGACTCTTTTTATTAGATCAGACATGGGTTTCGTCGCACCAGTCCGCGCAGCGGTAGCACTCGAAGCTTAAGCTCACCACTCTTCTGTTTACAGTCTATATCAAGACGGCCGTTTCTTTTCTGTACCCGACCAGGATCAAGTCGCGAGTTGGTTAGCGCTGGCGTACCTGTCAATTATTGCATGCTTTAAGCTGACTATACAATCATTTCGGCCCGTTATTCATTGCTCCTACCCGACGCGCTCAGATTCCACTACGTTTGATTGCGGTTTGTCAACGTCCGATCAGAAAAGTGGTCTTACTAACCTCGATCAACGATTGACTTGAGCCGTAGCGAAACGGCCCTTTGTAGCAACAAATCCTTGTTCATGAAAAAACGAATCTTAGCCTCTTTTGCCTTAACCATTCTGGCCACAGCAGCATACGCCCAGATTATTCAGCAAGTCGGTCAACAACAGTATGCCCAGCACAATCAGTCGGGCGCTAATCAGGTTGGCCTAATTGAGCAGCGCCAGAACGCAACGCCATCACTCAACGGAGTCAACTACGGTAACTATGCGATCACCTTTCAGGGCACCCCGACGAACACCGGAGCTAACCAACTGACCATTCAGCAGAACGACGGTTCGCAGGGCAATCGCTCCGGTATCAGTCAGGACGGTGGGCCTTCTAACAATGCCATTATTACACAGAATGGAGGACCCGACGGACTGAGTGGAGGAGGTACGTCCGCTTCGGCCACGATTGGCGCACCCGGTGGGGATGGCAATTTCGCTGGCATTGCTCAGACGGGGGCTGGTAATGCCGCTGCTATCCTTGAGAATAACAATAGCCGTCGAAATACAGGCGAAATCTACCAGAACGGAACCATTAACCAGGCCCTGATGAGTCAGAGCCATAATTCGGTAAACAACAGGAGTTTCATTTACCAGGGATACACAGGTTCTGGCATAGCAGCGGCTCCAACGGTCAACGCCTTTGCTCAGATTCAGCAGGGTCGGGCTTCAGATACCGATGTGGCTCTCGGTGCGTTTGTCCTGCCCGAAGCGGTGGGCAACCTGGCTATTGTTACGCAGACGGCGAGCAACGTAAAGGCCAGCATCGGCCAGGGCGGCCTTCCGTTCGACGATAATACCGCTGGCCGCTCTGAAAGCAGCCGGGCAACCATTGTTCAGTCGGCAGTACAAACCGAAGCCTTAATCTATCAGGGCGCGGGCGGAGGGGAAACGATCGGAACCCAGGCCAGCATCGACCAATCGGCTCTTGGTAGCGGTGCGTTTATCTATCAGGGCGTATTTGGCCTGGGTTCCGACGAACAAAGTACCGCTACGATCCAGCAAACTAGTACGGGCGGAGGTACGAATGCGGCTACCGTTGTCCAGGGCTATTTCTCGGCAACGCATCGGGATCAGGCTACGATTGCCCAAACGGGAACCGCCACGCACTCGTCGGCGCAGATTCTTCAGGGAACCGGCAGCAACGGGGGCACCTATTCCAGCGGGGACGTAGCGACCATCAGCCAGATGGGTAAAGGAACACTGGCGACCATCAATCAGAACAGTAATCTGCTTATCGACCAGGCCAGCGGGCAGAGCAGTGGTCAAAACAACAGTGCCTCGATTACTCAGGAAGTCGGAGTAGTCGGTAACGGTGCACTCTCTACAAACGGAGCGGGTGGTTTTACGGTCGATCCTACCGCCACCGGAGTTGCCCTGATCGACCAGGGCGTTGCAGTGAACGGAGCCGTTTTGCAGGCAAACCGAAATACGGCTGCCATTAACCAGGTGAGTGGTACCGGTTTGCGAGCGCATATCGCTCAGGGACGGGATGGGGCCCTTCAGGACGCGGCTGGTAATATTTTCACCCTCAACGGACTAAACGGTACTCCCGTTAGTCTGGTCGGCACGCTGGCGAATGACAACGTAGCCAGCATCGCGCAGCTATCCGGAAACGCTCACACCGCTAACATATTCCAGGATGGACGTTTCAATACGGCTACGGTGACGCAGAGCAACGGTAACGGGTCGCAGGCGCTGATTGTGCAGACAACGAGCTCTCAGCGGGCGTTAGCGTCCATTAGCCAGACTTCGGGAGGTATAAACAACGTGGCTACGATTCTTCAATTTGCGGGCTCGAACGCCGATGGATCCGGTCAATACGGTAACGTAGCGACGATTAGTCAGGTGGCGGGTTCAAACAATGTAGCTTTTCTTCAACAAGGATTGCAGGGGTCACCCTCCTCTTCAAACGACAACGCAGCCACTATTACCCAGAACGGATCCAATAATTTCGCCCGGTTCCTGCAAGTGGGTAACAACAACTCGGTTGACATCACCCAGAATGGCAACAACAATAAAGTGTTAAATATGGCCGGTGATCCGGGTTCGTTTGGCTCTCAGCAGGGTTACAACAACCGCCTGACGCTGGTGCAGGAAGGAGGCAACATGGGAGTAACCTACCGCTATAGCCAAATCGGCAACAACAATACTCAGGTCGTCACGCAGCACTTTTAACGTAAATGACGTTCGTATCGGTCGTTCGCAGTAACAAAAAACAACTATTAAGTTAGGTCTGAGTATGTGTATCACTACTCAACGCGAAGTGGCGGGTGAAGAGAGTGGACTAACGCTGAGTTAATGTTTCAGCTTCATGGGCGCGTAGCCATAGTGTTCCTGAAACACTTTGCTGAAATACGACTGTGAACGGTATCCAACTGACTGCGCTATCTGGGCTATGTTGAACTCACTGGTTTGCAAAAGTTCAACTGCTTTGCTGAGCCGAACGCTGTGGATAAATCGGGTCGTGTTCATGTCAGTCAACGCCGTCAGTTTCCGGTGGAGCTGGGTGCGGCTCATCCGTACCTGCTCAGCCAGCCAGTCAACGTCAACTTTCTCGTCGGTTAAGTGCTCAAGAATGAGCCCACGCAGCCGGGCCAGAAACTGCGCTTCTTTGTCAAGAGGGGAACTGTCCAGTCGTTCAGTCCCTTCGGGTTCGCTGTGAGCAAGCAACCGCCGTTGCCAGTTTTGCCGGGTACGCAGGTTGTTACGTATGCGCAGGCTCAACTCTTCCAGACTGAACGGTTTTATCAGATAATCATCGGCCCCGGCTCCCAGGCCTTTCAGTCGACTGTCAGCCGACGAGCGGGCCGTTAAAAGTATACTGGGAATATGGCTGGTACGTTCGTCCGCCTTGAGCCGACCGACTAGTTCGTAGCCATCCATCTCAGGCATCATTACGTCACTGATAATCAAGTCAGGCACTTCGGCAATAGCCATTTCCAGTCCTATACGACCATTTACAGCCGTGAGGATGCGGTAGTGAGTGGTCAAATAACTCTGCATATAAGCACGTAACTCCTCATTGTCTTCTACGACCAGCACCAGAGGTTGGGTAAGCAACTCATCTTGCGTATCCTGGTCAGGCTGTTCAGTAGCGGAGATAGGTTTTGCAGGAAAAGAGGATTCTGATGGGGTAAACTTCACCGGACTCTGGGTTGGCAGTCCAACCAACGTATCGTCCGGACTGGCGTTGGATCGTAGCGGCAAAGTGACGGTAAAGGTACTACCCCGTTCGGGCGTGCTGTCAACCTGAACCCGCCCTCCCAGCCATTTCGTCAGTTCACTGACCAGAGCCAACCCCAGGCCCGTTCCCGCGTAGCTTCGGGTAGACGAATTATCGACCTGATGAAAGCGCTCGAAGATTTTGGGCAAGGCCTCCGACGGAATACCGATACCACTATCCTTTACCCGCAATTGCAGCTCGTATTCATCATCAATGGTTAGCTCAACGCTTACTCGTCCACCGTCGGGGGTAAACTTGAGGGCATTGGCCAGCAGATTATAGCTGATCGTTTCGAGTTTATCCGCATCAAATAAGAACAGTTTCCCGTTCGATGCCTGCGGAGTCGGCACCCAGCTCAGCTCAATCTGCTTCTGGTGAGCCAGTCCCCTGAACTGTTCGACTACCTGTTCAACAAAAGCGAATGGATCGCCGAGTTGGTCCCGACGCTCAAGCTTACCGGCCTCAAGCTTGTCCAGATCCAGGGTTTGGTTAACCAGCCGCAGGAGCTGCCAGGCGTTTCGTTGAATAGAAGCCTCCAGACGGGACCGCTCCACATTCCGGGAGTCAAATGTTTCCAACTGTTCAGTAGCATTGAGAATGATGGTCAGGGGCGTCCGAAACTCATGGGTGATATTGGCGAAAAAGCGACTTTTCAGCTCATCGAGTTCCCGCAGGGTAGCCGCTTCAAACTCCCGACGGGCTAATTCCTGACGTAATTTCCAGCTACGGAACAGAACAATACCTACTCCAGCAACCACGATACCACAAAGCGAAAGAAACCAGCTTGTCTTCCAGAATGGCGGCCGTACGATTATGGTCAGCTGCGACACCTCGCTTTCCCACTTGTGTGGCACGATGAACCGATTGAGCAGCAGCTTATACGTTCCTGCCGACAACTGATACGAAACCGAAGTGGCTGCTTCCTCTATTACGTTCCACTGCTGGTCGTAACCTTCCAGCCGGTGCCGGAATGCCCGCGTCACGTCGTCAATGTAGGGAGACAGGTCGATATTAATGAGATCGCCCTCCTGAACTGTCAGCGTAGGGTGACCCAGCGAATCGCGAACGAACCGCCGACGATCGTTGGATTTTTCCAGCCGGGTGCCGTTAACGACTACGTCGATCAGGTTAAAGGCGGGTAGCGGACGTATATGCGCTAAGTCATATTCCAGCAAGGTTTGCCCGGAGGTAACCCAAAGCCGATTGTTGCGGCTTGGGAACAGGTGAAAGACCGGAGCCGAGAGCGCACCGAACTCCAGTTGCTCCAGCTTTCCCTCACGAGTGTATCGGTAGGAAGTCGTCGAGGTCCTGAAATAAGTATTCCCTTGCGGGTCTTCGTAGAAGTCCAGAGGAATCTGGTTCGGATAAAACTTACTGGGCATAAGCTCCAGATGGGTCACCTGCCCCGTAGCCGGGTGAATTACGTCTACCTCATCGCTCAAACCTACGAGAATGGTACCATCGGGCCGAGCGTGAATGCCAATTGCAAACACCTGGTCCGACGGAACTGATTTATTTCGATTCGGGGAGCCTAGCTCATTACGGTAGCGTTTCAGCGCCCGTGAGGTCGGATTATAGGCGTACACCGCTTTACTGGTCGTGAACCAGATGGTTCCGGCGCGATCCTGGGTAATCCAGCGGGCGGCTTCGTCGGGTTGATCAAATATTTTCTCAACGGCGTAGGTACGGGGATTGAAGCGGATCAGCCCCCGCCGACGCAGGGCAATCCAGACCATAGCGTCGGCATCGGCAAAGACGTAGTTGCTCCGCCACTGCGACAGGTGCTCCCGTACTAAGCGGGTTGAATCCGGAATGCGCACGATCCGATCCAGCGTAGGGTCGATGTACGACAGCGCACTGCCCCGGCCCAGTTTGCACCAGATGCGCCCATCGGGCGAGGGCACTACGTGGAAGTAGTCGTCGCCCTGACGAAGCACCGGATCGTGGTACGCTTTGAACTGATGGCCATCGAAACGCACGACACCATCGTTGGTAGCAAACCACAGATTCCCCCGGGCGTCCTGAGTAGCGCCTACCGTATTGAAGTTGAGGGTAGGGGGAACGGCAAATTTCCCAACAAGGCGAGGCATCACCTGCTGAGCCTGCGAGGATGTTGCCTGCAAAACCAGCCACAACAGAAGTATACGCAAAACCAATTTCAATTGACAACCAAAGGTGGCAACGAAGATACAAAGTTGCTGGCAGGCTGCAAAATGGAACAATAGTACAAAAAATGGAACATTTGTGATAGACTTTGACCTATCGGCCTGCTTAGGTTTGCCCCTACATTATAACCCATACAATGTCCATGAAACCAACTTTACAAACATGGGTACGCATCGCCCAGGCACTGGTGCTGGCTCTGGTCGCCAACGCCCAGTGTGGTACGCTTACTTTAATTTCCCTTCGCCCCCACCGACGCTTGAGCCGTATTGGGTGGCTGCTGATGTTGGTAAGCCCGTTGGCGCTGGCTCAGAACCCCCTGTACGTTACGCCCTCCGGTAACGGCAGTGGCGACGGCTCCTCCTGGGACAACGCCCTGCCCGGCACCGCCCTGCAAGGGGCGCTGGCCACTGCCCCCAGCGGCACCACCGTCCTGGTGGCCGGTGGTCTCTACAAACCCACCACCACTACCACCGACCGCACCGCCAGCTTCAGTTTGGCTGCTGGGGTTGAAGTGTACGGGGGCTACACCGCTGGCACCAACAACCGCACCACCAACCCCTCCTCAACCACCCTCTCGGGCGACCTCAACGGCAACGACACCTATGACCAAAGCCAAGCCAGTGATGTGATGCATGTGGTTACAATGATCACCGGCAGCGCGGTACTCGATGGGCTGGTCATCACCCAGGGCGAGGCCCGCAGCTCTGATCCGGCCTACAACGCCCCTAACAACTCCGGAGGAGGACTCTTGATGCTGGATGGGTCGTTGACCCTGCGCTCGGTGGACTTTGTCAAAAACGTTGGGCGCACAGGCGCTGGCATGTGTGTCAAGGCGGGCTCGGTCAATCTGACCAACTGCATCTTCCGGGAAAACAATTCGCAGTCCGGTGACGGGGGTGGGCTCTATGTCAACGATGGGGTTACGGGGAGTCTGACCAACTGCGAGTTCCTGCAGAACTCCACAATTTTTGGCAACGCTTCAGCCATGTTCCTGGAGGCCGACAACTTCACCCTGACGGGCTGCCGGTTTGTGGGCAAGCCTGGTCCGGTGATTTCCAATGCAGACCCGGATGGCGGGGGCCTCTACGTCTCTACTGCCAAAGGGGTGGTTCTGACTAACTGTGTCTTCAGCAGCAACAACGGTGTGCGGGGAGGGGCTATCTACAACCGCCTTTCGGATGTTTTTCTCTTAAACTGCACCTTCAGCGGGAACCGTTCCTATTTTGGCGGTAGTGCGTTGTACAGTGACTATGGCCGATTCTGGCTGTTCAACTCGATTATCTGGGGGAACCAGTCCGAGCTGGGTGGCAGTGCCTACGCAAAAAGTGATCCCTCATTTCCCATTATCAACTACAGCTACACTGACACCCAGGATGGCGTCCAGCCCGGCACGGGCAACCTGTCGGTGGACCCGCTCTTTGTCGATGCGGCCAACGGCGATTTTCGGCTAAGTGCGTGCTCCCCCCTGGTGGATGCGGGCAACAGCACGATCAGTTATACCGTTGGCAACCTGGTTTCCTTCACCCTACCCGACACCGACCTGGCAGGCAACCCCCGGCGGGTGCGCACCATCGACCTGGGTGCTTACGAGTTCCAGGGAAGCCCCACCGTCGGTATCGCTCAGCAACCGGCTAATGCCACGGCTGTCTGCGCCGGAGCCACCGTCACCGCTTCGATCAGCACCAGCGGCACGGTGAACGGCTACCAGTGGTACAAGGATAACAGCTCGCTGGGGACGGCTCAGCAGAGCGCCACCCTGACGCTGACCAACGTCAGCCCGGCTCAGGCGGGCAGCTATCTGGTGGTGGTGACGGGCAACTGCAACTCCGTCACCTCTACCGCCTTTAGCTTAGCGGTCAGTCCTTACTCTACAGCTACGCTTTATGTGACGCCCTCCGGTAATGGCAGTGGCGACGGCTCCTCCTGGGACAACGCCCTGCCCGGCACCGCCCTGCAAGGGGCGCTGGCCACTGCCCCCAGCGGCACCACCGTCCTGGTGGCCGGTGGTCTCTACAAACCCACCACCACTACCACCGACCGCACCGCCAGCTTCAGTTTGGCTGCTGGGGTTGAAGTGTACGGGGGCTACACCGCTGGCACCAACAACCGCACCACCAACCCCTCCTCAACCACCCTCTCGGGCGACCTCAACGGCAACGACACCTATGACCAAAGCCAAGCCAGTGATGTGATGCATGTGGTTACAATGATCACCGGCAGCGCGGTACTCGATGGGCTGGTCATCACCCAGGGCGAGGCCCGCAGCTCTGATCCGGCCTACAACGCCCCTAACAACTCCGGAGGAGGACTCTTGATGCTGGATGGGTCGTTGACCCTGCGCTCGGTGGACTTTGTCAAAAACGTTGGGCGCACAGGCGCTGGCATGTGTGTCAAGGCGGGCTCGGTCAATCTGACCAACTGCATCTTCCGGGAAAACAATTCGCAGTCCGGTGACGGGGGTGGGCTCTATGTCAACGATGGGGTTACGGGGAGTCTGACCAACTGCGAGTTCCTGCAGAACTCCACAATTTTTGGCAACGCTTCAGCCATGTTCCTGGAGGCCGACAACTTCACCCTGACGGGCTGCCGGTTTGTGGGCAAGCCTGGTCCGGTGATTTCCAATGCAGACCCGGATGGCGGGGGCCTCTACGTCTCTACTGCCAAAGGGGTGGTTCTGACTAACTGTGTCTTCAGCAGCAACAACGGTGTGCGGGGAGGGGCTATCTACAACCGCCTTTCGGATGTTTTTCTCTTAAACTGCACCTTCAGCGGGAACCGTTCCTATTTTGGCGGTAGTGCGTTGTACAGTGACTATGGCCGATTCTGGCTGTTCAACTCGATTATCTGGGGGAACCAGTCCGAGCTGGGTGGCAGTGCCTACGCAAAAAGTGATCCCTCATTTCCCATTATCAACTACAGCTACACTGACACCCAGGATGGCGTCCAGCCCGGCACGGGCAACCTGTCGGTGGACCCGCTCTTTGTCGATGCGGCCAACGGCGATTTTCGGCTAAGTGCGTGCTCCCCCCTGGTGGATGCGGGCAACAGCACGATCAGTTATACCGTTGGCAACCTGGTTTCCTTCACCCTACCCGACACCGACCTGGCAGGCAACCCCCGGCGGGTGCGCACCATCGACCTGGGTGCTTACGAGTTCCAGGGAAGCCCCACCGTCGGTATCGCTCAGCAACCGGCTAATGCCACGGCTGTCTGCGCCGGAGCCACCGTCACCGCTTCGATCAGCACCAGCGGCACGGTGAACAGCTACCAGTGGTACAAGGATAACAGCTCGCTGGGGACGGCTCAGCAGAGCGCCACCCTGACGCTGACCAACGTCAGCCCGGCTCAGGCGGGCAGCTATCTGGTGGTGGTGACGGGCAACTGCAACTCCGTCACCTCTACCGCCTTTAACCTGAGCGTTAACCCTACTCCCAGCGTGAGTCTGAGCGCTACCGGACCACTTACCTGTAGCCAACTCAGCGTCAGCCTAGTAGCCACTTCCCCCGACCAGGGCAGCTACACCTTTGTGGGGCCCGGCCTAAACCAGACCGGGTCCGCCAGCACGGCAACTGCCACTCAAGGCGGGCTCTACTCGGTGACGCTGACTACGACAAGTGGCTGTTCATCCACGGCCACTACCGAGGTAACAAGTAGCACGATAAGCCCTAGTATTAGTCTGACCAATACCGGCCCCTTGTCTTTTACCAACACCAGCGTGACACTCACTGCAACGGCTACCCCAAGCGGAAGCTATAGCTATACGTTCAGCAACGGTGCTGCCCAACAAGGCAATAGCAACAAGGCCAGTGTCACCACGGCGGGAGTATACTCAGTGACGGTGACCCGCCAGGACAACGGCTGTTCAACCATAGCTTCTACGACGGTAACGGGGGGTAACAACCCTACTGTCTGCCGGGGTGGTACAGCGGTCATCAACGTAGTGGTAGAAGGTGATCCGGTGAAGTACGAGTGGTACAAGAACAGTCTCACTAGCCCTAAGCTGATGGAGACACCCCAACTCTTTCGAGGCACCGCTACGTCGAGTTTAACCCTGATCAACGCCCAAACCAACACCCAGGGCAACTTCTTCCTGAAAGTTACCGACCGTTCGGGCACCGTCAGAGTCTACGGACCGTACCGCTTAACCGTGGATGCTAACTGCCGGGCCAGGGAGATAGCGAGTCTGGAAACTCCGTTACAGGTCGAGCTAGCCCCTAACCCTATCCAACAGGATAGACTGCGGGCCATCGTGCGGGGCGCTGAGGGTCGCTCGTTGCAAGTAGAATTGGTTGATGTAAGCGGCAGGTCGATACGTCAGCAGCAATGGCAGCAAGCCGATTCCCAGCAACTCATTGATTGGAATATACAGGGACAAGCCAGCGGGATGTATCTGTTGCAGGTAGTCAGCGAAGCCGGTAACGGGCTACCCGCCCAACGGCAAAGTGTGAAGGTCATCAAACCTTAACAAGGCTCCCTTAAATCCTTTCATAACCAGATAAGCCCGGTACTGAAAATACCGGGCTTATCTGGTTATGAAAGGATGAGGTTGTCTGAACAGAAGACGGATTGGTTGACGATAATGTATTTTCCGCCATAAAACATAAAGGCTAATCCGCTGATGATGAGTAAAACCTTACTCTAGCGAATTAGCCTTTATAGACTTTGTGTGCTCCCGAAGGGATTCGAACCCCTATCGATGGTACCGGAAACCATAATTCTATCCATTGAACTACGGGAGCATTCCGTTTAGGAGCGCAAATATAGCGGTTTTTTCGTCTATAACGCAAGCTTAGCTTTAAGATTTACGCCTAACCGCATCGCTTATAATCGAACGCCCTCTCGAACTACCTGTAGTTCGAGAGGGCTTGACCAGACTCAATTAACGTCGTCCGCGGCCACCGCGCCGGTTCTCACCTTTAGCCGCAGGCGCATCACGACGGCTCGAGCTACTCCCCCACCGTGACGAGGAAGCACTGGCTGTTTTAGCAGATCGCGACCCGCGCCGACCTGAGTGGCTCGACAATTCGTTATCAGCCTGGCGTCTGGCAGCTTTATCGCCGACCAAGGCGAAATCCATACTCCGGCGGCCGAGATTCGTTTCTTTCACCCGCACCTCAACCTGATCGCCGAACGTGTACATCTTCTTGGTACGCTGCCCAATGATCCGATAATTGTCTTTGTCGAATTCGTAGTAATCGTCGCTGAGGTCCTGCATCCGCACGAGCCCTTCGCAACTGTTCTCCGTGATCTCGACGAAGAAACCAAATTCGGTTACCCCCGAAATGACGCCTTCAAAGGTGCGATCGTGGGGCATGCGGCTCATGAACTCGACCTGCTTGTACTTGATGCTGGCCCGTTCCGCTTCAGCCGCCATCCGTTCGCGCTCCGATGAATGCCGACAACGTTCTTCGTATTCTTCGCGATCAGCGGGTTTGCCATGATTGAGATAGTGCTGCAACAGTCGATGTGCCATCATGTCGGGATAGCGCCGAATGGGCGACGTAAAGTGCGAATATCGCCGGAACGCCAGCCCAAAGTGGCCCAGGTCTTCGGTGCTGTACCGCGCTTTCGACATGGTACGTACCGCCAGTTGCTGCAACATGTTCGCTTCGGGTTTGCCTTCAATGCTTTCCATGAAGCGGTTCATCGAACTTGACAGATGCTCATCATCGACATTGAGCTTGTAACCCAGCCGACGGGCAAAATCAGCGAACCCACGCAGTTTGTCATCGTCCGGCCCTTCGTGTACCCGATACACCATCGTGTTTTCCTCTTCCTCGGCCGAGCGGCCCTTGCCTTTCTTCGACAACGAATGCACAAACTCCGCTACCCGCTTGTTCGCTAGCAGCATGAACTCTTCGATGAGTTTGTTGGTATCCTGCCGAATCTTGGGAAACACAGCGATTGGAACGCCGTTTTCGTCCAGCTTGAAGCGCACCTCAACCGTTTCGAAATTAATGGCACCGTGCTTGAACCGTTCGTCGCGTAGCTTATACGCCAGCTCATTCAGCAGTTGTAGTTCGGCCAGGTAATCGCCGTTGCTGTTGTTCAGAATATCCTGCGCTTCTTCGTACGAAAAACGCCGGTTCGAGTGGATGACCGTCCGCCCGAACCATTCTTTCGCAATGTGCGCATCTGGCGTCATTTCAAAGACTGCCGAAAACGTCAGCTTATCTTCGTTTGGACGTAGTGAACACAGGCCGTTCGACAGCTTTTCGGGCAGCATCGGCACAACCCGATCGACCAGATACACCGACGTAGCGCGATTATACGCTTCACTTTCCAATTTCGAGCCCGGTACTACGTAGTGTGTTACGTCGGCAATGTGAACGCCAATCTGGTAGTTGCCATTGTCTAAAATCTGCACCGACAGTGCATCATCAAAGTCCTTGGCATCCACCGGGTCGATCGTGAACGTAGTGACCTCACGCATGTCGCGCCGGTTCGCAATCTCGGCTTCCTGAATTTCGGTCGGAATGGCTTCGGCCTCCCGCTCTACGTCTTCCGGGAAGTGAATGGGCAAGCCAAACTCAGCCAGAATAGCGTGCATTTCGGTATTATTCTGACCCGCTACGCCCAGCACCGTAACCACTTCGCCTTCGAACTGCTGTTTGTTACTATTTGGCTGCGGATATTTGGTTAGCCGGACAATGACCTTCTCGCCGTCGTTTGCACCACCCAGCTTTTCCTTCGGGATGAAAATGTCTTCGTAGATCTTTTTGCTATCGGGAATCACAAAGCCATAAGTCGGCCACACATCGATGCGCCCCACCAGTTCGGTACGTCCCCGTTCGATAACATTGGCTACTTTGCCTTCGATCCGACGTCGGGAACGTCCGCCCGATCCATTCCGGGAATCGGCAAATCGGACGACACTCACGCGGTCGCCATCAACGGCTCCGTTCAGGTCTTCGGTAGACACCCAGATGTCGTCATCGCGGTCGCCCCGAATTCCGTTTGCGGTAGCCGGTACGACGAACGCAAAGCGCGAATTGACGTGATCGACTACGCCTTCAACCAGATTGGCGTCAGCATCGGCCCGGTAACTACCATTGGGCAAACGAACCAGGGAACCCTCTTCGGTCAGTTCACCGATCAGGCCGTGCATGATCAGTTTCATGCGCCGGTCGCTGGTACCAAAATGATCGAGCACTTCGTCCTGCGTGAACGATTGCTCGCTGTTAATCTGAAAAAACGCCATCAGGTCGTTCTTCATCTCGTCCAGGAACGAGTCGGCCCGGCCTGGACTGGCCTGCTGGACAGGGCGGCCATATCCAGACTTATTCTGTTTTTCAAGCCCTTTCTCACGAGGCCGCGTCGTCGCAGACTGACCGGTCCCAGCGGGCCGGGTCTCTCCAGACCGGGCCCCTCCAGGCCGGTTATATTTATTTTGTTTCGGTTTTCCGTTTCTCATTCTTCTTGTTCACGGGCTTTAACCCGCGGTTTCTATAAAAGCGATTAATCGAGCAAGAGTTTAGTGCAGTTGATCAATCGCTCATCACAATATGCTCGTCGGCTACGAGCGGAGCACCCACCATGCGCAGGTACACCTGTACCAACATCACCACGGAGTCACGGGCGTACTGTTCAATACGTGCCCAGTCGTGTTCGCGGTAGTAGACTTCGCTGGTGCGGTCACCCATCCATTCCAGCGGCCGCGTCGGTACGTTCAGCACGGCGGCCAGCAGATCGAGCGGCACAAAGTGGCGTTTGTCGCCAAACTGCCAGTGTTCGAGGGTGTCTTTATGGAGAATCTCCCAGGGTTTCTTCCCCGAAATTTGCAGAGAGGGTGGCAGCGGCAGACCATTCACCATCATCCGTCGGCACAGGTACGGGTAATCAAACTCTTTCCCGTTATGCGCACAGAAGGTTAGTTCGCCGGGTGGGTAGCGGTTAACGATGGTTAGGAAATCAGTAAGCAGGGCTTCCTCATCGTCGTTGCTCAAAATCTTTACTTTCAGCCGGGGTTGATCGCCTTCGTTAAAGAACAGACCGCCCACCCCGATCGAAATAATCTTGCCAAACTCGGCGTAAAACGACGCCCGACGGTCGTACCAACCAGCTGCTGATACCTCGTCTTCGCCCTTGAAATGACGGCTTTTCTCTTCCCATTGCCGTTGCAAACGCGGATCTACGGATAACAGCGACGGCGCACCGGCCACTGTCTTGAGGTCGATAAACAGAAAGTTCTTAAGTCGACGTTTCCAGGATACGGTTTGCGGCATAGGCTTTAGCGAACAGGCGGACGTTCCGCAACACTTAGTCGTGCAAAATCCCCTCCAGCCCCAGGGCGGGAACAGTCACAAGATTTTCTTCGACAATGCTGTCGGGCACGAAGATAAACTTCTTGTCAAAAATCTGATCATCAATAAAATAACTAACCCAGTACTCATTGTTCAAGTGGAATACATCGGGCATAATCGTTTCCACGATCTCGTGCGCTCCGGGCTGTACTTCCACGAAAAAGTGTCGAAGTGTGGATGTTTTCTGTTCTTCCTCGTCTTTCAGGCCATAGCCTTTCGACGTAACAAACACGGTCTTGATTGAGACGTCGTTCTGGTTGATTAAATAAACCTGCCAATCGTAGCCGCCAGCTACATTCTCCTTACGGGCGATCACAACCTGTACGCCCTCAACGGGCAAAAAATTAATGTCTTTTTTCATTCCTGTACATATATGACGTAGCGTGGTCAGACTTCGTTGCCCGCTGCACAAGGCAGGGCGGCTGCGACCGTCTTAACGCAACACACGCTGCGTGTCAATCTCCTGAATTAACTTCATCTCAAACAACTTCGCCAGATGCTGCTGCACCCGTTCGGCTACTTCACCGAGTGGAACCTCCCGACCTAATTCGGCTGCCAGTGACGTAACGGCCTTGTCGGTGATGCCACAGGGGACAATATGGTTAAAATAACGCAAATCTGTATTGACGTTCAACGCAAATCCGTGCATTGTTACCCAACGACTGGCTTTAACGCCCATCGCGCAGATTTTGCGGGCCGGACCATCCGACTGCGTATCGTCATAACCAAGCCAAACACCCGTTAACCCATCAATACGCCCCGCCCGAAGGCCATAATCGGCTAAGGTCAGGATGATACTTTCCTCCAGAAACCGCATGTACTGGTGGATGTCCGTAAAAAAGTTGTCCAAGTCCAGAATCGGGTAACCAACCAGTTGTCCCGGCCCATGGTACGTAATGTCGCCCCCGCGCCTGATCTTGAAGAAGGTAGCGCCGTAGTCGCGGGCCAGCCGCTCTTCGTCAACCAGCAGATTGTCTTTGTGACCGCTGGTGCCAAGCGTATACACGTGCGGATGTTCGCAAAACAGCAGGTAGTTCGGCGTCATCTGCTGATCGCTCACGCTGGCGTTTCGATTCTGGAGCTTCTGCGCTACGATCTGCGCAAACAGCCGCTCCTGTTCATCCCAGGCGGCCTGGTACTCGACCATACCCAACTGCCGCACCTCTACTTGTTTATTCACCTGACTATGCCTTGTTTTACTCATCGAACGCCTTACCCTGGGCAAACCGCATTCTATTGATAACAATGAGAACAGCGGCTTTCGTTCGATCCGTACCCTGTAATCCATACCATTCATGGCCCAGCACAATGAAACCGGCAAGCAAGGCGAAGACCACGCCGTTCGGTACCTTCAGGACAACGGCTACGAAATAGTAGCCCGTAACTACCGCCATCAGCACGCCGAAATTGACCTCATCGCCAAGAAGGGCAAACTACTGGTATTTGTTGAGGTCAAGACCCGCACCAACCTATCGTTTGGCAACCCCGAAGAGTTTGTCTCGTACACCAAAGCGAAGCTGGTCATGCGGGCCGCCGAGCACTACGTATTTGCGCACAACTGGCTGTTCGACCTGCGTTTTGATATTATCGCGATTACTATGCGAAACAACGAGTTTCGGGTGAAGCACATCGAAGACGCCTTTGCCTGAGTTTTGTTGAAGAATATTGAAACAAACCGGGCCTTTAGCGGTCTCCTGGTAAATTATTTCTGGCTATTTTTCGTTATGTACTAGCACAGTTAAGCTGCTCTTCAACAACTATCTATGAGAAAACTAAGTGCCCTACGTCCGGCGCTGCTTTTAGCCATTTCAGGTACTTTTTTGCTGTCGTCCTGCAAGAAAGAGCCGGACGTAACGCCCTCTCCGGTAACCGCGGGCATTTCGTCGACGGTCACGTCCGGCCCGGTAACCACGCAGGAAGTGAACGACTGGATTCTGGCCAATATGAATTACTATTACCTCTGGAACGACAAGCTTCCGGCGAATCCAGATAAGTCGTTAACACCCGAAAATTTCTTTAAGTCGCTACTATACGAGTACACTAACACGGCCAACATCGACCGCGACCGGTTTTCCTGGATTCAGGAAAGCGCCCAGGAGTTGCAGGCATCGCTGAGCGGACAGTCGAAAACGACTGGTATGGAGTACAAATTTTTTTACCGCGATCAGACCAGAGCGAATGTGATCGGCTCCGTTCTGTACGTATTACCTGGCTCACCGGCGGCTCAGGCCGGTCTTAAGCGGGGCGACATCTTCACAAAAGTGAACGGCCAGCCGATGACCGCTACGAACTACGGAGAGCTACTCGCCGGCGACGTCTTAACGTTTGGCATGGCGTCGCTGGCCAATGGAGCCGTAGTTGACAATGCGCAGACGAAACAAGTGACGGCTGTAGTGTTTCAGGAAGACCCCGTTCTGCTGGATACGACCTATACCATTGGCGGCAAAACCATCGGTTATGTAGTGTATAACCAGTTTATACCAGGTGCTAACGGCAGCACTGCTAATGAATATGATGGTAAGCTCGATAACATCTTCGGTAAATTCAAGCAGAAAGGGGTTACCGAACTAGTTCTGGATTTGCGCTACAACCGGGGGGGCTACGTTAGTTCATCGACTAAGCTGGCCAGCCTGATCGGCAAAAACGTCGATGCTTCGAAGGTGTATTACGCACAGAAGTGGAACAATACCGTTACGGCCGATTACAACCAGCGGTACGGTCCGAACTGGAATACGCAGCACTTTGTGAGCAAGCACAACAATATTGGCGCTAACCTGAACCGGGTCTACATCCTGACTACAAGGAGCACGGCCTCTGCCAGTGAGCTGATCATCAATGGCCTCCGTCCCTATATGACCGTAACGACGATTGGTACGAAAACGATCGGCAAAAACGTTGGCTCAATCACAATCTCTGACAAGTCGGGACGTATCAAATGGGGCATGCAGCCGCTTACCTTTAAATCGGCAAATGCCGACGGCTTCACCGACTATGCCGGTGGATTTACTCCCTCCGTGGAAGTGACGGAGCCGATCATCGGCATGAAAGCGTTTGGCGACATCACGGAGACCCTGCTCGGCGAAGCGATTGGTCAGATCACGGGTTCCCGTACGGCTCGTCGGCCGGCTCCAACCGCGATCGATGCCTTGCCAAGCGTCGGTTCTTCGCTCGATCGTAAGGCCGCCGGTGGTAACATGTTCGCCGATGCGCTGGGTGTAAGTCGTTAATCAGCCTCGCGTTACGTGAAAACTCAAAAGGCAGTTATATAACTGCCTTTTGAGTTTTCTGGACTTTTACCAGACAATTAAACTCTTTCCGAAAATGATGGTCAACATTACGGAAACAACCCATCAACAACCGATGTTGAGAAGACAGGCAGGCACGAGTTTTGTCTCGTTTCGTCTGTATATTTAGCATCAGCAAGCCGCCAAGATCATGTACGAGAAGAATATTGGCACAAAACAGAAAGCATTACGGATCAACCTTGACCGAAAAATCTACGGTTCGTTTGCCGAGATCGGCGCGGGTCAGGAAACGGCTGCGATGTTTTTTAAGGCGGGGGGCTCTTCGGGTACCATCGCCAAAACGATGTCAGCCTACGATATGACGTTCAGCGACTCTATCTATGGCGTCGAAGAAAGCGGGCGCTACGTAGTGGAGTCGAGACTGGTGAAAATGCTCACCAAAGAATACAGCTTACTTGAGAAACGGCTGGCCGAGAAACGCGGCTCCGACACAACCTTTTTTGCGTTCGCGAATACCGTTGTTGCCCTGAATTATCAGAAAACGAACGATGCGCACGGCTGGATTGGCTGTCGCTTTCAATTGAATCCGCAGGCTGGCTACAACGATGTGATCATCCACGTTCGGATGCTCGACAATGAGAACATCCTGCAGCAGCAGGCACTTGGTATCATTGGCGTCAACCTGATATATGGCTGTTATTATTACGCAAAATCGCCGGAGACGCTCGTGCTGTCGCTCATGGATGATCTGGCACCCGAGCGCATTCAGATTGACATGATTCGGTTCAACGGTCCCGACTTTGCGGACGTCGACAACCGACTGATGAGCCTGCATCTGGTCAAGAACGGATTTACGGATGCGGCCCTGTTCGGTCCCGATGGTCAGGTACTGCAACCGTCGGAAGCTCTGTATAAAAAGCATATTCTGGTCATGCGCGGGCGGTTACGTCCGGTCACCAACGTTCAGATGGACATGATCGAAAATGGCATCAAACAGTTTAAGGCGGAATCAGATGTTGACCCAAACCGGGTTATATCGATGGCCGAGTTAACGCTCCACAACCTGAAAGCCAACGATCAGGGAATCGACGAGAAAGATTTTCTGGATCGGGTCGATATTCTGTGTTCGATGGGCCAGACGGTGATGATTTCCAATTACCTGGAGTATTATAAGCTGGTGGCATATCTGGCGCGATTAACCCGCCTGAAAATCGGCCTGATTGTTGGCATTCCGAATCTGGAATACATCTTTGAGGAGGGCCACTACGAATTTCTACCGGGGGGTATTCTGGAGTCGTTTGCAACGTTGTTCAGCCGAAAAGTGAAACTGTTTGTGTATCCAACGCTGAAAAACGGCAGTATCTACACCTGCAACGAATTCGAGTTGCCGCCAACGCTAGAACCCCTGTTTCAGTACCTCGTGCGGAACGACAAAATCGAAGACATTACGGATTATAACGAACAGAATCTGCACATTTCAACCGATCATGTCCTGGAGATGATTCAACAGGGGGAGGACGGCTGGGAGCAGATGGTACCAGAACGCGTGGCTCGGCAGATTAAAGATAATTGCCTATTTGGCTACCCCTGCGAGGTCGAGTATGTTTCCATTGGGCAGCAGGTCCGGCAGCAACAGGAAGAACAGATTGCCAGTGGAACGTAGCTAGTTAACGTAATAACTTGCTTCTCAGGACGTAACAAAAAAGCCACAGCGATCTGTGGCTTTTTTGTTACGTAAAGTGGTGTGACTAGTGCTGATACGATGCCCGATCAGCCTGCGCTCGCATTTGCTGGGTTAACACAATAATCAGCGCTCCCAGGATAATCGGGAAAACGCCAACGTAACCAAGTGTCGAGTCAAAGCCCGCTGGACGTAATAGCAACGTAAAGGTCAGGCCACCCGCGATCAGTACGTTGGCGAAGTGAACCAGAACGCTGGGCAAATTAACACCTGTTCCGCCACGCGCCGACAGGAACGCGTACATAGCCTGTACCGCCTGTAGAAAGGCGTACATCATGGCCCAGAAGCCGAGTACATCGACAAATCCTTTGATTGTGCCTTGCGAATAGATGAACATGGCAATGCCAAAGCCTAAGTCGGCAATGCCGTGCAGGATACCCCACATGTTGTTGCTCTCCGTGCCCCGGTTCGTAAATGAAAAGGCAAGCTGGCAAGCCCCGGCCAGAATGGCCAGCGCGCCAATAATATGTCCGGATTGTGCGGTATACGAACTCGCAAACACAAACATGAATGCGCCGATCAGAATGTACAGAACGCCCCTAACTAGTAAAAGCCACCAGCGTGGAGCCGAATGAGTATGTGCCATATCGTTGAGTAAGTTGAGTGTACGCTGTTAATATGATTGTTAACCTATAGGAAAAGACGTTTGTTTTATTGTAGCTCGAAAGGCGCTATGAATAGTGAATAAACAATGTGCATAACAGATTATGCAGCGGACCAAAAGCTGATGTGCGTCTTCTCGGCGGCAACTTTTGGTCATAACCTATATCAATACTCTCACGACAGCTCCCAATAAAAAACCCGCTGACTGTAGCCTAGACTACTTGTCAGCGGGTTTCCTTATCGAAACGAAGTAGCTACTTTTTCACTTCAGATACGGCCTGATCCTGCTTGGCAAACTCGCCGTTAGCTTTGATTTCAACTTCATCGCTCACCACGACAGTCGACGAAGAGCCGACGCCAAAATCGGAGCGTTTTAGTGTACCGGCAATTTTGAAACCAGCTTTTTCCTGTTTACCGCGTGGGTTCTCCATCGTTACCGGGCCATTCATAACCGCATCGAGCGTAACAGGCTTGGTTACGCCATGCATGGTCAGATCACCCAAGATCTTGTACTTCTTACCCTCTACTTTCTGGAACGACTTACTTTTGAACGTAATGGTTGGGTATTTAGCGGCATCGAAAAAGTCAGGGCTCTTCAGGTGATTGTCGCGCCGTTCGTTATCCGTGCTGATGCTGTTCACATCCGCCGTAAGTTCAAATACAGCATCCGACAGATCGGGCTTGGTAGCCGTTACTTTTGCGTCGAACGTTTTGAAATTACCATCTACTTCTGTCAGGGCCAGGTGGGTAACGGTAAACCCAAGTTTAGAGTGGGCTTTATCCATGCCCCAGGTGGTTTGAGCATACGTTGAGAACGAAGCCAACGCAATCGCAACTGTAAAAAATACTCGCTTCATGTACTACTTAGGTTTTGGTTAACTATATACGACAAGCTTCTGTAAAACTGTCCCGATTATTGATTATATGCAAGCTAAGCGCGCTGAATGCCAATTTTATTTCACTAAACAGACAGATCAGCCTGCTTAATGCCAATACATGGACGAGGGTAAGTACTCACACAAAACGGTAAATCCGCTCAAATACCTAGCCTAAGTAGTTACCCCAATCGGCTATTCACTACTAGTACGAAAATATCCGCATTATAGTATACGTACGTGAAGTCGCAAGTGACCCAACACTCTGTATTGGATTCAGTTATACAAGCGTTCACCAGTGTTGCCTAAGCAACAAGACACGTATGAAACATTTAGGAATAGCGGCCGTAGCCGTACTTGTGCTGGCCTCCTGCGAAGGCGGAGTGTTTAAGAAAAAGAACTGCAAAAGCTGCGAAACGCTCACCTACGGGCCAACGGGACAGGTAAACCGAAACGAACAAAAAGTATGCGGAGACGATGAAGTAGCGGCCTTTACAACTGCTAACAGCTTTACCAATGCCAGCCTAACGGTAGTGACGACCTGCAAATAGTTAGTCAGCAGGTATTGTTCCGATACGTAATGCCGGACGCAGGCTTCGCAATGCTTGTGTTTACTCAGACGTTATGGTAAACGTATCGAATAAGGCGGCCTGTTCACGATTACCCTTTGCGGTTAAACCGACACGTACGGCCCGGTCCCAGGGTGGCAGAAAGGAGCCATCTATAGGGCCGGCGTCCATTGAGACGAACGATTTTCCATCTACGCTGTAAGCGAACGAAATGGTTTTCCCGTTCTTCACGGTCGTCCGCAGCGTTATGGCTTCTCCGGTCGGTGCGTTTGTCGTAGCCAGCTTCTGATCAACGCCTTTCTCGCGCTTCCAAACGATTGTTTGCCCGTTTGCGAGGGATATACCCACAGCATTGTCATCATCACCAATTAAAGCCAGACCTGCTTCAGCAGTAGAGGTTTGCCTGCGTATGGTCGTCTGGGCCGTATAGTTGCCCGCCGTTGTGCGGTGCGCTACGTACTCACCAACTTTATCGGGTTGGGCCGCTAACCGCAACAGTCCATTCTGCACGGAGACCGTCGGCTGATGGAAAACAGACCAGTTCCAGGCGGTTGACAAAGCGTTGCCACTAAACTCCTCCCGCACCGTAGGCCGCGCGGTCGGGACCGGCTGAGCGGTTCCCTCAAAAGCCAGCCAGCCATCGTTGGTAAAGCGAAATTCGCGCAGTAAAGTCTGTCTGCCTACGTGAACGTCCTCTTCTTTATTATAGGCGTGGTAAAGAAAAAAGTCACGTCCGTTTCGTTCGACAGGCGTACCATGACCAGGGCATTTCCAGACTGCATCGGCCGTCATGATGGGATTTTTGCTGTATTTTTCCCAGGGGCCGAGCAAGTTCTTAGCCCGGGCAATGCCGGTAGCATAGGTACAGCCCGGTCCGCAACAGCCCGCAGCCGCGTAAAACGCGTAATAGTAATCCTGGTGTTTTATCATCGATACGCCTTCGACCAGGTTCGCTTCCCAGGAGGCATCATTCCGGAACAGTTCGCGTTTCTCGCCGGTTAAGGCGGTACGTTCTTCGTTCATCGGTTGCGCCCAGATTGGCGTTGGCTTTCCGACGCTATTGCCATCTTCCTTCCAGATCAGGTACAACTTGCCGGTTTCATCACGCATGGGAAAGGCGTCAATCGACCCGTCGATTTCGCAGACCAACGGCCCATGATCCCGGTAAGGTCCTTCAGGTTTGTCGGCGCTGGCCACCGCCACGCACAAGTTGCCGCCCTTTTTGTGAGCGGTGTAATAGACATATACCCGGCCGTTGTCGTAAGTTAGCTCCGGCGCCCAGAAGTAATAATCGGCCCAGTCTGGTTTTTTGCTGAATACGAAACCCGTCGTCTGCCAATTTACCAGATCCGTTGATTTAAGCAACGGATAAGCTGGAAACCAGTTCGACGAGGTAGCCGTAGCCCAGTACGTACTTCCGATCTTAGTCACCGACGGATCGGGGTAATCGCCCGGCATTACCAGTACGGGTGTGGCAAGCTGGTTACGGGTGGTGTTCGCACCCGATGGAGTTGAACTTCTACAGCCCCAGGCCATCAGGCCTGCTACGGTGTAATACAATGCAATTCGAAAGTAGGTCATACGAGCACGTTGGTAATATCGGTAAGCGTTGTCGGTTCAGGGGATAGAATGGCCTGCCAATTAACCAAGTTGATAAAACACACAGCTAGTTTTCTGTTCCTGGAGTTTATGTATAACAAGATAGTCGGAGCCACTCACTGATCTTTTATCAAAAGGCCTTCGCAAACAGGTGGCCGTGATTGTAAACTTATTGCTTTACGAATGAAGATTTTCACGTACTACATATGCTTAGAACGTAATGCATTTGCTGAAAACGTCGGTATTGGGTCTGTTTACGTGACCGATACATCGAATTCGTGGAAAACACCGCTTGTCCTTAGTATATTGCAGGCTCTAAACAGGTTAGGTTTATCTATAACGTGAATGTACCAATCGGTTCACGAAAGCGTTATGGGTAAAACAGATAAAACGATGTTACTCACGTTTGGTCAGTATCATACGCTTACTGCTATTGTTAAGCCGGTTACTCGTCAGCAGCTAACCCGAGAGGTCCCCTTCGACGACCTGATGATCAGCTATTGCCTAGCTGTTTTGCTAGGTAATAATTTAATCAGAGTGGTTCATGGGCCGGGCGTTGACCAGCCTTATTATCAGCTCACCGAATCAGGCGAACGTTGTATCCAGGAATATGAACAACAAAATCCAGCATTAGTCATTAAGGGTACCGACATCCCGGATACCAATACATATTTCAACGAAATCTGTTGAACCTCCCCGATCACTGATGAAGCTCGCTGTTGCTCTCCTCTGCCTGTTTACCTGTTCATTCATAGTACGTTCGCAGTCGATACCAGAAGGGGCCGAGGGCATTGAAGTAACTACTACGGTAGCAGATTCAGCTTTGTTCGAATCGACATTGACGTTTCTGGAAGATCATGGATTTGATGTAGAAACCGCCGACGAAGATCAGGGCACCATTGCAACCGCCTACACCGTAGTTCAGGGCATTAACTTACGTATCGTGGCCACGGTCGAAAACAGCGTTGTTGTCTTTAAGGGACAAGGCTCGGCTAGCTCAAGCTCCACCAGTGAACCGCTGGTTTATCAGGCATCGGCCAGCGAACTGGCTAAAACCGGTTTTCAGCGACTGAGCGAAGTTGTTGACCGATACGCCAAAACACTTGATCAGGCCACGGTCGAATACCTTATACCTTAGCTCGTTAGCTGGCCGTTGGCGAGTTGTCGGCAGTAATCGCTTTACTGAATACTCGAAATTTATATATCGTTCACCTCTACTACCTGTCAACTATGTTAAAACACGCCTTCTGTTTGCTGCTCGTTACCGGTTTTCTTTCCTGTAGCAAATCAACTACAGAGACCCCCTCCGACTCACGTGACCAATACGTAGGTACGTATAAAGGTTCAGCCGCAATAGGTTTAACAAGCCAGCCTGTCACCATACCCGCCGACATTACAGTCTCGAAGTCGACCTCGGTCAGTAACGGCATTACGCTCGAATTTCAGGGTCAGGCGCTTTCGGCTACTCTGAACAACAATGCATTTACGATCCCTGCAACATCCGCTACGCTCCTGGGAACCGCTTATAATCTTAGTGGTGGAACCGGTACGTTCGTAGACAAGACGATGAATGCTGTTCTGACGGGAGCCAGCAGCGGTACGGCAAGCGCGCCCTTCTCCCTAACGTTCAACGGTACTAAGTAGCAAGTTGAGCTGGTAGGTAAGCGGCAGTACCTACGTAACGTTATAGCGGTTCAACATTGGATTCATAGGCGGGCAGATACACGCTGAACATAGCACCGTTCCCCGGTTGGCTGGTCGCCGTTATGATTCCATCGTGGTTAGTGACCACTTTTTCGCAAATGGCTAATCCGATGCCCGTACCGACGTATTGACTTTTACCGTGCAGCCGCTGAAATACCTGAAAGATACGTCCAGCATGCTTTTGGTCGAATCCAATGCCGTTGTCAACGACGTCGATGCGATGATAGCGAGTAATCCCTGGGCCTAGCTTAACGGCCTCCGGTAAAGCATCGCTTTGTATAATCTGACTCTGCACCCGGACAGCAGGCGTAGCGCCGGGCGGATGAAACTTCAGCGCGTTTGACAACAGATTCTGAAAAAGCTGATTCAACTGCGATCGATACCCGGCAATAATAGGCAGGGTATCGATTGTAATCACGGCCGCCGTCTCCTGAATCGTTAGCTCAAGATCAGACAGCACGGCCTTAACTAATTCGAAGAGGGAGACCTGCGCAATCGCTTCCTGCTGGGAAGAGAGCCGGGAAAGGGTCAGTAGATCCTTGATCAAAGTTGACATCCGCAGGGAAGCCGTCTGCATGCGCTCCAGGTAGTCGACTCCACTCCCCAACTGAACACTGTACTGGCTTTTCAGCAGATCGCCAAATGCCTGAATTTTACGGAGCGGCTCCTGCAGATCGTGCGATGCTACGTAGGCAAATTCGGTCAGGCTATCATTCGATTTTTTCAATTGGCGGTTGGCGTCATTCAACGCCTGCGTTCGTTCGGCGACTCGTTGTTCCAGCACCTGGGCACTGCGGACCTGAGCTTCCTGAGCTAGCTTTAACTCGGTTATATCGAAGACAACACCGTTAAACCGAAGAACCTGTCCGTGTTCATTACGGATGGTTTTACCTTTTGCCTGAACCCAGCGCAACTGCCCCTGTTCGCTGATCGTACGGAACAAGACGTTGTGCTCCCCATCACTTTCCGGGCTTAGAATTCTAAGATTAGCCTGACGCACCCGTTCCCGATCATCGGGATGTACCTGGTCCAGTAAAATGGCAGCATTTACAGTCGCCTGAGGAGGTAAGCCAAACAGTTGTTTACAGATTGTAGACCACTGGGCAAAACCAGTCTCCAGATTGTAGTCCCAGGTACCCACACCAGCGGCCTGTAAGGCCAGTTGCAGACGCTCATTCTCTAAAGCCATATCAGCATGGGGCAACTCTATTCCGTTAGCCATATGGCCCTCACATTTATTATCCGATTCACTTGCTGGTTAAAAATACACATTGCAACCCGTTAACCAGCATATCCACGCGATTTCACTGAGTTTCGCTATACTAAATTAGCGATAGATTTCGATAATGAAGCGATCAAGCTACTCGTGATCAGTCTGTCCTGACTAGGGCCGGTTGTGCCAATCCTAAGGTCGATAAGGCATTATGTATACTTAGCCCAGTTATTAAGTATCATAATTGACATCTCTCGTATATACAGCTACCGTACAGGTATTTTATAGTCATTTTTTTGACATATTTATGCAAAGAACGAGGCTGTATTGCGAAAGTCATTACATTTGGTGAGCATAAGAGGGCAAGCCCTCTTTATGGTGTGGATAGAATTGGAAAGCCCAGGTATCGCGAAATAGCTGGGCTTTTTTGTAGCTGAGCCGTCCATTTAATACGTTACGGGTCAGGCCAGTCGGTTACTAAACTGACCGGTTACGTAGAGCAAGAGCGTTTTTTAATAAATTAAACACATTACTAGGTAAGTCTGAGAAAGATCAATCAACGCTGTTTTACAAATTTGTCTTAATCGCTCACTTGCGCTAAATCATTGACAGCTTGATATGCGCACGTAATGCGATTTTGGAACAGTAGTGAAGTTGCTCTTTTATAGGTTATGAGTTAGCAAGCGGCCACCCATTAGCGGTGGCCGTTTTGTTTACTACGTCGCAATGCATTTAACACACTAGTCTTCAGTTCTCCGGATGACCTCTTCCATGTGCAGGAACTGATTGACTGGGGAGTAGAAATCTGTTTCAGAATATCTGATTTAACCAGTTAGGGCTATTGCCAGTAGATACAAAATCTGTATGACTCATTCATGCTCATGCTGTCTGCCCTCACCTGCGACAATACTTGCCGCTTGATAATTAAACGATAAGGAGTAGGTGGGGCAGGGCTTATCTCAAGAGTACATAAGAACACATTCAACGGATCACTTCAGAGTTATTCTAAAAGGTAGACCTCCTGTAAGGTGGTCGAGGTGGCTAACCCCGCTCATAGGCGAGTCATTGGGTGTCAGTTGGATTTAGTAACGGTTGGCTAGCTTGTTTTGCGTAAGTTTACCAGCGGGTTTTATTTCCCTGATTACCCGGTAGCTATAGCCTACATTAAAACCGCTCCGGCGCCCCTCCTTTTAAGCTCAACTATGAACCCTTCATCTCTTTCTGCCTCCTTAGGTCAAGTGGCCATCTATCTAGCCAGTCGGCGCGAAGCGGTACTCAACAACTGGCGGGCTGCTTGCGAGAGCGATCCGGACCTGAAAAATGCTGCTAGCTTAAGTCGGGAAGAGTTTAATAACAAAGTGCCATTCATGCTCAATGAACTTGAGCACCGTCTGCGTGGCCAAGCCGAAGTTGACTCCATTAGTCTATTAGCCGCTGAACATGGACTGCACCGCTGGCAGAAAGGCCATGCCTTAGAAGAGCTGTCAACGGAGATGCATCATCTCAACGACACCCTGCTGGAAGAGCTACGGCGCTATTGGGAGTTCATTCCCAGTATTGATCGACAGCTCATGGCAACCGCCTATGAGCAGCTAGCCCGATTTGGTAACCAGATCACTTCGGCTAGTGTGCAGCAGTACACCGAACTACTTCGCCAATCAGCCGCTAACCGGGTAGAGGTCCTCGAGAAAACGTTGAGCCAGTTAACTGAGCTAGGCCAGCAGCGTAGCATATTACTGCACCAGTCCTCCCATGATCTGCGGGGCAGTTTCGGTGTTATTCAGGGAGCGGCTTCTCTCGCCAGCAGAGAAGGAGAGTCTTTGGATCAACAAAAGCTGTTTATGGACATGCTGCAACGAAATCTGGCCAACTCCCAGGCCCTGGTGAGCCAACTCATTGATTTGGCTCGCTTGGAGGCTAGCCAGGAGCCCCTGCACATTCAGCCGGTTGAGGTAGGGCAATTGTTAACCAGTCTGGCAGCTGATTACCAGCCCCTGGCTCAGCAGCAAGGCCTCCTGCTGCAAGTTGACGGACCAACTCAGTTAAAGGTGGAATCAGACCCTCTTCTGCTACAGCGCATCATCCAGAATTTGTTGCTGAACGCTCTTAAACATACTCAGCAGGGGTTTGTATCGGTGTCTTGGAGCCAGGAGAGTGATTACCGTTGGACGGTTAGTGTCCAAGACTCTGGTCCAGGCTTGCCCACCGCTCGTCAAACGGGTTCTCTGCCCCAGGTGTTAGCACCCTCTCCAGAATCAAGTTCGGCCTTTGGTCTGCCCAATCCTACCCAGGACGCCCGGCAGGGAGCTACCGCGCAGGCGGCTAGCTCAGCTCTTGCCCACCGGGGGGAAGGCATTGGTTTAACGATAGTGAAGGGCCTATGTGAGCTTCTGCGGGCAAGTCTAGAGATTGAAAGCAAGCCGGGTAATGGTACTCTTTTTCGCATCCGCCTGCCCATTCACTGGCAATCCTGACCTACCCAACCGCTGGGCAGTTCTGCGCTCACTTTGCCAAGACTTGATTTCATTACTTCAACAAAGGGTGGAGCAGACCGAACGACTAATGGCCACCCAGCAGCTCATGCTTGAACGCCTTAGCAATCAGCTACAACAAGCGGAGCAAAGTGCTGTACAGGAAGCCCGTCGAGCGAAGCTCGTTAACCAGCTAAAACTACAAATTGACCGGTAATAAGCGCAGCTGCTTAGGTCGATTGTCCGCCATGTTTATTACTCGAGCGCTTGCAGTGGTAGCTCTCCTGAAGGAGTCGCTGTAAGTTGAATGAAAGCTAGCTTGTTGAAGTTGCTTTTTACAATTCAGCTTATCGATTGGCAGCTTTAGTTGAATCATAGCCCCCATAAGTAAAATGCCCACTAGCGGCAGTCAAGTTATGAACTGAACAGAGCTCCTGGTAAATGGAGCGAACCAAAGTACACCCAGTAGCGCTTCTCAGGAAGCATCTGTACCACAACATCAATTCAACAGAGCAACCCGTTTATCGGGATTCGTTTTACTACACCTATGTTTGACACGTTCGCCCGTTACTTGAAGGAGAAGGCCGGTCTAACCGGTGATGAGATAGACACGATTCGTGCGTTTAGCATTGAAAAACAATTAGGGCTAAGGCAGTACCTGCTTCAAGAAGGCGAGGTCTGTCATCATACCTGCTTTGTGGCCAGAGGTTGCCTCCGGCTGTATCGAATTGATTCAGATGGCGGGGAACATGTCCTTCGGTTTGCGGCTGAAAACTGGTGGATCAGCGACCGGGAAAGCTACCGTACTGGCCATCCGTCAAAGAGCTATATTGATAGCCTAGAAAGTAGTGACGTAATTCTTATTGATAAGCCTGACTTTACTCGGCTGACGGAACAGATTCCCAGCTTAAACCGATTTACGGAGAATCTTTTAGCCCGAAGTTTCGATGCCCATCAGAATAGGATCATGAATTACATCAGTACCGATGCTAAAGCGAAGTATGAACAGTTTATCTCCGCTTTCCCTAACCTGGCTAACCGGGTTCCCCTGCATATGATTGCCTCTTACTTAGGCGTAACCAGAGAGACTCTAAGCCGGATCAGACACCAGCTTGCTCATCCATAAAAAGTACGGCTGTTAATGCCCAATCTAAAAACCCACGGTAATAAATAGGTATAGTTGATGGTTTTGTCTGACCAGCTGGTTAGACAAAACCATCAACTATACCTAGATGCTTCAGAAAATTAGGCTTCCCTAGTCCAGTTTAGAAAGCGCTTTTTACAACCCCGCCGTCCACTCGTAAAGCCGAGCCATTGGTTGCCGCCGACAGCGGGCTTGCCAGATAAGTAACCAATTGAGCAATCTCATCAGGCTGGATGAACCGATTTATTAGCGAAGTAGGTCGAATGTGCTCAAAAAAATCTTGTTCAACTTGTTGCAGCGACTTGTTCTGTTGACTGGCTAGCATGCCAACGTATTCACCAAAGCCTTCAGATAGGGTTGGTCCTGGCAGGATCGAATTGACGGTGACATTGGTTCCTTTGGTTAATTCTGCCAACCCTCTGGCCAGCGCAATTTGCGCCGTTTTGGTAACCCCATAATCAATCATTTCCGGGGGTACTTGAAGGGCGGATTCACTAGCAATAAAAATAACCCTGCCCCAATTGTGGCTCAACATACTGGTAAAGTAGGTCCTGGCTAATCGAATGCCAGACAACACATTGATGTCAAACAATCGTTGCCAATCCTCATCGGTGATCTCCATAAACGGTTTGGGATTAGCCGTTCCCAGGTTATTAATCAAAATATCGATCTGGGGAAGTTGCTGAGTAAGCTGGCTAACTCCCTGGGCTGTACTTAAGTCAGCGGTTATTCCAAATACTTGTTGATTATTACTCTCCTGCTTAATTTGAGCAACTGCATTTTCGACCCGGTCAACTGTACGGCCGTTAATGTATACGATTGCCCCTTCCTTAGCCAGTTCTTTCGCGATAGCATACCCGATACCAGCCGTTGAGCCACTGACCAGCGCTTTCTTGCCATTTAATTGAAGATTCATAGCTTGTCTTTCGTATTATGTAGCAGTGGGTTGGCTATCAACCCACGATGCGGCAAATATCCGCCAGGGAGTAGTGAACCGACGAGGACATTTGTCACCAAATGATAACTACCCTCCTTATAATGGAGCGGAGCGCTTGAAAACCACCTTAACTGAAAAGGAGGCTGTTACAAAGTTCTATGTTCGTCAGTTCCTGTGGCAATGAAATAGTGAGCGACGAGTCTTAATGAACGCCCCTTTCCTTTTGCACAAAAAACGAGAGAAGTATAGATTGACCGACGGCTCCACGTTTGTAGCGTTTTCATCCTACTCAGCCAGTACAATCCTGCTTTTATTTGCTCGTTCGCTCGAAGCTATACTATGCTTACTTTTGAGTATGGATCTACTTCTCAAAACCATCCAGCACTATATTCCGCTTTCCTCAGCGGATGAAGCCAGCATCACCGCTTTGTTTCGCCAACAAAAACTTAGAAAAGGTGAGCATCTGCTTCAGGCAGGTCAGGTTTGCAAAAACGTCTTTTTCGTTGAACAGGGACTCGTCCGATATTATACCAGTATGGACGGTGAGGAACGAACTAACTACTTTAATAAAGAGGGCGAATTTGTTTGTGATTACGCCAGTTTTCTCCCTCAACAGCCATCTCTGACGAATATTCAGGCTCTAGAACCCTCAACCATTTATACGATCAGTCACGCTAATATGGACGTGTTTTACGAAAAAGTAGAACATGGTGAACGATTCGGGCGGTTGGCCATCGGGGAGGTTTTTGTGACAGCCATCCATCAGTTACACTCCTTCTACAACGACTCGCCTGAGCTGCGGTACCAAACCTTTTTAGCTAAGTTTCCCGAGGTGGGTCAGCGCATCCCACAATATCACATTGCCTCTTACGTGGGCATAAAGCCCCAATCGCTTAGCCGTATTCGAAAAAGAATGGCCCAAAATCATTAATTAACCTGGGTGAATGACTGCCCGTTTTTTCATAGTGAGCTTTGTACGAACAATTGAACTTACTATGAAAACAGAAAATGTAACGGCCCAATGGGGCTGGCGGTCCGCATCCTATTGGATGACCATGTTTGTTGCGCTGGGGATTCTCTTCATCGGCGTCCGGTTTGTTCTGGTTCCTCAGATCAGTGTGGAAGACTTCGGTATACAGCCGTCGGGCTATTCAGATCTTACCTTCGGCAGGCTAAAGGGGATACGCGATGTCTTTTCGGGAGTAGCCCTTTTAGCCTTGTTGCTAAGCCGAATGAAAAAAGCGACCGCTTATGTGTTTACGGCAGCGATCATTATCCCTGCTACGGACTGTTTGCTAGTCTACCTGAATAACGGGATAGACCTGCCACGCATGCTTGTTCATGGCACTACTGCCGTTTACATGGTTGTGACCAGTTTTTTACTGTTCAGAAATCGTAAAAAAGCAACTGTCTGATGGATGCACTTACGTTACGATACCTGTTGCTGGTTGTGCACCTTTCCGGCCTCGTACTTATGGCCGGCACCACGGTTACCGAGCTAGTAGTTTTCCGCACATTCGTTGACTTGTTGAAGGCGAAAGGGAAAGCATCAACTGGCCTTTTAAGACTCATGTCAGGTTTAGGAACAGTCTTACTGGCAGGCGGTGTATTGTTAGTCCTTTCCGGAATCGGTCTGATGATTATAACTGAGGGCGTGTTTCTGCACCAGCTCTGGTTCCAAGTCAAACTGGGGTTGATTTTGCTGCTTCCGCTGAATGGACTTCTGGTAGGCAGTCCGCTAATGAAAACGTTGACCCATAACCTATCCGCTGAAGAAGTTAACATGGGTTTAGTGATTAAACCTGTTGTAACGAAGCTGAAGTGGTTTCACAAAGTTCAAGCGTTGGTGTTTTTAGCCATCATCATCCTGGCGATCTTTAAATTTGATTAGCTTGATTAAAAGCCACCCTTAACTATCGCGTTTAGCTTCATAATCCCATAATCCAGCCTGCTTACTTCATGAATACCTAAGCGAATTAATGATCTGGCATGCTTGATGATTGAGCCACGGCGTACCGTGCCGGATCTCAGACCAGCTATTCCTTCGCTTTTCTAGTGTTTATAGATTCTGCCATCTGTTCCGTAATCCCCAACATACACCTGTTAATGAAGCCCGCAATAAAGCATGGCTTAATAACAGGTGTATTAATTCTTCGCGTAAACGAACATCTCTCCTACACTTATTCTTAAATACTTCGTGTTAGCAGCAAAATAAGTACTAATGTTGGTAACTGAATAGGTTTAAGCAACTTAAAAGATAAGTTAACTTATTAAACCCCTAAATCTTTTAAGCGGTCAGGCCACAACAAATAGTCATAAATTATTCTTAAAAAATTTTATTAAATAGGGTGTATTTATTAATGATCATCTAATATTGATAACTATAAATCACCTTACTATTTCTCGAAACAGTTGTAAAATAGAGAGATGCAATAACATACTATTACATTTATTGTAGTAACCTAAACTTAATAGGGCGTTCAACCCGCCTAATCTTCTATTCTTATGGCTCGACGATGCAAAGATGAACAATTAGCGACACGCTATCAGCAATCAGTTGAAAATGACGGCTTTGAGGCACTCTACCAACGCTACGCTCAGAAAGTCTATCAAAAGTGTCTGTCTATGACTCAAGATGATGAGGCTGCTCAGGATCTCACCCAGGACATTTTTATCAAGGTATTCAACAAACTTGACTCTTTCCAGCATCGATCTACCTTCTCTACCTGGCTCTACTCAATCACCCACCATCATTGCTTGGACCAGCTTCGTATAGGCAAGCGCATGCTCACTGAATCTTTATCGGAAGACCTGCAAAACCAGTGCCCCGACGCCATTAGTGTTGATGACGTGGCCAACTGCGAGGAACGGCATGGAGAGCTTGAGGCCGTTGTCAACTCCCTGCCTGCTGACGAGCTAGCACTTCTCAAGCTTAAGTATGAGCAAAACCTTTCGGTTAAAGAACTGGCGCAGCAGTACGGCTTATCGGAGAGTGCGGTAAAGATGCGGCTCAAGCGAACGCGGGACAGACTTCAGCAAGTATACATTGCCCAGTATGGTAAATAAATTACGTTTCTTCTCTTCTTTTAATAACCTCTTCTGAGATCTGACGTCTAATGTAGAAAGAGCAAAACCGAACCTTATACAGTGTTCGGTTTTGCTCTTTTGTTTGCCCAAGTTCAGGGTAAGCGTCTCTGTTTGCAGAGAAATATCAACCCTGCTGAGTAAGCGTAAAGTAAAGAAGACAGCTCAGCATGATGGCAAACCCCAGAAAGACACTGCTGATCAGGATTTGTTTTACCCGGACAAGTCCGGTTGTTGAAACAGTAAGGGCTTCCTTGCCAAGGCTGATAGCCAGTATTAGCTGGCCGACTACCGATAAAGCGATCATTAAAGAGGTGTTCATTAGACTTATATAGTTGTATATAGACCTTCTTTAGACGTACACTTTCTACTTTGGTCATGCCCCCGGTTAACTAAATATGGGTAAATTTTCGGTTCGGCTGACAATGAAGAACTTACTTAAAATCTAGACTCTAAATCACGCTCACCTGTTCAAAATCTAGGTTACTTTTCTATTGTCAAAAAAGGTTGTCTTAACCCCCTGAATGGCTGGACAAAATTGTAAAAACAGTTTAGTCCTACTACATTCAGAAATCATGAGTAAAATTAGGCGAAGTTTCACCCCCGAAGACCGCTATTCTATCGTTCAGGAAGCCATTCG